>CAZEVF010000006.1:0-56596 GCA_964515845.1 uncultured Candidatus Saccharibacteria bacterium | reverse complement strand
GCTCCTGCTCCAGTTTTTGCCCTTTACGATGGCGTAGCCATAGTTTTACTAATGGTACGCCCAAAGAGACCGTACAGCCTAAGCAAAGCGCGACAAGGCTAGTACATATCGCGCGCACGCTCCGAAACGTCCGAATCCCAAATCCGACTACAAGCCAGTTTCGCATCACGATAGCGCTAAAAAACAGCACTATCAAGCTCAACCCAGTTGCAGTCACGGCAATTCGAAAAAGCTTAACTTGCAGCTTTTTCTCGTCGTTGTTCAAGTTTTCTCACCTCCTAATTTTTAACGTGCCTAACGGTTGGTGCGTTGGCTTACGCCGATTAGCTTCTGTTTCAAATCTTCTTCAGCTTTGCGTAATTCGAGTTCGGCAGCAGCGCGCTTCTGACGCCCTTCTTCCTGGATAGTAATCACATCATCGATTGTTGCTAGAAGCTCAGTATTACTGTTCTTCAAAGCTTCGATATCGATTACTCCACGCTCGGCCTCTTTGGCTGCAGCCGTCACACTGAAGTGTAGCTGCTTTGCATTGTCTTCCAACATCTGGCTGGTTAAATCAGTCGTAGCTTTTTGCGCCTTGGCTGCATCCTCCGTATGCTGGATTGCCAGTGCAATGGCAATTTTCTGCTTCCAAATCGGAATAGTATTATTAATACTACTTTGAATCTTGCGTGCCAGCAAGACATTCGCTTGTTGTACCATCCGAATCTGAGGAGCTGTTTGTAGACAGACTGAACGTGTCAGCTCGAGGTCAAATAATTGCTTCTCGAAGCTCTCACAATGGTCCTTAAAATCGCTGTAAGCAAAAGCGTCAGCCTGGTCATTAGATTCGCTGGCAATACGCCTCAAATTTTCTAACTCGCCACTTCGTGCCTCTGCCAGTTTCTGCTTGCCGGCCAGAACGTACATTGTCAGTTCCTTGAAATACTCAAGGTTTTGATTGTATATTGTGTCCAGCATCTTATTGTCTTTGAGCAGAATCATACGCCGACCGACCAAGTCTTTCTTGATTCTCTCCAAGGTCTCAGTTACATCATCATAACGCACGCGCAAAGATTCAGCTTTGCGCTTCGTAGAACGCAGGAAACCCATAAACTTGCTGTCGGTTTCGTCGTTGAAGGCTTTAATACTGACGCTCATTTCAGTCAGTAGCTTCCCGATTTCACCTACATCATTACCTCTGACGCCCTCTAAAGCATTATCGGTAAAAGTTTGCAGCTTCGATTGCGCAGCTTCGCCATAACGTGTCACGATGTCGATATCGTGCAGGTCAATTTGCTTAGCAAAGTTTTCGACCTGGACTTGTTCATCCGGCGATAACTTTTCAATCTGTCTCAAAGTATCGCTAATTTCAGCAAAAGTCTCCTGGTCGGGTACGTTTTTGATTGGAGCCTCAGACTCCATCGCCTTACTCGGTAATTCCAAATTAATACTCACTTTTCCCACCTTCCTTTCATCTTTGTGAGCACACCAACAGACAGACCGGTTGCTATTCGGCCTCGTTATCTTACCATTATAGCACACCTTATTCAAAAAGTCAAGAGTATTTCACAATTTTTCACCCACGCCGGAGCAAACTCGGATTTCCCACGCTTCACAGCCCATTTTTGTGCTATAATAATCTATATGACTGAGGTTACCAAAGGTTCAGAGGCTTTATTGCCGAGCGATTTTGTCCACTTGCATAACCACACTCACTATTCGCTGCTTGACGGCTTGACGAAGATTCCGGAGCTGGTGGATTTTGTAGTGGAGCAGGGAATGGAAGCCGTCGCTGTTACCGACCACGGCACCATGAGTGGCCTAGTTGAGCTTTATAAAACCTGCCACGACCATAATATTAAGCCAGTGCTCGGCCTCGAGGCTTACGTCGCTGCCAGGCGCATGGAAGATCACGACCCGGCTCACGACAAGCAGCGCTTCCATATCACCTTGCTCGCGATGAATAATCAAGGCTTCGAGAATCTTTGCCATCTAATGAGCGAAGCCGAAATCCACGGTCGATATTATAAGCCACGCATTGACCACGCCTTGATGGAAAAGTATAATGAAGGCATTATCTGCCTCAGTGGTTGCGCTGGCTCGGAGATCTCCGAAGCTTTGCGCGCGCATGACGACAAGAAGGCTCGCGAGCTCGTCGACTGGTATTCGAAGATTTACAAAGATTGTTTCTATCTCGAGATGCAGGATCATGGCCACCCTGAATCGCCGACTCATTGGGATGTACAGAACGACATCAATCAAGGTCTCGCGAAGATTGCTGAGGAGACTGGTCTGCCTCTGGTCGTAACTTGTGATGCCCACTACCTGCGCCATGAGCAACAAGATACGCACGAAGTTCTACTGTGCGTCGGTACGGCTTCGAACCTCTCGAACCCGAATCGCATGAGCTTGAAAGATTTCGAGCTTCATGTCATCCCTCCGAAAGAAATTATCGCACGCTGGGGCAAAGATTTTCCCGAAGCCGTGCGAAACACTCGGCGCATCGCCGATCGCTGCAATGTCGACCTGCAGCTCGGGCGTATTTTGATTCCAAAGTTTCCTCTGCCGGAGGGCGAAAACGAGAAATCCTATCTCGATAAACTGGTCTTCCAGGGGCTAGTCTATCGCTATTGTGGTAAAAAACTCGAAGAAACAGTTGACCTCACCGTGGCAGAGTGTCGCAAGATGCTCGAAGAGGCCGATCAAGCTCCGGAGCGCGCTGAGGAAAAGATGAAAATCTTGCCGAGGATTGACTATGAGCTTAGCGTGGTCGACAAAATGGGATATAATGGTTATTTCCTCATCGTGCAGGACTTTATTAACTGGGGCAAGAGCCAGCGTATCGTCTTTGGACCAGGGCGTGGCTCGGCTGCCGGGAGCATTCTCGCCTTTGCTCTCAGGATTACCGAGCTCGACCCCCTGAAATACGACCTACTCTTCGAGCGTTTCTTGAACCCCGACCGTATCTCGATGCCAGATATCGATACCGACATTCAGGATACCCGGCGCGACGAAGTGATCGAATATTGTACGCGCAAATACGGCGCTGGGCGCGTTTCGAACATTGCGACTTTTGGTAAAATGATGGCGAAAAACGCCGTGCGTGACGTGGCGCGCGTGCTCGAAGTGCCGTACGCCGATGCCGATCGCCTAGCAAAGATGGTGCCGGACCCAGTCCAAGGTCATCATGTTCATCTCAACGATGCGATTCGCGACGTGCCGGAGCTGAAGCAAGAATACCAGACCAACCCAATTTCCAAGGAAGTGCTGGATTTTGCTAGTCAGCTCGAAGGCACAGTGCGCAACCACGGCGTGCATGCTTGTGGCGTCATTATTGCACCGGACGACCTCGACAAGTTTCTTCCTCTTGAAGTTTCGGCGAAGGGCCCCATCGCTGCCCAGTTCCCCATGGGGCAGGTCGAGGAGCTTGGCCTGCTCAAGATGGACTTTCTCGGCCTCTCTAACCTTTCCGTGATTAATAACGCTCTGCGCATGATTCGTAAAGTCTATCACGATGACGTCGACCTCGTGCATTTGCCTCTTGACGACCCGAAGACCTATGAGCTGCTCCAGCGCGCTGAGACTACCGGTGTCTTCCAGCTGGAATCTGCCGGCATGAAACGCTATCTGCGCGACCTCAAGGCGTCGACTTTTGAGGACATCATCGCTATGGTGGCCTTGTATCGTCCAGGGCCAATGCAGTTCATCGACAGTTTCATTCGGCGTAAGCACGGCGAAGAGCCGATTACCTATTTGCACCCTGGACTTGAAAATTCGCTGAAGAATACTTACGGTATTATGATCTATCAGGAGCAGTTCATGCAGATCTCGAAGGAATGGTGTGGCTTTACCGGTGGCCAGGCTGATACTTTGCGTAAGGCTGTGGGTAAGAAGAAGGTCGACCTGATGAAGAAGGTGAAGCCAGAATTCATCAAAGGCGCTGTCGAGGTTGGTGGCGCAACCGAAGAGATTGCCGAGCAATTCTGGGCGCAGCTGCTCGACTTCGCTAACTACTGTTTCAATAAGTCCCACGCAGCTTGTTATGGGCTGGTAGCCTACTGGACGGCCTATCTCAAGGCACATTATCCCGACGCTTTCATGGCTGCCTTGATGACAGCCGACATGCGCTGGACCGACCGTCTTGCGATCGAGATTACCGAATGTAAGCGTATGGGCTTGAAAGTGCTCGGCCCCGATATTAATGAATCTTATGGTGATTTCGGTATTGTCGGTGGCGAGAAGACGATTCGCTTCGGTCTCTCGGGCATCAAGAATATGGGTAAGTCGCTAGTCGAGGAATTCGTCATTCCGGAGCGCGATAAGAACGGTCCCTTCACCAGTGTCTGCGATTTTGCGACGCGCGTCAACTCGAACAAATTTAATAAGAAATCTTGGGAAGCAGCGATCAAAACTGGTGCTTTCGACCGATTCGGCGATCGTAGCGATCTACTCTTTAACCTCGAGAACATTCAGGCCTACGGTGCGAAGCGTCAAAAAGATGCAGCCTCGGGCCAGACCGACCTCTTCGGCGCCATGGGCGATGCTGGCGTCGTGCCAGAGCCAGAAATCAAGCCGGCTCCGACCAAATTCCCTGAGAAAGATCGCCTGCTCTGGGAGCGCGACCTCATGGGTCTCTATATCTCGAGTCACCCTCTCGACCGTTACGAAACTTATTTCGAAGAGCAGACTCATAGTTACGACCTAGTGAAGGCTGAGAATGACGGTAAGCAGCTTAGTATCGGAGGAATTATTAGCGCTGTACGTCTGATCACGACTAAGAGCAATACGCGCATGGCCTTCGTCAAGCTGGAGAACAAAATTGCCGAGCAAGAAGTGATTATCTTCCCCAATCTCTATGAAGAAGTGGGTGCGAAATTAGTCCAGGACAACGTCATCAAGGTCACTGGTCGGGTCAATGCGAAGGATAAAGACGGTAACGTCACGAATGAGGTAAAAATCATCGCCGACAGCGTGGAGATCATCCCCGACGAGATCCTCGAGAGCTACCAGCCCACCGGTCAAAAACTGCCAGTCCCGACCAGTGCTGCGCCTCGCCCGGCTCGGCGCAGTCGCGCCACTAGCGTTGGCGGGGGAGGTTACGGTGGTGCTAGGCCGGCTCCTCAGCCCGAAACACCTCGCGCTCCGGTCAAACCACCGAAAGATCCCCGGGGAGAGAAACTTTATGTTCTGGTCGAAGATCCGAACAACGTCGAAACTTTGAGCGAGATTCGACACCTCTGCGAGCTGAACCCGGGCGTCCAAGAGATTATTATGGTACTGAAAGATGAACATGGCAAGCGTCCCCTGAAGCTGCCATTTCGGGTTGACGTTAATGACGAACTGATGAAGCCTCTGACGGCGCTGCTTGGCGAGGCCTGCGTCAAGGTGCAATAGTCCTAACAGAGGTAGGCCGCGTGCCTATTGACATTTTCAATAAAGTGTGCTACAATGGAAAGATAGGGATGTTATTTTTTGATTCCATTCAGCACCTTGACAGGGAAATGATGATTTTCCCTCTGGCTAGCTAGTAGACAGCATAAAATTAGTCGATCAGGGCTGGTTTTATGCTGTCCATTCAGGTAGCAAAAATACAAAGAAAAGAGGGAAAAATATGAACGAAAAGAGATTTACGATGCGTGAGGTCCAGAAAAAATTCTGGGGGTCAAAAGTTGAGCTGGTCGGAAATCATTATGAGATTCGCCATCCGGAGCAACGCATAGACGGGGTGCAAGTATCTATCTGCTTACCCGAGAAGTTGCACGCCGATGGCGAAGGCAGACCGACGATAATTGAGCCTCATCTCATCGGCCGACAGGATGCCCTGAAACAGATTTACGGCATTAATGCCGAGTCGGCTGAGGTAAAAATGTGCTTCTCTAAGGTAGACTTGGCGCCCGACCATTCCGAAATCAAAATTTGGAGCTTGAGCCCAGAAAACAACGATAATAATAGCTTAATCGTTTTTATCGAGAGTAAGCCTGATAGGCTGGTTGAGATATCGCCCGAACTAAGCGAAGATTACGGTGTGGAATTTTACTTCACCGACCAGCTTGGTAATTATCTCATTGTCTTTCCTCTCGAAGACAATCTCCGTGACTTGCGACGCGATGCAACCCGGAGTTATCACCTGAGGGAAGAACAGTTTATCATGGATTCAGAGGATTTCTATCGGCATCGGTCAGAGTTTCGCCTGAAATTACAGAAGTTGGATAAGCAGTTTAACAAACTCAACTGGCAGATTGAATATCTGGAGAACTGCGCTGAGGTCACCTATGACTATGACGGCTGGCATTATATCTTCGATGTACGCTATAATGCAAAATGCCTGGCAGCATTCCGACAAATTATTGCTTGCGCCATGAGGAATGACGGAATCTACGTCCCGAGGGGTATCATATCGGCCGAGGTCTATCGCAACTCAAAGGATGGTGTTGTGAGCCGGCGCATTGAGGTGACGAAGGGCGTGGAGATCTTTGTGGGCGCAAGCCATCAGACGATATATTGGTATCGTGAGAGGATATAGCGAGAGGGCGTAGTGCATCATTTCTCAAAACGCAGCGAAGGTCCGGTGATATATACCGGACCTTTTCACGGCTTCGTGCGCAGTGGGCAAATCTATCTAAGTTTTAGTTTTTCAAGAGTTGTTGGTATTTATGGTTATATTTGGTCATCTATAGCTTCTACCTATTCGAATGCTGCATCGGCTGTCTCGTATAACATGCGCCTTGACGATTCTGGAGGCCTCAATTCATCGCACGGGCCGAATGGTCGCTTCCTTGGTTTCCCAGTACGTTGTCTGGCTTCTGGCGACCAGTTACCTAGAAAATGCAAAAGTGGTCACGTTACACCACTTTTGACTTTTACTAACAGGGGTGGAAAAATGCCAAAGTGGTCGCACGGAACCACTTTGAGATATAAGGCCTAAACAAGTTCTTCACACAAAGTGTGCTACCGAGCACGCTTTATCACCTTCTTACCTCTGTTACCCTAAGCCAAAACCGTGCGCACGCGCACGGTTTTAAGCAAATCACATTGATCCACGCTAAAACAATAACGGCAATACAAGGAATATGAAAAGAATAATACACTCGACAATGAGAACTTCGACCAAGAATAATGCCGTATTGTCCCCAGCTTCACATCAGGACACTTATGTCACAAAATACCAATCCTAAGGGATCAGGAAACATATTTACCGAGCGAGTCACCCAAAAAGTTACTGCTAGACGGAATGGGGCTAGGGAACTAGGCGCCAGAAGTCAGACAACGTACTGGGAAACCATACCAGCGATTATATGGTCCACCAGATGAGAACAAGTCAATGACATCGACATTAAGATCGTATGCAGAAGCTGAAGTAATACTGGAAAAAATAGCAGCTCTCGAAGATCGGTAAAGGCTATTAGTACTTATGCCTCTCATGAAGTTATGTTGCATGTGTACGCCACCACTGCGCACGAAGTCTATTTTTCGCAAAGTAGGTTGCCATAGCCTACTTTGGCCCTGAACGAACAGAGGCAGGAAAACGCCAAACTAGGTTCCCACAACCCGGTTGAGCGAAATCCAAAAAAGTGCTTGTACTATGATCTAGTACAAGCACAAGTTCCGACCGGACTTTTCTATCCGAAAATCGGCCTAAACCTTAAATCTGGCTCATCCTCAGCAATGCGCGTCAGCTCATTATATTTCGCAATACGCTCAGAACGCGAGAGGGAACCAGTCTTAATCTGACCAGTACCTAGCCCGACGGCGAGGTGCGCTACGCTCGTATCCTCGGTTTCGCCAGAACGATGTGACATTACGGTGCGATAGCCGGCCTTTTTCGCCATCATGACAGCAGCAATTGTTTCCGAAACGCTACCGATTTGATTTGGCTTAATCAAGATCGCGTTCGCTACCTTTTCGTTAACACCACGCTCCAGTAATTTGGTATTCGTCACGAAAAGATCATCACCGACTAGCTGTACTTTGTCGCCCAATCTCTCGGTCAAGACGCGCCAACCTTCCCAGTCCGACTCGTCTAGACCATCCTCGATCGACACTACCGGATAATTATCGACAACCCATTCATACCAGTCAACCATGTCCTCCGACGTCTTCCATGAACCATCAGTCTTCAATTCATAATGGTCAGCGTTCCAAAATTCCGAAGCTGCCACGTCGAGTCCAATCACGACATCTTGCCCCGGTTTGTAGCCGGCAGCCTCGATCGCAGCCATAATACAGTCCAGAGGCTCATTATTGCCACCTTTGACCTTCGGCCCATAGCCACCTTCGTCGCCCACTGTCACCGGATAATCCCGGTTCTTCAAGACGCTCTTCAGCGCATGGAAGACTTCCGTACCCATGCGCGCAGCTTCTACCATCGTGCCAGCGCCCTTCGGGATAATCATATATTCCTGAAAATCCGTGCACCAGTCGGCATGACAACCACCGTTCATCACGTTCATCATCGGCAGTGGCAAGCACATCTCGTTAGTCGTGCCGGCGATCGCAGCGATATAGCGATAGAACGGCATTCCTTTCGCCTTCGCAGCAGCCTTCGCTGTCGCTAGGGAAACGGCTAGAATCGCATTCGCGCCCAGCTTGCTTTTATTCTCGGTGCCATCGAGCTCAATCATTAGCTGGTCAACGCGCTCCTGGTCGGCCGAATTACCCACGAGCAAATCGCGAATCTCGTGGTTGACATTCCAGACAGCCTTAGAGACACCTTTACCGTTGTAAAATTTCTGGTCGCCGTCGCGCAGTTCGAGCGCCTCGCCAGTCCCCGTCGAGGCCCCAGAAGGCACAATTGCCCGACCAGCAGCACCGGAAGCAAGGTAGACGTCGGCTTCTACCGTTGGGTCTCCTCGGCTATCCAGTACTTGTCGAGCTTTAATATCTTTAATTACAAAATTATCCATAACCTCATTATATCATGTCTCCTCTTTTCGAAAAATCTACTTTTATTTTCGAAAACGTGTTACAATAATATAAAGCTTAAGCAAGGAGGGCTATGGATCAGAATCCAACGGCTGGTGGCACGGATGGTGGACCGAATACTGCAGGGCAGACCGAGCCAAGCCAAAACACAGAAATCAATGCCAAAGATACTAATTCAGCCTCAGTTTACGAGGTTGATAGCCATTATATCGACCGGGATTTGAAGCTGCCACGCGACAAACGCGGTCATAAAGGTGCCTTGATTGCTGGCATTATCATCGGAATTTTGCTCTGTATTGTTGCTGGAGTTCTGATTTGGTTTTTCGCTTGTTATAACCAGCCGGAGAGGGTGGCTTTTGATGCTGTTGAACATTTTCTAAAAGCCGATAATGTCGTCACCACTGGCGAGGTTAAGGTTACTCCCGATGATACTGAAGAGAGTGGTATCGAGAGCGTTGTTATCGCGCTCGATTCTTCCTCTAGTAGCCTGCCGAGCTCTAGCAAAGTCGCCCTGACCGTTAAGACTAATACTGAGAAAGAGTTCAAGCTCGACCTCGGCACGGTCCAGATGTCCGACGGCGTCCTTTATCTGCAAATCAGTCGCATCATGGAGACCGTCGAGCAGCTCAATCTTGACCAGTCCGAACGCGAACAGCTGGGTGACTTCTTCGATACACTCGAGCTAATCGATAACGAATGGTGGCGTATCTCGCTCGATGATTTCAAGGATAATCTCGAAGAAACTGATCCCGGGGCGATTGACTTTTGGGGAGACATCTATACTTGTGCCGTAGACCTGGCAAACGGCGACTTGAAGCAAGACATCGCAAAAGTCTACTCAGATCATCGCTTCCTCAAGGTGGCAGCAGTCAAAGATGTGTCTCGCATCGACGGTCTGGCCGGATTCCAGCCAGCTAGCTGGCATCAGCTTTATGAAATCTCGCTCGATAATGTAGCTTTGGCTGATTTTATCAACGCCTTGCCAGAAACTCCGGCAGCCAACGCCTTCTATGATTGTGCCAACGAAGCCATCGCTAAATATTACGACGATGATTCGCTCGAAAAATTCAGTGCCGAGAATTTCGAGGAAATTTCGGCCAGCGATATTGAATGGCCAGAGGATCTGCACGTCGTGCTGGAGATTTCGCAATTTGGTCATCAGCTGCGCAGTCTGCATGCCTACCAATCTGCCGATGATATCGACCTTTCGGTTGATCTAGAATTCAAATATCAGTCCGTCACAGTTTCTGCGCCGGAGAGCTATCGTCCGATTAGTGACCTCTTCGATGAGTTAGCCAGCGCTTTCACTGAGCTTTTCGAAGCCTATGCCACGATTATGAACCAAGGTGACGATAATTTCATAGGTGTGCTTTGCCCGAATGGCGAAGTGGTCGATAGCGTCAGCCAGTGTAACGAGTGGGGTGGAGAAATATAGAAAGAGGAATATGGGATTACTAAAGAACGTCAAGACAGCAGCAAGCACCAAAGTTGCCGAGATGAGCAAAACGGTGCGTGGTGGTAAGCACCCAGCTTCAGCTTCCAACAAAAAGACGAAGCCGGACGACCTAGCAGAAGTTTATCAGGGGCACGAAGTCGAGCTCGGTGGTGGCGAAAGTTTTGCCGGTCGTAAAGATGACGATACGATTCTTGCTCTTGATATCGGTACCGAGTACGTCAAAGCCGTCATCGCGCGTCAAAACGATTCGGGTTCGCTCGATATTATCGGTGTTGGCCGTGCGCATCAAGGCGCGAGTAATATGTATTCCGGCGCAATTGCCGATATTCCGGCCGTCGTCGCCGTCTGCGAGCGTGCCTTAAGCCAAGCCGAAAAGATGTCTGGCACTACTAGCAAGCTGACAGTAGTTGGTATTGCTGGCGAGCTGATTAAGGGCAATACTAGCACGGTGCGCTACCGACGCAAGAATGGCAACAAGCCTCTTTCTGAGCAGGAAATGTCGCTGATTATTTCGCGCGTCCAAGAACGTGCTGGTGAGCAGGCGCGTCGAGAGATTGCCGACGAGACTAATAATCCCAATGTCGAAGTGCGCTTGATTAACTCGGCTATCGTCAGTATTAGTATTGACGGTTACAAAATTTCCAATCCGATCGGCTTCAAAGGCACGGACGTAGTGATTCAATTCTATACGGCTTTTGCGCCCCTCGTGCATATTTCGGCGATCGAGAAAGTCTGCGCCGAGCTCAGCCTTGATCTCTTGGCTGTGGCCGTTGAGCCTTTTGCCGTCTGTCGCGCCTGCTTAGGGGATGATGTTGATAGTAATTTCTCCGGCATCGTCATGGACATTGGTGGTGGCACGACCGATATCGCCGTGGTAGATGATGGTGGTGTCGAAGGTACAAAGATGTTTAGCATCGGTGGGCGTAGTTTTACCCACCAAATCGCCGAGACTCTCGATGTCGACTTCGAGACGGCCGAAAAATACAAGCTCGCCATTCGTAATCCAGCCAAAGTTCCGGCCGACATTAAGGATCAGATGTTAATCGCGATTCGTCGCAACCTTGCTGTCTGGCTCTCGGGCGTAGAAATTACACTGGACGAATTTAACCTCAGCGATATGCTGCCGAATAAGATTTTGCTTTGTGGTGGTGGCGCCGGCCTCGGCGAGCTCCAAGATGTGCTAGCGACTACTGATTGGTTCAAGACTTTACCTTTCGCACGCCGGCCGATCATCCATCTCGTCGAGATTTCCGATATCCCCGGCATTAGTAATCTGACCCAGGCGCATCTCGATCATTCTTACGTTACAGCGCTCGGGCTACTCCGAGTAGCGCTCGACACCTTGGCTGGTTCACCCGAAGGCTCTAGTTTGCGCGACAAGCTTTCGCGTCTGCTCCAAAATTAATGGCCTGTCGCTCTGACAGGCCAGCCGTCGCATCATATGACGCGCTTTTGGGTGAGAAAATTTTGCTCAGCCTTCTTTTCGAAGTCTGCACGCTTTTTGGCATAGGTCTGACGCAGTTTTTCGGCGCCAGGAAAGTCCAGCGTCATGACGATGACGTCTACCCCCCAAATCTTACCCGGCTCGTTCAATCCTAAGCCGTCGGGGTGAACCGAAATTTCCGAGTCCTCCTCCAGTTTCGACTTGTCGAAGTAGCGCACACCCTTCCACTCGGCATATTGTTTAGTGCAGCCGGTTTTATCCAAATAGCGCCGTTGCCAGTTCGGTCGGGACGCCCTGCGCCACCAGCTGCGCACTAGGACATCGCTCGCTATCAAAGGGTCAGTTAGCCGAAACTTGCCATCCTTAAACTCGCCGAAGCTCAATGCAACCTCAGTACTATTGAAGTTAAAACCAAAGATCTTGTCGGCGTTCTTCTCTGGAATTATGCGTAAAGGGTTTACGACTTCGCCTATCTCGTCCACCAGCCAAAACTTCGGCAAAATGATGTCTAGGCGATTTTTGCCAACCCCACACAGCCAAAACTCATATTCGCCATTCCGGCGCCGGATATTCGCGCCTCCGAATTCATAGTTTACATCTTTAGCTAACGCTAATCTTCTCATTCATTTATCCTCCTGTAAGGTGCTATTTTCTACGATACTGCCTCTCATTTTACAATATCTAGTAACGTTAGTACAGCAATTGCTAAAATTTGGAGAGTATATTATAATAAGAACTATACAGAACCTTATCAAATTGGACGCAAACTTTCTGGATTCTAGAGGAGGGAGATCGTAAGTATGATTCTAATTATCTATTGTTTTGTAGCATCTTTCATTATTAGAGTATCGATTGAGCTGTTTTACTACAATCGTCATGCATCCGACTTAATCCATCATGGCGAATCTATCGGCAATGTCTTCTTAGCATTAACGCCGGATGCTATCTGCCTGTATCGCGCTGGTGCCTCAATGTTAGCTATCCTGATTGCGCACTACTCCGAGGACCTTACCTATGCCGTACCTTGGCTCTTCTCAACGGCGCTGATTAGTGACTTAGTTGACGGCTATCTTTACCGTCGTTATACAGTGAATTATGAGGCGCTAAGATCGAGGCCAAAAGTTCTGGGTATTTCGCCTGACCAGGGTGCTGATATTGCTTTGATGCTCTGTGGAGTTTATCTTGGAGCAAGGTATTGGCTACTACTGAATCCTTTGGGGTCAGTTAAACTATGTCTCCTGGTGCCGTTAATCGGTCTGGTCTTTGCTGGTATCCCGAAGCTCTTTTCTCGCTCGGCCATCGTTTATACTATCTGCCAAACCCTCAGCGCGCACGTTTCATGTGCCCTGATGATTTTTATTACGGTGCTCGCTTGGCGCATTTATTATGCTGACTGGACCGGTATCATCTTGACGTTAATCGTATTCTACGGTATCTTTCTCAAGATTGGCGAGAAAAGTCGATTAATTCGTCGACCTCCGGCAGAATGGTGGGAGAGGGCTGGAGCATCCAAACAGAAGAGAATTTAAATTTTAGAATGCAGCGCGTCCACATTCTAGCACCACCCTCCGGCATTCTGTCGGAGGGTGTTCTCACTTATCAAGCTTTTTGCACTTCGACAAACTTGCCCGGCTCGAGCCCGTCCAGCCGGTACGGCCCAAACTCTATCCGGTGCAATTTGACTACGGTGTAGCCGAGCGCACCGAAGGTGCGCCGGATTTGGCGATTTCGCCCTTCGCTCATCATGACTTGCCAGCGACGGCGACTATCGTCCTTACGCTCTAGCCCGAGTCGAGAGACGCCGTCGCCGAGCTCGATCCCGAAGTCAGCTATCATTTGCTGATGCAACGGTTCGAGCGCTCGGTCTAGCTCGACCTCATAGATCTTCGTCTTCGTAAACTTCGGGTGCGTCATGCGAAAGGCGAAATCGCCATCATTAGTCAAAAGAATCAAACCCGACGAATCCTTATCTAGCCGCCCGACTGTCTTTAATTCTCGATATTTTTCCGGCAAAAGTTGATAAATCGTCGGCGCCTCATCTTGCGCTCGGCGCGAACAAACGTAGCCTACCGGCTTATTTAGCGCCAGATAAATATATTCCACCCCAGGCAAAATCAAGACTTTGTCACCCTTCGCCTGCAAAGATTGGGGTCGCTGCACGGCAGACAACTCCCCTACCCTTCCATTATAGCACACCTCTGGAAATTTGTCAATAGCATTTTCGCTACCAGGCAGATTTATCCTGGCTCCTAACGTTGCCACTTTGTCATCCAGAGTAATTTTGCCCCTCACAATCAAATCATCAGCCTCACGTCGAGAAATTCCTAGACGTTCAGCTAAAAACTTATTCAGACGCAGCTGTTTTTCCATATTTTAGATTATAGCACAATCCTAAGCCGACACGCTTGGATCGTCCGGACGTAGATCGAGGCTGCCCAGCTCGCCATTGTTTTGCATCACCGAGGTCTGCTCCGTCGTAGGCGTCGGCTGCATCATCACCGGCTGGGGCGCTGCAACTGGAGCAGCCGGGTCGTTGGCCGGCGTCGTCGGGTTAATCGTACCATCACTCGCCCGGTCGCCTAGCACTTCATGCACCACATTCACCACGTCTTCAATCCCGACTTGCGACTTCACGAGGTAACGATCGGCGCCCAGGTTCTCGCCTCGCTCGCGCTGATCTTCGCTCGAAAGTGCCGTCATCATAATCACCTTGATATCCTTAGTCTCGGGAGTAGAGCGTAAAATATCTAGCATATCAAAGCCAGAAATCTTTGGCATCATTACATCGGAGACAATCAGGTCTGGTCGCTCGCGCACGGCCATGGCCAAAGCCTCCTCGCCGTCACCAGCCGACACAATATTGTAACCCTCGGCTGTAAGACGGATACTGTAAATTTCGCGAAGACTGTTATCATCCTCGACTAGCATGATTTTACTCATACGGACTCCTTTTGATTGATTTGATTAGCGATTGGGGGTTGGGGCGCTGGTACGGGCGTCTCGGGGGTGGGTGGCGTGGTCATCATTGGCTGCGCGATCGGTATAGCTGCTGGTACTTTCACCTGACCCTCGCGCGTGGCCTCCTCGGCTGCGCGTGCTGTTTTAGCAGCTTCCAGTGCATCGGCTAGAGGTCCAGCGACCGGCTGTACCGGCGCTTCTTGTTTCTTAATCACCTTAGCCGTTGTTTCGGCGCTAGTCGCCAGCGGTGCAGCTGCACTTGGCGCTGCCAGCGAAGCCATGGTTGGCACGGCTGGCTTCGGGCTGGTTGCGTGCGTCAAGGCTTGGGCAGCCTGCTCATTCTGATAAGCTACCAAGCGACGCTGATAATCAGCCGGCGTCAACCGAGGCAGGGAAACAAAGAAAGTCGAACCATCGCCAAAGGCGCTTTCCACCCAAACTCTTCCTCCCATTGCCTCGACGCGCTGCTTCACGAGGTAAAGCCCCAGGCCCGTCCCCCCGATCGCTCGCGTCTGCGAATTGTCCACTCGGTAGAACTTCTGGAAAATATGCCCAGCGTCCTCCGGTGAAATCCCAATCCCAGTATCTGTCACATTAATCAAAACTTTATCACCGTCGCCACGCGCATTGACCCAAATCTCGCCCCCATCCGGCGTGTATTTAATCGCGTTCTCGATCAAGTTATCGAGGATTTCGCGCATGAAATCGAGGTCGACGGCTGCATAGACAATCTGATTCAGCTGCTTGTCGCCAGTCACCGGCCCACTCGTGCCGAAGCTGTATTTCAGATGCTTGGCTGCCATATCTTTCTCACGCGAGCCGGCCATTTCACGCACTACCGAGACGATCTCAACTGGCACGAGGTGCACCTTCAGCCGACCGTCGTCCAGCTTCGTCACATCGAGCAAATCCTTAAATAGTCGCCCGAGATGTTGGCTCGAAGCATGGGCTGCCTCGAGATATTGGCGCGCTCGGTCGTCAATCGTCGCCGTCTGAGGATTCAGCGCCAAGCCAAGATAACCCTCGATCGACGCCACCGGCGTACGCATTTCGTGGCTCGCTGTCGAGATGAATTCGCTCTGTTTTTCCTCTTCTTCTAGCTCCTTCGTAATATCACGAAAAGTAATAATTCGGTTCGTATGAGGCCCACCGGTCGGAGTCAGGGTCAGGGCAATCGCTGCCCGACGTTCGCTCTGCGCCGAAATCAATAAATATTCGCGCGAAATCAAAGGTTGATTCGTCTCGACGGCATGGGTCAATTTATTTTTCTCTGGCGAAACCTGGCTCCCGTCGATCCGTTCCAGCCTCAGTACAGCCTGATAACTCAGCCCAATCACATTCGAAGGACTGCCATAGCCCATCATCGTCGCAGCTGCCGGATTAGCAAATTTAATCATACCCGACTCATCGATCAGCATCACGCCATCAGTAATATTATTCAAGGTCAATTCAGCCAGCGCCGAATAATTCGCAATCGCGCCAGCCGGCACAGCCGGATTTACGACCGAGTTTGTAGAAATGACTTTTTGCTTTTTGAACCAACTCATTACCTCTAGTTTAGCATAAGCCAGAAAAAATGTTAACACAAGCACAAAAATTCATGATATATTAGATACATATGAATAAGGAAGTTATTTATTTGGAGCCGGATGATGACATCACCGACATCTTAACCAAGCTCCAACGGGCTGAACAAAAACTGGTGGCCTTAGTGCCCCCGAAAAAAGCCACTATGCTTCGTAGCGCGGTGAATATGAAGTTAGTAGCACGCGCAGCTAAAGAGTGTGAAAAGGTTGCCGTGATCGTCACGGCCGACCCAGCCATCGTCAAACTAGCCATGGCAGCGCAGATCCCAGTGGCGAAGACTCTGCAGTCGCGCCCAGTTGTTCCGACCCCAGAGATGGTCAAAGATGCCGAAAAATCCGAACAGGTGATTGATGAAGATTTGGCTGATAATAATTCCGAAAAAGCCGAGCTTGATAGCCTCAAAGGCAAAAAAGCTAGTGCTAAAACGGCAGGAGAGGCCTCTAACAGCCCTTCTGAGCGTGTTTCTGGCAAAGGTGCTGATACTATCGACCTGACCGAAGAAAGCCTTGAAAACGGCTCTAAAGACGGTAAAAAGGCCAATCAGAAGGGTGCTAAAGTCAAAGATGGCAAAAAAGTGCCAAATTTCGACAAATATCGCAAATGGATTATTCTCGGCGTCGCTGCAGCCCTGATTTTGATTGTTTTCGGTGTCTGGGCCTTTGTTTTTGCCCCAGCTGTCAAAATCACCGTCGCCATGAGTACTTCCTCTAGCAACTTCTCCGAAGAAGTTCATTTTACTACCGATTCGAACGCTGAAAACCTTGACGCTAGCGTGCTTTTCTTGCAAAAAGAGACCCTCGAATCGACCTATTCTGATAGTTTCGAGGCTAGTGGTAAGGAAGACCGAGGCGAGCGCGCCGAAGGTACAGTTAACGTCACCCTGCGTGCTAACTTCATGACGTCCGACTATAAAGATACGGGTTATAGCTTTTCTCTGGCAAAAGGTACTCGTTTGACGGCGACGACAGCCGATGGCAAAAGTGTTTCTTACCTTACGGATGAGGATTCGGCAAAAATTGAATGGGATGGCACCTCGAGTGGCTTAGTCTCACTCGGTTGTAGGGATATCGATTCTTGCACTACCACCAAGAGTACAACGGTTAAAGTCCATGCGATTTCGGCCGGCGAGGAGTTCAATATCGGCGCCGGACGCCAATGGAACACTATTACCGACGGCGACAATTCGGCCACGATTACCAACTCTAGTGCCTTCACCGGTGGTAGCTCACGCGAAGTTACTACGGTCACTCAGTCCAACATTGACGGCGCTAAGGAGCGCATCCTCTCGAGCCACTCAGCCGAAGGTCGTAGTAACCTCCTCAGCCAGGTCAAATCCGACAAGGTCGTCATCATCGAGTCTAGCTTCGCTAGTGAAGTCGCCGAGGTGAAATCTACCCCAGAGCTAAACGCCGAGGTTGATAGCAACGTTAAGCCCGAGATCACGGTCAAGATTGTCTACTCGGTCTACGTCTTGAACAAAGAGACCATCGATAAATACGTCAATCAGAAGTTCTCGGTCAGCGAGGATCAGCGTATCTACTCTGTGGCTAACCCATACATCGAGCGTTTCTCGAGTCTCGAAGAGCCAGCTCGCCTCAAGGCCATAGTCAAGACCGGCCCGACCGTCACCAAAGAAGATATTCTCGCTAAGGCCAAGGGTCGCAAGATCGGCGAAGTGCAGTCGCTTCTGCGCTCGATCAATGGTGTTAGCTCGGTCACGATTGATCCGTCCTATTTCTGGGTCTGGAGCGTACCAAAAGATGATAATAAGGTTGAAGTCGAGCTGACGGTGGAGGATAACTAGAGATGAAACTTATCGCCCTGGATGTCGGCACCAAACGCATCGGTGTCGCCAAAGCCGATTCGAGCGTGCGTATTGCTGTCCCGTATAGTGCCGTTGAAGTTGACGGTGGGGAATTTAAGAAGATTGCTTCGCTGGCGCGAGCTTGGGATATTAATTGCTTCGTGCTCGGCCTCCCACGCAATAGCCAGGGCGAAGAAACTGAGCAGAGCCGTTACGTTCGCCAGTTTGCCAAAGATCTCAAGCGCGCTATCCCCGACGCTAAAATCTGCTTCCAGGACGAAAGTCTCACTTCAGTCGAAGCCGAAAAACGCCTCAAGGGGCGCAAAAAAGGCTACAAGAAGGGCGATATCGATTCCGAAGCTGCGACGATTATCTTGCAAGATTTCCTCGAGCAGCGCACCGGCAAATCAGCCAGCAAGGCTGCCAGCGCCAAGCATCACTCAGTCAAGGCTAACAAGCCTCATCGCCTGTTCACGGCCCTAATTATTATTCTAGTCCTGCTAGGACTAGCTGGCGCTGGGGCATATTTCTACTACGTTCAGAATCTCCAGCCAGTTTTCACGGAAATTGACTGTAATGATAAAGAAGATGCCGAATCTAGCGCTTGTAAAGCCGTCCTCTTCGAGGTTGCCTCTGGTGCTGGCGTCAATGACGTCGCTGTCGATCTGCAGAATGCCGGGCTGGTCCGTAATTCAATCGTTTTCCAGATCTACTATCGACTCAATTATTCCGGTTCGACTATTAAGGCCGGCGAATATAGCCTGAACAAGACCATGACCCCAGAGCAAATCATCGAGCGCATCGTCGACGGCAAGGGTGGTAATGTCTTTAGCCTTACCGTTTTACCCGGCGAAACCTTGCGCGATGTGCGCCAGAGCCTAGCAGCCGAGGGCTACAGCGAAGCTGAGATTGACGCTGGTTTCAGCGCCGATTATAGTGGTAAGCCATATAGTTGGGTTCTAGAAGGGCGTCCAGAAGGAGCTTCGCTTGAGGGCTATCTCTTTGGTGATACCTACGAATTTTACGCTGACGACAAAGTCGAAGACGTCCTCGGACGCATGATTGCTGAGCTGGCCGACGTGGTCGAGGAAAACGACCTCAAGGCAAAATTCGCCGAGCAAGGCCTAAACCCCTATCAGGGCATCACGCTGGCTTCGATTGTCCAAAAAGAGGCGAATAATGCCACTGACCAGGCCAAAGTGGCGCAAATCTTCTATAATCGTCTGCGCTCCGATATCTCTCTCGGTAGCGACGTCACGACCAAATATGCTGTCGACCTAGTCGACCCCAATCGCGAGATTTATACCGATAATGCCCTGGCTCTCGAGATCGATTCCCCTTATAATACCCGTAAATACCCCGGTTTACCCTATGGTCCGATTTCTAACCCCGGAAAAGAAGCTTTGCTAGCTACGGCCACCCCTGATGGTAGCGCCTCAAACTACTTATTCTTCTTGACAGGAGACGACGGTATGATGTATTATAGTGATACAGAGGAAGGACACAATCAAAATATCCAAGACCATTGTCAAAACCTCTGTAATGTTACCTTGTAGGCGTTATAAGGGGTGATTAAACGTCCGGGCAGGGTAACGTTAACCATTTATTATGAAAAAGAAGCGAACAGAACATAAATTTAGGAATTTCATGGGCAAATTTTTGCCGTATGTGCTAACCTTTTTGGTGATTTTTGGCATTGCGAAGGTCGGCTCTGAGAGTAAGACTAATGCCGAATCCGGCGACATCAACATGAACGCTATCGCAGCCAACGATTATAACGTTTCGGCTGACCAGTTGTCTGAGCTTTATGTCGTCGCCAGTCTTTCGGATAGTTTTGACCTCGCCAGCCTTGATACCGTGGCTAGCAACTACGTCGTCGTCTCGGCGATGAAGGAAATTAGCCAGACCGGTACGGACAAAATCGAGAAGCCAAACCTGATTAACACCAACCTTTCGCGTGGTGTTCAGACCTATACCGTCGCCGATGGTGATTCGATGGCCAGTATTGCCGTGCGCTTTGGTCTTACGACCGATCAGATTCGTTGGTCAAACGGCCTCAAAACTACCGATGTTAGCGTTGGCCAGATGTTGAAGCTACCGGCTGGCGTGGCTGGAATCGTCTACACCACGAAATCTGGCGATACTCCCGAAAGCTTAGCCTCGAAATATGGCTCATCGACCGAAGGCATCATTGCCTATAACGACCTCGAGGGTGCTGCGCTCGGCGAAGGCATGCAGATCGTCTTGCCGGGTGGTGTTTTGCCGGTCAAGGAGCGCCCAGAGTACGTAGTGCCGGTTTACGATTACTTCTATGCCGGTTCGTCATCGGCGCGCCAGGATATGGTCGTGATTTCTCGTGGCCTCTATCCGGCTGGCCTGAACGACCCTCGTGGTATTAATAGTAACCCAATGACCCGTGGTCAGTGTACTTGGTTCGCCTGGTACTGGCGCGCCACCAAGGGTGTCGATATGGGTCTCAGGCCGATGCTCGGTGGCGCTACCATGGGCCACGCTCGCAGCTGGGCCTATGTCGCTCGCGCTAACGGTTTCGTCGTTAATAACACGCCATCGGTCGGCGCCGTCTTCCAGACCACAGCCGGCTATTATGGCCACGTCGGTATCGTGACTGATACTCTCGCTGACGGTTCTTTGCGTGTCCAGGAGATGAACCTCGATAGCCGGGGTATCGGTACTCTGACCGAAGGTATTATCCCGGCCAGCTCTGTTGGTGGTTTTAACTACATTCACTAATCGTATCAGAAAGGATTCAAATGTTCGTCGACACGGCAAAAGTCAAACTCCAAGCTGGCAAAGGTGGCGACGGCGCCGTCTCATTTCGGCATGAAATCTACATCCCTAAAGGTGGCCCAGACGGTGGCGACGGTGGTAAAGGTGGCAGTATTGTCTTTAAGGCCGATAAAGATACGAATACTTTGCTCGATTTTCGCTACAATTCGGAGCTAAAGGCCGAGAATGGCAAGAACGGCTCGGGCCAGCGTAGTGCTGGTCGCAGTGGTAAAGACTTAATCGTCGAGGTCCCCGTCGGCACAGTTGTGCGTCGCGACGGCGAGGTTTTGGCAGACTTGGCGACCGATGGTCAGCAAGCCGTCATCGCGAAGGGTGGCGACGGTGGATTTGGCAATGCGCATTTCAAGTCTTCGACGCGCCAGACCCCGATGATTGCCGAAGTCGGCGAGCCGGGCGAGGCTTTCGAAGCTGCACTTGAGCTGAAATTAATCGCTGATATTGGTCTGGTCGGGCTGCCGAATGCTGGCAAATCAACTTTTCTCTCGGTCGTCAGCAATGCTGAGCCAGAAATCGCCGACTACCCATTTACAACCTTGACTCCACAGCTCGGCGTAGCGACGATTGATGGCCAAGACATCCTGATTGCTGATATCCCGGGCTTGATTGAAGGCGCAGCCGACGGCAAGGGTCTGGGGCATGATTTCTTGCGCCATGTTGACCGGACGGCAGCCCTGCTACACTTGGTTGATGTCTATAATGATGATGCTGGTGAGGCATATCGCGTGATTCGTCACGAGCTCGAGCGTTATGGCGGGCTCAAAGATCGCCCCGAAATCGTAGCCTTGACCAAGTGTGAAGGTGTCGACGATGAGATTATCGCCATGCAACGCGACGCAATTCTACAGCAAAACCCGAAGGCTAAGGTGTTCGCGATTTCCTCGAGCGCCAAGCAGGGAATCACGGAACTTTTGCGCGAGCTAGCAAAACTAAAATCAGCGAGCGCTTCTGAGGTTACTGCTAAAGGGCATAAGCCTTCTAAGGGCTGTGCCAGCGACGATTCTTTAGATGAGCCGGGCACACCCGGACCTGAAGCAGCAAAGGCAGAAGCGCTGGGTGCTAGTATTCAAGCTCCCATCCCAGTTATTACTCTTGGCCCAGAGCAACTCAGCAAAGCCTGGAAAGTCGAAAAACAGGGCGACAAATTCGTCGTCACCGGCCAAAAGATCGAAAAATTTGCCCGTCGCACCGACCTTAATAATTACGCTTCAGTCAATCGTCTGCGTGATATTATGAAAAAGATGGGGATTCGCGCTGAGCTCACCTCTCAGGGGGCTGAGCCGGATTCGATCATCGAAATCGCCGGCAAAGAGTTCACTCTAGTCGAAGACTAATAAAAAGCTAGTGCTGCCTATTGACATTCTAGAGAATCTGTGATACAATAGAGAGATATAGAACGTTTGGTTCTACGCACCCACCTTTTTGGTGGTGTTTTGAAAGGAGTGATGGAATGAAAGCAATAGGCGTAGACGATCGTAATCAGGCAGAAATTAATCAGACAACCGAAACAGAATTGGCCGAGCAGATTCGTCAGGAGAATCTCGCCCTGGCAGCCAAGAGGGGGATGGCGATGGAAACTTGTCTGATTCTGAAAGGCCCGATGTGGGGCAATGTTGACCTGCTCACCTTGGCTTGGCGTTCCGGCTTCACCGGGCATACGATTCATATTGACTTTATGCTGTATGAGTATGTAGCAACCGACAGTGACGGCCAGAAAGTCAAGCAGTACGCGCATGAGCATTTTGGGTTTGAAGTGACCGACCTTCGCCGGCACAATCCGGACGCCCCGGACGAAATGCATCCCAGTCTGAACCGTCAAGGTTGCGCTGAAATTTCGGGCATCGTGATGCCTCCGGTCATTAGATCTGGCCAGGAAGTGATCGCCGAACATATGGCTGATAAGAAGCCCGATTTGCTACCGAAGTTTTTGGCAGTCGGCGACCGAATCAGGTTCATTTATAGCATGAGTCAGCAGGTCGGGCGTCTGGTTGAGCAGGTAACAACGAATGGTATGCAAATTATTTACCATTTCGTGCCACTGGCCTTTGCCAGTAATGACGGCTTCCCGGAATGCCCAATCATCACGGCGCGCTAGCCCATGTACCCATCCCCATCCCCCCACAAAAACTGGATGATCCAGTTGAGCCCAGCAGACTTGCTGGGCTCAGAATCTTTCTGGAGGCTTGGGAACTAGGCGCCAGAAGCCAGACAACGTACTGGGAAACCAAACCAGCGCACATATGGGCCACGCGATGGATTAAGCTCTGATTCAGCCAGATAAAGCGCATATGCCGTAGTAGAAGTAGTGCCGGCATAGGTAGCAGCCACATTGGACCAACTGTAACCATTAACACTAGTGAATCTTATGACGCCATGGTTGAGGGCGATATACCCACTGCGCACAAAAAGACTGATCCTTTCGGACCAGCCTTTTGCGCTGATGCGCGCCCACCCTGGGGCACATTGGTTTGTTTTAATCCGCTGTTTTTGTTTTTGTTAAAGTCTCCACACTCCACTAAACTTGCAGTGGAACCCCTGTGAAGCGTACCAGCTTATGTTTATAATAATCCAGATTTTCATCGCAGTCAAGACCTTTTTTCGACTTCGTGCGCAGTGGGTTTGTGCACCCTGGCCGTGGCTTTTTGAGACTCTCGGGCGCCGATGACTACACTTGGTCTTCTGTTACTGCAGGCTTTTCTAATGCTACTTTAGCCACTGCATACAACCTCGCCTTTGATACATCGGGGCTTAGTTCGTCATACGGCCCAACGAATCGCTATGTTGGTTTCCCAGTACGTTGTCTGGCTTCTGGCGCCTAGTTCCTAAGAGGAAAAGAGCCAAAACATCCGAAATCTTGCTTTAGTGGCGAAAAAAGCACTAAAACTATTGACAAAATTGATATAGTGTGCTACAATGGAAGCATAGACTAAGCTTATTAGCTAGGTATTTTAACAAATATTAGTCAAATTATCTCAGATACGCAGTGTATCTGAGGGCTAATTAGCGTTAGCTCACACTCTATCTAGAAAAAAGGAGGAAAAAGATATGAAGAGTGTATTAAGAGTATTTGTAACTGTTGTCATGGTAACCAGTATCATCGGTTTGCCTCTGAAAGCTTCAGCAGCTGAACCTCTTCCCGAGATTAGGGAAGATGAGGTAGAGTGCGTCGGAGGACGCGAGGGAGTGAAAGCATGGCTTGGTTGCATACGCCATGATTTCGGCATGGATCGCCCCCTGACGGAATTCGTCGAAGCATTAGTTGACGAATATGGCATGGTAGACGAATCGTATTTCTGGGACTTTCTCAGTGAAATGTACTGGGACGAAGTGCCCGAAGAAAAGCGTGTCTACCCCAAGAATTCGGGCACCGAAAACGATGAAACATCTATGGAGCCCGAAATAAACGAGCCCCCTCTGAAGCCTGAAATCAATGATGCTCCGATCAATCTGGAGACCGATACGGACGGTAATCATTGGCAGGTTGACCAGATGACCTGGATCACTGACGACAATGATCTCAGATATGCCGAAGAAAGATGGGCAACAGATGATCACGATGATCTTCTCGTAATCGAACTTGAGGAGATTATTGTATACGTCGAAAGCACCGAGGTCCTTACGGACACGGCTGACGTGACGGATGGTTTGGACACCGGGGAGATATCGGCTGAGGTCTATACCACTAATGGGGCTGACTCCACAAGCATCGTCAACGACGGAGCTGAAGGACTCACTCTCGTTAGTGATGTAAACCAGGCACGCTAATTAGGAAAGCACTTTATTCGGTGGGGCGCATCATGCCCCACCACCCCCATATCGTATTTGAGATAATTTGATTAATTTATATTCAAAGTAGCTAGAAGACTCAAGTCCGTTGTTGCTTTGAACTGTATTAATTTTTACTAAGTCACCACCTGACCTTATTTTGTTGCAAAGGTTGTGAACTAATACGAAACTATTGACAAAAATGAAAATCTGTGCTACAATGAAAGTAGAGGGGGTTATTTTTAGGTCTTAATGCCAGTAGCTCTCGCTGAAGTTTAAAAATTTGATAGAAAGAGGTGATAATTTGGTAATCACTGGTAAACGGGGAACTTATCAACCAATCCGGCGATTCGGCAGTAATGATAGTATCAACTATCATCTTTGCCTGGACCAGAATGGCAAACAGCTAATTCTGGCAATCGCAAGTTCCATCAGTCAAAATGGCAAAGTGGACCAGTATGAATATCTGCTTTCGCGTCTCGAAGAGGCGTCTAACAGGTATCAAAAGCTTTACAACCAAAAGGTTGGCGACGGTCGGCTTTTGCATTATGACTGGCTTTTCCCGAAAGTGGTCGAAAGCTTTATGCATCTCGACCGTAAGGGCCAACGTCAACTTGTCGTTTTGGATTTTCCGGATGCAAATCTGGAAGGAGCTACGGCACTGCTGGAAATCGTGCGCACTGGAAAACGGGTGGATTTGCGTACTAGTGCGTGGATTATGGGCAGAATGTTGAAACTCTCGGGCTTTTTGCACGAGAACAATATTTATTGCCCTATGGTCTTGCAAGAATTTTTAATTATTCCGGACGAGCATCGGCTAATCCTTTTGGATTGGACGCAAGCGACCCTGGAGCGAATTTTAAGCGAGACTTATAGTCGTTACTCTATTCAACAGGCAGCAGAATGTACACTGCGACTGTTAGGGGCTACTCATCACGATGGTATTTGGAGCTATGATTATGAAATAGCTGAGTCCGAACGCCCATATCTTGAGTGTTTGACCGAGCTTCATCGTGGCACCATTTCCGAGGGTAATTTAGCCCATCAGCAGTTTTATGCAGTTGTTCATAGTATTTGGAAGAAAGAATTCTATCCATTTACGACCCATAATCAAAAGGAGGGATAAACATGGGTGATCATATTTTTTCAGAAACAAGTTACACGGAGACAAAGCGCAAGTTAAAGATTAGTGACGAACATGTCACTAAAGTTGCGGAGCAGAAAGCTCAGAAGACCGGCAGGCTGGCGTCTTCGGTCGACCCGGCTAACTGCCCATTGAGGCGCTCGTTATTACGTCTCGACCCACTGCCGAACGGACAATTTGTTGTCACTGTCGGTATGCCGATACCGTTTGAGGAGCGAACCGATACAACTGGAAGTATGGGGAATAACGTCGATATTACGATGAAAAATCTGCCCACCACTTTCGGTTTGGTTGTTTTGCTGTTGCCACCAGGGACGGATTTGCAGGCTGCATTGGGAATTTTTGGCGACGTTGGGGATAAATTTGTGTTGCAACGACCTCAGTTCGAAATGTCAGCAGAAAAGATTGTTACCTATTTGGCCGATATGGTACCGGAGCGTGACGGAAAGGATCCGGCCGAAGACCCGCAATATGGGCTCTTCGCTGCAGCCTATCTGACTGACGCTTACGCGTATCGAATTGGCTTGAAAGGTTACGATTTTACTGTATCCGATGCTGATGCGCATGACGATTTTTCGGTGGAAACCTTGGAAAGGATATTTGGTGACAAAGTCTTTGACAGCTTGGCTGAAAATCAACAAAACTATCCTAACCGTCACATACCGACGAAGTCGGAGATTCGCAGTTTGACGATTAAGGAAGTCGTCCAGGACCTGTTACAGATTTCTCATGCATTTTTCCTACAGGTAAAGCAGAGAGAAAGCATATACAATTTCTGGTCGGAGATTTATGGCCGAGAACGCGTCATCATAATTCCGGACACGAAATGTGCACCTCAGGTAAAGGCAGCGATTGTTGGTCTGACGGAAGGGATATTAACACTCGGTCAGACCAAAGCGTGGCTGCAGGAGCATGGGATTAGTGAGGGATTGGCCGACGATTTAACCGACCAATTGTCAAGAATTCCGTTGCGAGCGCAGGCGATTTTAAAAGCGCAGTTGCCTCATCCGTTACCGAAGAAGGGTGATATCTTTGCCCAGAAAACCGACCTTTGGCCGGTCGAAGCCAACTCGGAACTGTTTACTGAGACGGAAAGGGGAATGGAGTGGGATTTATGATTGAACATATTATTATAGTGACTGATTTAGGCCCGGGTGACGGTGGCAAAGGTGGAGTAATCCACGCACTTGTAAATCGTGAACCGACGAGTCTCATTCTAAAATTCGGAGGAGGCCAAGGCTCACACGGCGTAGTAACGGACGGAGGGCTAAAATTTGCCTTTTCCCATTGGGGATGTGGTACGTTGGAGAATATTCCAACTATGATAGCTCCGAGTTTCATCGTGATTCCGCATGCCATCATTAATGAGGCTAAGGCTCTGATGGACATAGGGATCAAGGACCCGTTTGCTTTATTATCGATCGACCCGGAAGCAATTTGTGCAACACCGTTTCACCAAATTGCATCCAGATTGTACGAGCTTGCCCACGGGGATAATCCTCGAGGCACAGTTGGTACGGGAGCTGGTGCAGCCTATCGGCTGTACCAGCAACATGGCGACGCTTTGACGCTGCGCATGAAAGATTTGCGCCTGCCGGAGGTTGTTGACCAGAAGTTGCATAGTATAATTTGTTATTATCAGAAAGAACTGGTAGATTTCAAAGTTAATTTTGCAGAGCGCTTTTTGGAGGCTGACCGTGAGTTGGCTAACGAACAGCTCGAATTGCTATACGACGATGCAAATGGTTATCAGGAATGGACGATGTCGGTCTATGCAAAACTGATGGAAACTAATTTGCATTTGCAGAGCTTAACTAAAGTCCTGCACCAATACGATGGCCTGGCAATCGCTGAATGCTCGCATGGAGTCTTGACGGATTCCGAAGTTGGGTTTCGGCCTCATGTCAGCGCGATTCGTACTTTGCCGAAATTCGTTCGGCAAACGATTCTGGACGCCGGCTTTGTCGGAAGATTTACTAATCTGGGCGTGACCAGAGCTTATGCGATTCGGCATGGCGCTGGGCCTTTACCGACGGAGCGTAAGGATTTGGCTGAACGGTTGATTCCGGGCAGTTATAAACTTGATAATCGTTGGCAAGGCAATGTGCGTGTTGGCTCGCTTGATTTCAATCTGCTGAAATATGCAGTTTGGGCCTGTGACGGTCCGGAGCGCTTTGACGGGCTCTGTATTACTTGGTTTGACCAAATTATGGAAAACGGTAAGTGGCTCATATCATCTGGCTACGACAATGAGGATCCGGAACTTTTTCGGTATTCATGTCGCAAAGGCATTACGGAGTTTGCGCGACCTTTAGCGGCGACGGATCTGCAGAATGCTATACCAGAGAACTATGTTTATGATGTATCAAATTGCACCATTCAAAGCGTGATTGAAATTTGTTGCAAAAAGTTCCTGGAGGAACTGAAGATACCTGTTTGTATGATTTCGTTCGGAGCGAACGATCAGAATAAAATTTTTGTATAGGAGGAAAACATGATGGCAGGACAGGAAAAGATGTTGAACGAGGAGAAGAAAGTAGTAGCAAAGGCAAAACCGGCTGAGCCGGAATCCCTGGAGGTCGCTCTGCAGCAGCTTGGATTGCAGGAGAACGTGATTAATACTCTCATCAATGATTTGGGGGTTGAAAGCGTGGATGACCTGGCGATGCTAAGTGAAGAAGACTTGGTTGGCGCCGGCATGAAGCTGGTACAAGCCAAGAAGTTGCTGAAGTCGCTGAGCGCTGAACCGGAAAAGGCAGAAGACATGAAGTCGGGAACGAGCCGGGATAATCTGCGTATGGTAACACCGATGATGGGTATGGGACAGTCAATGATTCCGACCGTGCCGACCGACGAAAGTTGGCTGGCATCCTTTAAGACGGGTGGAGTTCTGAAGGTGAACAGTACGACCTACGTCGCAGCCATTCGGGCAGCCATCTCCGACAATACGCATATCTCTGACGTGCCGAAAAAGTTGGTGGAGATGATGGAAAAGTATGCTGAAGAAAATGAGGAGCCGGTAACAGACGAGTTTTATACTTTGTCTAACCAGCTGACCAGAACCAGCTACGCTGAAATCTTCGCTGCTATACCGGGCGCGAACGGACATCTCGTAACGGATGCACGCAAGAATAAGCTGCTGAAGGCGATGAAAGATAAGGTTTGGCCGGTCCTTGGAACCTGTTTTGTACAGTTGAAACAGTGGGTTGAAATGTGGACCAACATGAGCTCAAATCCGACGAACCTGATGATGCTGATGCAGGGAATGCCCTTGGCACCCGGAGTCGGTACGGCACCGGACACTGGGGCTTTACGCGATGCCGGTGATGAACTCTGTAACGCGATTAACCGGGCCTTATCTGGCGTTGGCACCAGTGTAGCGTCTGCCATGGGTTATGACTACATGAAGATTCGCAAAACTGTTGAAGACCCGAGCTTGCCGGCAAAGGTTGGACTCAGCAATCGCGAGCAGTTGTTTAAGGCTTTGGGCGTTACCGTTGATTCGAATCTGGTGAGGACCGAGACGAATTTGATTCGGTTCGTACTGGGCTTCGTAGAAGCTAAAAATCAGGGTGCTGAAGCTGAGGCGGGCTATTTTTCCGAGCTCTATGCTTTGGGAATGCAGATTAACTGGAGAGCCTTAGGCATCAATGTTGAAACCTACTCGGCGCCGACCCCGGCTAAGGGATTAAAGAACTTATCTGGCGATACGCTGTAAAAAACTTTCTATCAATTTTTAGTACATTGTACAATGTAGCTGGGAGAATATATTCTCCCAGCTATTTTTCGTTTAGACGGGGGACAAAAATCGAATTTGCGAAAATCTTAGTCGCCACAACCCGGTAACTAGTTTCATAGAACACACTCTGGCCATCCATTTGAGTGTATTTTTTATATTCAGGATTAGCATCAGGATAAAAATGCGCAAATCCCTTGTGCAGCAGCCGATACTCCAATAAATCTTGCTCAAGTCGTTCGGTAGTCTGGTTGCGTATGGCTTGATTTTGTTCGGAGAAATAAATCGGCAGAATCTCCTTCTGTAGCTTAGTTATACTTTCTGCGTCTCCTATCCAAGCTGTATCAAATGCAACCGACGCTAACCTTGCCGGATCACTGCTAAACGCATCAACATTGACCGTTCTTGCACCATCGACCTGCACCTCGGAAGTTTTACTTGGTACGAAAAGATCAAGATCCGACGACTCACGTTTATAACCTTTGAGCCGAGAACCACCGAGCATAACCACATTGTAAGCCATCTCGGGATCGAGACTGGTGGCCAACTCGCTCGCCATGGCAAGTTCGGTGCTAAGTTTGGGCAGGCGTTCCGATAAATTTTGACTGAGGTCATCTAGGCGCTGCGAAGGGCGAATTATGGGAGCGTCGCGTTCAGCTAGCCAGGCTTGACGTTTGGGCGAGATGAACTTTGGTGGTAATGGCTCCGACCTCGGTGGTAAGCCTGCCTGTAACTCGGCCAGAGCTTTAGCATTTTCTGGGCTGACTAACCCAAAATCCCTTAGTAAAGGCTCAGTATCTAGTAAACTCCTACTCAAAGTCGAGTCGTTCACATCAGCCACGAAATCAATTACTTCGTCAAGCTCGACAATTCCACTCTTTACTACCCATGGCGTCAGATGAGCTGCTTTTACGATCCTCTTGGGATCTTCTGAACGTGCGTCGACTTCCAGCACGTCACCGTCAACAAAATTCGCGCGTGCGTCATGCGCGTATAATAATTGACTCCATGCGCTGACGAAACTTTCGCGAAATTTCATGGCGCTATCTGAATTATCTGCCGGTCCAGGGTAACTCTCAAACGGTAAAAACAAGACAAGGCGCTGCAAATCTGGATTTTGTAGTAACTTCGCCACGCCCTCATAGTACTGATTTTTGCTCTTTGCGTCGACATCGTCTACTTCGAGCTGGTCTAAGTAAGTCGTTACATCCTTTGCGGCCTGGTTATGGGCCTCAATCTGCTCTTTGAGCTCGACTGCATAATCGGGAAAAATCTCGGCCATCAAATCAGCATTTTTCAATAGATCGACCACCGGAGGAACACACTCAATCTCTTTTGCGACTTCTCGCTCGCCAGTAATCGGAAAATTCTCCATAGAACTATTGTAACATAGCTCAGAAGAGTATTTGCGCATTGGGCGAATAATGTATAAAATATGGCATTATGTTTAATTTGACTACCATTTGTTTTCGTGCTAAAATAAAACAAATTATGGCAAAAATCAAATTCAGCATCATTACGCTTTTTCCGGAGGCCTTGAAGCCTTACCTCGACAGTTCCATGCTCTATAAGGCGCAGGCGCGAGGCATTATTGGGGTTAATTATATTAATCTGCGTGATTTTGGGCTCGGGCCACACAAATCCGTTGACGATACGCCTTACGGGGGTGGAGACGGCATGCTGATGCGTCCAGAACCGGTTTTTGCTGCGATCGAAAGTGTCAAAACCAAAGATCCCGAGGCCGAAGTTATCATGCCGACCCCAGTTGGACAGGTCTGGAATCAGCACTTAGCCCGTCAATTTGCTGGGGTTTATGCTTGCGAAAATGAAGAAAACCTCGCCGAGATGACCAGAAAACGCTCTCTCGCGCAAATAGAGGCTCCAACAGGCCTTTCAAAGGCCGAAGCGCTATCAGACCAACCTTCAAGCATAAACGCCTTAGAAAGCGAGTTGGAGGGCTCTCCGAGCAATTTTAGTCGTCATTACATCATTTTTTGCCCTCATTATGAAGGTTACGACGAGCGAATTTTATCAATCGTTGACCACCCGATTTCTCTCGGAAATTACGTCTTGACTGGTGGGGAATTACCGGCTTTGATCATTATTGACTCAATTACGCGTTTATTGCCTGGAGTGCTCGGAGGGGCAAGCTCGGCCGAAATCGAGAGCTTTTCGCTGGGCGACAACCTCGAATACCCCCAATATACCAAGCCGGCCGAATTTCGGGAGCAGAAAGTGCCAGAGGTCCTGCTTTCGGGCAATCACGCCAAAATCGCCGAGTGGCGCTCGGCCCACACTAAGAATCTGAACAGCTAGAAGACCGACGAACAACCCTCGCAGCCAGTCAAAGTCTCGGCATGTCTTCTAGCTATGCTATAATACTCTTATGGATTTGTCAGCTCCAATTGAGGAGGTTAAGGGCGTTGGGCCGAAGACGGCAGCAGCGCTCGAGCGCGTCAATCTGCGTACGATTGGCGACCTAGTTTATTGTTTACCCAGAATTTACGAGAATTATCAAACCACGGTCAGCATCGCCGATTTGCGTCCGGGGAAAGTTGTGATTCGGGGGCAGATCAGTGATCTGCGCGTGATCCGAACGAACCGGAAGCGCCTGACTATCACCCAAGGCGTGATTCGCGACCATACCGGTGCGATTCGCACGCTTTGGTTTAATCAGCCCTATCGCGCTAAACAATTTGACGAAAAACGCGAATATTATTTCACTGGCAAATATGAGTTGAAAGGTGGCCGTTACCAGCTGACTTCGCCCTCAGCCACCCTCGTGCAAGACGTGGAGAAGGACGCGAACGCCAGTTTTCAGCCGATTTACTCAGCCAAAAGCGCCATCAAGCCCCAGATGTTCCATAAGCTGCTCGAAAGCCTGCGACCTGACTTTGCGAAGATTCCAGATTTACTACCAATTACCGAGGGCTGTCCAAGGTTTGTCAAGCCGGGGGCTCGGGCCGAGGCGCTCTATAATTCGCATTTTCCCGAAAATCCCGAAGACGCCGAGAGTGGTCGCGAATATCTGGCTTACGAGGAGCTATTTGAGCTGATTTTGGCAGCCAAGTTGAACAAGCAGGAGAATCTCCGACTGAAGTCGACACCCCTGAAATTCAACGCCAAGTTTACCCAGGCCTTGGTCCAGCACCTACCATTTAAGTTGACCGGGGCGCAGCGTCGAGCGACTTGGGAGATTTTGCAAGATCTCGAGCGTGGCACGCCGATGAATCGCCTCTTGCAGGGCGACGTCGGCTCTGGGAAGACGATTGTGGCCGCCTTAGCTGCTGCCCAGGCTACCCTGAACGGCCAGCAGACGGCTTTGCTCGCTCCGACGGCTATTCTTGCCACCCAGCATTTCGAGAGCCTGAGCCGTCTCTTTCAGGATCTCCAGCGCGCCTTCCCTGAGAGCAAGCGTCCTCGGCTACCCAGGATTGCTCTCCTGATCGGCGCGACCAAGGGTAAATGGCAGCTCAAGCGCGCGATCAAGGCTGGCGAGATCGACCTCGTCATTGGTACTCACGCCCTCCTGACCGACGACACGAACTTTTGTGCTCTTGCCTTCTGTATCATCGACGAGCAGCATCGCTTTGGTGTTGGCCAGCGCCAGAAGCTTCTGCTGAAATCTCCGGCCGACCGGGCGCCCCACCTGCTTTCGATGACGGCGACGCCGATTCCACGCTCTTTACAGCTAACCATGTTTGGCGATTTGGATATTTCGCTACTGAATGAACTCCCTCCCGGACGCCAACCTATCACGACTCACATCTTGTCGGAAGTCGAACAAAATGATGAGTTATATCCTAAAATGCGTGAACTACTAGCAAAGAACCAGCAGATCTACTGGATTTGTCAACTAATTGAAGAGAAAAATACCAATTCGGCCACCCCGGTCAAGCGCCAAGTCAAGAAGCTCCAGGAGCTATTTCCCGAGGTCAAAGTTGGCATGCTGCACGGCAAGATGAAACCAGACGAAAAAGACGCCGTGATGACAGATTTCGCCGAGAATCGCATCCAGATTTTGGTCTCGACTACGGTGGTCGAGGTCGGGGTCAACGTGCCGAACGCGAATATGATTATCATCCAAGACGCCGAGGGTTATGGCCTAGCCCAGCTACATCAGCTTCGGGGTCGGGTTGGTCGTGGCGATCAGCCGGCTAGCTGTTTTCTACTGATCACTGGCGAGAGCCAACCGACAAAACGTCTAAAAGAGATGGAAAAGTCGACCGACGGGTTTCATCTCGCCGAAGTCGATCTCAAGATTCGTGGTCCGGGCGAAATTTACGGTTCGCAGCAACACGGTGAGCTAAATCTCCAAGTAGCGAACTTGACGGATACCGAGCTAATTGCTCAGGCTAGCCACCATGCTGGCGAATTTGCCAAGCATCCTAAAAATCTCCAAAATTACCCCGAACTCGCCGGACGCATCAAGAAATACCAGCAACTCACAACCCTGAACTAGGAAAACTCGCCCAAAAACCAGGTCAAAAACCTTAAATTCCTCGAGGAAAATCGGGGAATTTTTGACTTTTTCAGACAAAAAGCATAAAAAATATTGACAAAAATGATAACCTGTGCTACAATGGAAGTATAGAACATGAAAACATGTGATCGTACATTATAAATTTGCTGATTTTATAAAACAGTGATTTAGTGTATGGTTACGCCCAAAAATCCAAGGGGGATATTGTATGAAAAAATTGTTTGTAGTAACTGTATTGACACTGGCAATTGGTTTTGGCTTCTCTGGACTGCAGGCTCAGGCGTGTGGCGCATGTGGAGGCGCTAGCAAAGCGCCGTGTCCTGAAGACTACGCACCAAATGCGCCGAGAGCTGATATTGATGAATGCGCTCAGATAGCCGAGCCGAGCAATGTGTCACCAAACGCAGCAAGTGACTGGACGCCTGGCTCAGAGGATGCAATGGAACCAGAAACGCCGTCGGCTATCATCCAGGAAGCGAGCGTGGGGCAGTCCGGTGCAGAATTTGACGGACCTGCTTCAACCAATGCTATCCCTACTATGTACGAGTCAGAATCTGGCCGTAAACTGAAAGAGGGACCTTGCTTGGAATGCGAAACGATGCAACATGCGCCCGGTGGTCTTGGGAGCCTGCTTTATGAGGCTAACGGCCGTGGCATATTGATGGATGGCTATAGGGTGCGTGAGTACTGGAGTGGCCCGATTCTTGGCTACAAGAGCGAACATAGCAATACGGTGTATTGTACTTATGGCCATGAAGTTGGGCAGGTTAGTAAATAGTCGGCAAATTAAGGGTCTCCTAGTTCTATCGGGAGACCTTTTTACAGCTAAAATGTGCTATAATAAAAAGGTTAAACTATGTATGCTACTACTACAATTGCACGAGATTCTAAGCTGACCGGCAAGCTGGTCGGTACTCATCAGCAGCTGGACCAGGCAGCACGCAAGGTCTTGGCTCGGCATTTGCATGGTAAATATTTTCCTAGTGCGAAAGAAATCATCCATTTCGAAGGGGTGCGAGGCCCAGACGGGCTGAAGCGCAAGAGCCCAGACGAGGACGATCCTTCGCATATGTTCGACGAGGACGAGGGTAAGCAGCTTTTTCAGCAGATCATGGACCACCATTATAATCTGGTGCAGGCCCTGAAGGAGCGCAACGACGTGCGCGCAGCTTTTGAAGCAGCCTGGATGGGACATAAGATTACCGATGGGCTGACGCCGGCGCATCATTTCCCTCTGTCTGAAGCCAAGGAAGAGCTGATGTCGAACAAAGAGTTTGTCAAGATTTTTGGCGAGCCGATTAAGGGTATCATGCACGGACGCAGCCTACCCGAGACCGTGCGCAATAACTGGCTTTATTGGGGGGCTGGAGGGTATTTTTCGAAACATGTTGCCTACGAATATGGTGTGGCGCTGATTACGGCAGTCTCGCCTCGGCGTGCTTTGATTCCTCGCGTGGGGCGATCGGAGTTTCAACAGGTCGACCCGAAACAGGTTTTCTACGAGTCGCTCGGGCGCGTGCAGGCCGAAAAAATGTACGACCATTTTCGCCGTGACGGCTGGACGACCGAGCTGGCCATCGCGACCAAAGAAGTGCTTTTGCCGGAAATCGTGCGTGCGCTGTCGCTAATCTGGTATTCGGCTGTAGAGCAGGCCTATGGTCTGAACCAGCCGAAACCACGCAAAGGAAAGAGCGATGCCAAAAAGTCATAGCGCGCTCAGCGTGCTGTCCGGGCGCTATAAGGGGCAAAAAATCGTCTCACCAAATTCTAGCGCCACTCACCCGATGGGCGCGCGTGAGAAACTGGCGCTGTTTAATGTATTGCAGCCATATCTTGAGGGCGCACAGGTTCTAGATACTTATGCTGGCTCGGGGGCGCTCGGGATCGAAGCGCTGAGCCGAGGTGCAGCTAGCGTGGTTTTCGTCGAACGCAGCCATAGAGTCGCCGACGTTATCCGGCAGAATCTGGCCGAACTTAGGGCGAAGTATCAGGATGCAGAGTTCACAGCCGAAGTCTTAGCCCGAGATTTGTCCCGGCCAGAGGCCGTAGCTGACCTTTCTGGCCAGTTTAGTCTGGTTCTGGCCGACCCACCTTATGATCATTTCGTGCCGGCAGCAATCCAAAACCTAGTCTCAACTTTGCAGCCAGAAGGGATCTTGGCGCTCTCTTATCCGGCTAAAGTCTCAGTGCCAGAGTTCGATGGACTCAAGTTGTTCTCCAATCGCCGTTATGCTGCTGCCGGGATCGCGATTTATCAGCGAGACTAGAAATATTTTTGCGAAACGCGATTCTGTGGTATAATCATCATATGCCCGTGTGGTGAAATTGGTAGACACGCATGCCTTAGGAGCATGTGCCGAAAGGCTTGCTAGTTCAAATCTAGTCGCGGGCACCACAGGCCAGACCTTGTCGAATGACGAGATTTGACCTGTGAGATCAGAACTAAGCAGATGAAAATTAAGTTTGTTGACTATAGATAGGGAGAAATCATGGAGCGCGAAGAAACGAAAATTATTAGTCAACACGATGGGCTGGAGCTCGGCGTTAGCCTGCGTATTCCGGAACATCCGGTCGGTATCTTGCAACTGGTGCACGGCATGGCTGAACACCGGGAACGCTATCATGACTTCATGGATTACTGTGCTGAGCATGGCCTGATCGTTTGTATTCATGATCACCGGGGGCATGGCGCTAGCGTCAAGTCTCAAGACGACCTTGGTTATTTTTATCAAAATGGCGTGCAGGGAATTATCGACGACGTCCATCAGCTCACGCTCTACCTGCGCCAGCGCTTTCCCAATTTGCCTTTGACGCTCTTCGGTCATAGCATGGGTTCGCTCGTAGTGCGTTGCTACATGCAAAAATATGATCGTGACGTCGACGAGTTGATCGTTTGTGGCTCGCCGAGCAAGCGTTTCGGTACGAGCTTCGCGATTATCGCAGCGAAAGTTTTGCGCACTATCCAGGGCGAGAAACACCGGAGCCGATTGGTTAACCACTTGGCTTTTAGTGGTTATAATAAGAAGTTCGGCCAGGTCGACAGCCCAAATAGCTGGATCGTGAGTGATCCGGCCGTGGTGGCAGCCTATGACGCCGACGAGCGCGACGGTTTCGTCTTTACTTTGAACGGCTTCGAAGTGCTCTTTCGCCTCGCGAAACAGGCCTACCGAAAGCAGGGTTGGGTGCTGCAAAATCCCGACGCGCCGATTTTCTTCATCGCTGGGGCCGACGATCCGTGCATTATTAGCGAAAAGGATTTCCATCAAGCCGTTAACTTCATGCGCACTCGAGGCTACAAAGACGTCAAGAGCAAGCTTTATCCTGGTATGCGCCACGAAATCCTCAACGAGGTCGGCAAGGCCGAGGTTTGGTCGGATGTAGAAAGTTGGATTCGTGAGCAGGTAATTTCGAAAGGCGAAAAACATGGCTAAAGCATCATCTCGGATCCCGAAATCTCGCAAAATCGCCCTCTCAGCACTCCTGATTGCTTCGAGTATCGTGCTTTCAAGATTTTTGGCCATACGCACATCGATCATTGCGATCAATTTTACCTTTGTGCCGATTATGTTTTCCGGTATGCTTTTGGGCTGGAAGTCAGCGACTTTTATCGCGGTGGTAGCCGACGTCATTGGCGCATTGCTTTTTCCGTCCGGCAGCTTCTTTCTCGGCTATACGCTGACGGCAGCACTTTCGGGCTGGCTCGCCGGAGTCTGCCTCTATCGACCGACCGGCATTAAGCTTGACCGAAACTTTGTCTTGCGTCTCCTCACCTACGTTATACTCTCGACCATTTTGCTCCATGGTCTGCTCAATACTCTCTGGATCTTCATCACTACGGGAGGCGCTAGTAATATTATTGTGCCAGTGCGCATTGCCAAACAGTTGCTGATGGCGCCGGTAGAGCTAATTACGATGACTATGCTGGTCAAGCTTTTCGACCGGCGACTCAATTTGCTCGTTGCTCCACGCCTAGCCACCATCGACGAGGAATAAGCTCTATGATTAGGCTCGAGAACTTTACTTGTGGCTACGGGCGACACGTCGTCCTAGATCTGCCAAAGCTCGAGTTCGCGCCCGGAAAAATTACAGCCGTCATTGGCCGAAACGGTAGTGGTAAATCTACTCTCACGCAAGCCCTGGCTGGACTTAAAACTGACTTTCGGGGCAAAATCTGGCTCGACGAGTTGAAACTTTCGCGCCACGTCTCCGTGCGCACCTTGCGCCAAAAAGTTGGCTTAGTTTTGCAAAATCCCGATAACCAACTTTTCTTCTCACGCGTGAGCGATGATCTAGATTTCGTTCTGCAAAACCTCAACCTGCCGAATCTCGAAGAAGCGCAAGATGGCGCGATGCAACGCAGTGAATGGCACCAGTTCGTCCGACAAGCGCGTCAGCAAATGATTCAAGAAACTTTAGAGCGAGTCGGTATGGGCGATTTTCTCGAGGCCAACCCACGCGATCTTTCCGGAGGGCAAAAGCAACGCCTCGCCATCGCTTCGGTGCTTGTCGCCACGCCAAAATACTTAATTCTTGACGAGCCCAGCTCGATGCTTGATTTGGCCGGAAAGAAGATGCTATATCGCACGCTCGAGGAGCTGGCGAAGCGGGGGATGGGGATTATTTTGATGACGAACCAACTCGAAGAGCTTCTCCTTGCCAGTCGTATCGTGATTCTGGATCAGGGCAAAGCCTATACTTATTCTCAACCTAAATTGATAGGCAAATTAGAATCTTTAGAACAACATGGTCTAGAAATTCCACTACTTCTCAAGCTAGCGCATCAACTTAAGGTATTCAGTTTTAGCGAATTGGAGGCGAGACTTTGAGTGCTGCTCTTGCTTTGCTAGGTTTGATTCTTCTTAGTCTTGGCGTGTTTTGGATTGAGGAAATTTGGGTACTTATCGCCCTGGTTTTAGGGTTTATGGCGACGTTAATTATAACTATGACGTTACGTCATAGTTGGCGCATGCTCGGGCGTACGCTGCTGCGCTGTTTGATATTTATGCTTTTTATCTTTCTCTGCAATTTAATTTTCTATAATCTCGAATTAGCGTTGATTATCTCGCTGCGTTTATTTGTGGTTTTGCTGGCGACGCAAACTTTTTTACGCTTTTTTGAGCTGCATGGTTTCGTCGAGGCGCTGCGCATTTTGCTCTTGCCTCTCAGTAAAGTCGGCGTCGATACTGATGAACTGGTGCTGGTCGTGGCGATTGCTGTGAATTTTATTCCGATTCTGTCCGACGAGGCTAAAACCATCCAACAGGCGCTCAACTTGAAAGGCTATCGTCTTAACTTCCGGTCATGTTTATTTCATCCTCAAATTTTCCTCGAGGCCTATTTTAAAGGCTTGTTCGAACGCATGACCGAAGTCGAGCTGGCTCTGCTACTCAAAGGCTATGAATAATTATGCTATAATGTCCATTATATGGAGGCTCTAAGAAATCTGCGACGACACTTGGTGGCATTTGGTAGCTTTGTGTGGACAAATCTAAAAACCACCTTTATACTAATCTTATGGCTAATTACTACAATCAGACCGTCAAAGAAATCCTCGCCGAGTTCAAAGTCGACCCGAAAACCGGCCTCACCGAAAAAGAAGTAATTAAGCGTCAGGCCACTTACGGCAAAAATCTTTTGCGCGTTAAAGAAGTGCCTTTTTGGCGCAAACTAATTGAACCGTTTCTAGATATTTTCATGGTGATTCTGATGGTCGCCTTGATTTTGTCGTTAATTCAGCAAGATTGGATCGAGGCGATCGCGATCGGCGCGATTATTGCAGCTGATGCCGTGGTTTATTATATTCAAAGATTTTCGACCGACCGAATTTTGAAATCCCTGAAGAGTAGCACCGAGCACCTCGTGACGGTTCTGCGCGAAGGCGAGGACCGTTCGATCCAGGCCACCGAGCTAGTACTGGGTGATATTGTCATCCTGCACGAAGGCGATCGTATTCCGGCTGACGGGCGCATTATTAGTGAATCGGGATTACTTTCCGACGAAGCGATGTTGACGGGTGAGTCCGACGCTATTGCTAAGGATGCTAAGGCGATTTCCGGTATCAAGAAAGTTTATGAACAGCGCAACATGGTGTTTTCTGGTGCTTTTGTTTTGACTGGCGCTGGGCGTTTCGTCGTGACGGCGACGGGGAATGCGACGGAATATGGTCGGATTGCCTCACTCGCATCGTCCGTCGAAGAAACTAGTCCAATTACCGAGAAGATCAACAAATTAGTCGTACAAACTGCAATCGTAGTGGTGATCCTGGCTGCGATTGTTCTGGTCGTGCAGCTGATTGACGGCATTGATCTCTTTAGCGCGCTGAAATTTACGCTGGCGATGATTGTCTCGGCTGTGCCCGAAGGTTTGCCGATTGCGATTTCGATTATTCTGGCGCTCTGTGCGAAACGTATGGCCAGAAAACAAGCCCTGATCAAAGAGCTGAAAGCGATCGAGTCGATCGGTATCGTGACGACGATTGCTAGCGACAAGACTGGCACGCTGACCGAGAATCGACTCGAGCTCAAAGAAACTTGGTCCGTGAGTCTTAAGCGCGATTTTGAGGCTCAGCTTGCACGTTCGACTTTGCTGAGCTCAACCTTGCTGGATGAAAACGGTGATGCTTCGGCTGCTGACCCACTCGACGTTTGTATGCTAGACTATTTGCGCGAGAAAAATTACAACTTGGACAAGCTTGAGCCTCTGAAATCCTATGCTTTCGACCAAGAGGTGAGAATGTCTGGTAATCTTTACGACGAGGACGGGCAGCGTCTACTCTATCTAAAAGGTGCACCTGAAACCATTTTGGCTCGCTCGCGCCTGACGGCTAAGGAACGCGAAACTCTCGAAGGTAAATTGAATGAGCTGGCCGGCAAAGGTTTCAAAGTTCTAGCCTTCGCAAAGGGGAAACTGAATCGCGAGATTAATGAGCTAGTACGTCTCGAAAAGACGGATACTTTTGACTTTGTTGGTTTTATTGGCGTCGCCGATGCGCTGCGTCCCGAAGCCAGTAGCGCTATTAAGCAAGCCAAGCGCATGGGGGTGAAGACGAAGATGGTAACCGGTGACCATGCCGGTACGGCCTACGCCATTGGTAAGGAACTCGGGCTGGCGAATGACGTCTCCGAAGTGCTAGATTGCTCGAAGCTCGGCAATATTAATAACGACGATCTGGCTTCACTGGTGCGTACGACTACGGTTTTCGCTCGGGTCACACCCGAGGACAAATTCCGGATTCTCTCGGCGATTAAACAATCGGAAATTTGCGCTATGACTGGTGATGGGGTAAATGACGTGCCGGCGCTGGTGGGCGCACATGTCGGAATTGCCATGGGTGATAGCCCTTCGATTGTTCAGGATGCTGGCGATATTGTTTTACTAGATAATAATTATAAGAATATCACCGAGGCCATCAAGGAAAGCCGGACGGTGCTGGCCAATATTCGGCGTATGCTCGGCTATTTGCTGGCCACCAACGCCGGAGAGGCGCTGACCATGATTGGTGCTCTGCTACTATTCGGTGTGCAAATGTTGACACCGATTCAAATTCTCTGGATTAACCTAGTTACCGATTCACTGCTAGTCATTCCTCTCGGCCTTGAGCCTCCGGAACAGAAAGTGCTGCGCCAAAAGCCCGAGCCAAAAGATGCGCCGATTCTCTCTGGCGTGATGATTCGACGCATGGGGCTAATTGCTGTGATTATGGCCGGATTTACGATTGGTACTTATGCAGTCGCTAAAGTCGTGCTGCATTCTACGGCGCAAGCAAATACCTTGGCCTTTACGGCCCTAGTCGTCATGCAATGGGGTAGTGCGATTTCGGCTCGGGGGACTTTCGAGTCGGCTTGGCAGAGGCTCAAGGTGCGACATATCGGCTTTCATGTCGCATTGGTTGTTGCGCTGATTTTGCAAATTGCAGCTCTCTTCGGTCCACTTGCTATTATTGTCGACACAACTTCGGTACCATTGCTTGCGCTCGCAATTGCGACAACGGTCGCTTTCGTTGTACCACTAGTGATTATTGAGCTCTACAAGCATCTAAATCAAGAAAAGTAAATGTTGTAAGAAATACAACATATTTTGGGTTGACACGCTATATATAGTGTCTTAAAATAAGGATAGACACTAAATGTAGGGTCAAATAAGAATCGAAAATAAAAAAGCTTAAAAAATTACAAGAGGAGGTAAAATTTTTTATGTTCAAAAAAATTGTCAAACGGGATGGGAAAATTGTTGACTTTGACCCGGAAAAAATCACTGAAGCCATTGCTAAGGCCGGCCTTGCAACTGAAGAATTCAAGTATGATCGAGCGAAACAGATTGCCGACAAAGCCGTCAAGCGCGCAGGTGAGACGATTAAGCAGCGCACACCGAGCGTAGAGCAGATCCAGGACATCGTCGAGGAAGTTTTGATGGAATCTGCCTTCAAGAAGACGGCCAAGGAATATATTAAGTATCGCCAAGAGCGCAACCGAATTCGCGAAGCTAAAAGCAATCTGATGAACATCTATAAGACGATTGCGATTGCCGATGCTTCGGAAGATTCCGATGTCAAGCGTAGCAATGCCAACGTCGACGGCAACTCAGCCATGGGCAAGATGCTCCAATTCGGCGCCGAAGGTGCAAAGATTTTCGCTAAGACAATTCTGATGAAGCCAGAATATGCCAAGGCTCACGATGATGGCGATATTCACGTCCACGATCTTGACTTCTATGCGACCGGCACGCTGACCTGCTGCCAGACTGATCCTCTCCGGCTCTTCGCCGATGGTGGTTTTAATACCGGTCATGGTCACCTCAGGACACCAAATTCGATCGGCAGCTATGGTGCGCTTGCAGCGATCATTCTGCAGGCCAACCAGAATGAGCAGCACGGTGGCCAGAGTATCCCAAACTTCGACTACGCGATGGCGCCGGGAGTTAATAAGAGCTTTCGTAAAGCTTTGAATCGCAGTATTCGCCAGTACAATACCTTTGGTAATCATGAACTCACGGTGAAGATCCCAGAAGATTTGGAATACGGCGACGAAAAAGCCCTGAAGAAGCTGAAACTCCCCGAAGAAGTCATTACTAACGCGAACGAAGACGTCGAGCGTCAGACTTTCCAGGCGATGGAGGGCTTCATTCATAACCTCAACACGATGCATTCAAGGGCTGGTGCGCAGGTGCCGTTCACTAGCATTAACTTCGGTACCGATACTACCCCAGCCGGGCGCTTGGTGAGCAAATGCTTGCTCGAGGCGACCGAGGACGGTCTTGGTCATGGCGAGACGCCAATCTTCCCGATTTCGATCTTCAAGGTCAAGGAAGGTATTAATTATAACCCAGAAGATCCAAACTACGATTTGTTTAAGAAGAGCATGGAAGTAAGCGCCAAGCGACTTTTCCCGAACTTCGTCTTCATCGACGCACCATTCAACTTGAAAGGTTACAAGCCGGGCGATTATCGCACTGAAATCGCGACGATGGGTTGCCGGACTCGCGTCTATGGTAGCATCTTCCCGGAGAGCGACGGCATTTCGACTGGGCGTGGTAACTGTAGTTTTACTACGATTAACCTTGTACGCCTTGGGATTAAGCATGGTATCGCTCTTGGCGAGCGCAAGGAGGCTGACTGGTCTGGTTTCTACAAAGATTTAGACGAAAAGATGGATCTAGTTGCTGGTGAGCTGCTCGAACGCTACGAGTTCCAAGCAAACCAGCATGTGCGCAATTTCCCCTTCCTCATGGGCGAAGGCAACTGGTTTGGCAGCGAGAAACTCAAATGGGATGACACACTGCGCGACGTGATTAAGCACGGCACCCTCAGCATTGGCTTCATCGGCTTAGCTGAATGTTTGGTCGCTATGACTAGTAAACATCACGGCGAAGACGAGACTTCACGCGAGCTAGGTCTAGACATTATTACCCATATGCGTGAAAAATGCGATGCTTACAGCAAGAAATATAAGCTCAACTTCACCCTGCTCGCGACTCCAGCTGAAGGCCTCGCTGGCAGATTTACCAAGATCGACCGTAAGGAATACGGCGTTATCAAAGGTGTCACTGATCGCGATTATTATACCAATAGCTTCCATGTACCAGTCTATTATCCAATTGGTGCTTTCGAAAAGATCGAGATCGAAGCTCCTTACCACGCTCTCTGTAATGCTGGTCATATTACCTACATTGAGCTTGACGGTGACCCGACCCAAAATATCGAAGCTTTCGAAGCTGTGATTCGTAAAATGAAGGAAAGTGGCATTGGCTACGGCTCAGTGAATCACCCAGTCGATCGCGACCCAGTCTGTGGTTACTCTGGCATTATCGACGGCGATCGCTGCCCGGCTTGTGGACGCCACGAAGACCAAGTTCCATTCGAAAGGCTGAGGAGAATTACTGGATACCTAGTTGGTAGCCTCGAGCGTTGGAATGACGGTAAAAAGGCCGAAGAGCATGATCGTGTGAAGCATAACGTTGCTGGCGTCTATAGTGTCGAAGAGAAGTGCAAGCGCGAAGTTGCCAAGAAGAAACAAAAAACTATGACGGGGAAGAAATAGTGCAGATTCGGCTTTCTGGTCCTCTTGAGCGCGACAATATCGTCAATGGGTACGGCCTCCGGGCCGTGCTCTGGACTCAAGGTTGCGCTCGGCACTGTCCAGGATGCCAAAACCCTGAAACTTGGGACTTCCGTGCTGGCATGCTAGTCGACATCGAAGACATTCGTAATCGACTTGCCGAGTTCAAGGGTCAATCGGGCATTACTTTCTGTGGTGGTGAGCCTTTCGAACAGCCAGAAGCCTGCAAGAACATCGCCGACTGGTGTCGAGAAGAACTTGGCTGGAACGTCTGGAGCTTTACCGGCTACACTTACGAGCAACTCCGAGAAATCGGAGGCGCAAAATGGGAATTTCTCAAAAGCCTCGACGCGCTGATTGACGGACCTTTTGTCTTGGCTGAGCGCGACTTAACGATGAAATTTCGAGGTTCGAGAAATCAGCGCTTGCTCCATCTCGAATATGGTACTGGTAAAATTTTGGAGATTGAATAATGAAAACTCTCAGCTTAATCGCCTGCGTTAGCAAAGATTATGGTCTGGGCAAAGCCAATGATTTGCTCTGGAAGATTCCCGAGGATCAAAAGTTCTTTCGCGAACTGACGGTTGGTCATCCCGTGGTCATGGGTGGTAAGACATTTCGCTCGATTGGTCGAGCCTTGCCAAAGCGCGAGAACATCGTCTTATCTCGTCATGCAATCGAAGCACCAGGGGTGAAGTGGGTAGAAAGTTTAGTCGAACTAAATAGCTATCTTGATCGGCTAGACCAGGAAATTTTCATCATCGGTGGCGCTACGCTCTATCAAGAATATATTGACCAGGCTGACCGTATCATTCTAACCGAAGTTGATGCAATTAAGCCGGCTGAAGTCTATTTCCCGAAGTTTGATCAAAATGAGTTCGAGGCGCGCCAGCTAGGTTCAGGCGAATTTGAGGGTGTAAAATATCGCATGGTAGAATACCGGCGCAAGCAGGCAAAGTCATGTCAGAACTAATTTATCTCGATACGGCAGCAACGGCACCTCTGCTGGACTGCGTTAAACAGCGAATGATAGAGGTGATGGATCTTCAGCTAGGCAATGCTTCGAGTCTGCACGCCCTCGGCCATCAGGCGAGCGAAATCGTCGAGGACGCCAGGATGGAAATCGCTCGGCTGATTAATGCTGAGCCGGAAGAGATTTTCTTTACTAGTGGTGGGTCGGAAGCTAATAATACCGTGACGGAAATCTTTCGAGGCAAAGCCATAGCTGTGAGTGCAATCGAGCATCCTTCACTCCTAGAGAGTGCAAAGGCACGAGCTGGGGAACTGAAGCTCATTCCGGTTGGACGTGAGGGGCAAGTTGAGCCAAGTAACGTGCCAGAAGATGTTGATCTGGTCTCGGTCATGTTGGCTAATAATGAGCTGGGGACGATCGAACCAATCCGGGAGATTGTAGAACGTTGTAAAGAATACAACACCTTTGTGCATACCGACGCGACGCAGGCCTTTGGCAAAATTAAAATTGATGTCAAGGCGCTTGGCGTCGACTACATGACACTTTCAGCGCATAAGATTGGTGGGCCGATTGGAGTTGGCGCGCTCCATGTTAAAAAAGGTAGTCCTTATCAGCCTTTGATTATTGGCGGGCATCAAGAAAAATCGCGTCGCGCCGGTACAACTAACACGGTCGCTATCGCTGGCTTCGGAGCTGCTGCTAAATGGTGTTGGGATAATTGGAGCTGTAAACAGTGGGCCGAGGTGGCGAAGCTTAGGGACGAGCTAAAGCGCCGGATTCTAAAAGCTGTGCCGTACAGTAGCTGTAATAGTCCGGAGACGAATTGTTTGCCAAATATTCTAAACATGAGTTTTCAGGCAGCCGAAGGCGAAAGTATCCAGCTCTATCTCGACGCTGATGGCGTTATTGTTTCGACCGGTTCGGCTTGTGCAGCTGGCGATTTGGCGCCGAGCCATGTTCTGATGGCGACCGTGGGCGACGCCGAGGTTGCGCACAGTAGCATTAGATTTTCGCTTGGGCTTGACACGACGCTAGACGATATTAAACGCACGGTCGAAGTTTTGGCAAAAGTCGTTAAACGTCTGCAAGATATTAGTACGGTAAAAGTAAAGGAGCGAGATGGCTGATCAAAATAGTAGTAGTTGGGTTTATTCAGATTTGGTGAAAGAGCATTTCTTGAGCCCTCGAAACTTTCTCATGGGTGATGAAGCGCAATATACTCACGACGCCGAAGGCGTGGTCGGAAATCCAGTCTGTGGCGATCAGATGAAAATGTTCCTCCGAATTGATGATGGCAAGATTACTGATATTAAATGGAAGACTTATGGCTGCGCCAGTGCTATCGCCTCGACCTCTGCGCTGTCGGAACTTGCCAAGAATAAGACCTTGGATGAAGCCTTGCAAATCGGTCCGGAAGAAATTACGGAATATCTGGGTGGTCTGCCGAAACATAAGTTCCATTGCTCGGTACTGGGGCACGAAGCATTGGCTGCAGCGATTCAAGATTATCGTAGCAAAATCAAAAAAGCTTAGCCTCGTTATAACACGCTCAAGCTAGAAATACCAAGTAAGTGTTGTATTTTTCACAACACATCTTGGCCAATAGTTAGTCTCTTGCTATAATAAAACCATATTCGGGGATTTCTCGCATTCCTCTGACAATATTGTCAGAGGAGCATTTTTATTTGCAGTATAAATTATGAAACCCGTCTCTAATTTTTAACATATCACTTTCATCAATCTGCCCCATTTTATTATAGATGCGCGACACACTAAAAGTCCTAGCCTGCGACAGAACTGCGATTTCGTCTCTTCCTTGAAACTTAAACGAAACATACCATGAACCGACATGTGCTTGGCTTGAGAGTGGTATACCTAGGAATCCATAGCGACTTAGCTTCTTGAAAACCAACATTGGCCGAGAAAACATTGAATTCTTGCCATTAATTTCCACGCCAACGTTTTCTCCGAAACCACACCAGAAAACACTTCCCTCAGTAATCTTTGGCAAGTGCCCGTTGTGATGGATAGTCTTCTTGACTTCGTTCCATTCGTCAAAGTGTTTTTCGTCTTCAATCTCCATAGTGCGACATATTGTAACACAGATTGGCAAAAACTTACCACCATAAGCATGATAGATTCTTAATAGTTCTAGAAAACTAGGCGCCAGAAGCCAGACAACGTACTGGGAAACTAATCCATCGAGCGTTTGGACCAAATGAAGAGCGAAGTTCAAGGTCATAGAAATCAAGATGAAGTGTAGTGGCTGCCGTGAGGCCAGCATAGGCAGCAGCCATACTTGAAGTCATAAAGCCGGATCGACCCATGCCTCTCAAAAAACCATTCTCTATCCAGATCAGCCTACTGCGCACAACCCCATCTTTACTTCGTGCGCAGTGGGAATATCTGGCTTGATAATGGTCTACAAAGGGGAGTAGGGCAAAATGGGTTCATGTGGCCCAGACAAGCTGCTGGCTTTTTCGGTCCCACGTCGGCTACTGCCTATCTTCTCAACTTCAGCGCAACTGAGCTAAGCTCGAGTGCAGGCCCAGATCATCGCTGGCGTGCTTTCCCAGTACGTTGTCTGGCTTCTGGCGCCTAGATTCCAAAGTGTGCCTAGTTGTGCTTTTTGAGAATTTAGCGTAAAATAAGTTTATGTATATCCAAAGTCGTCCGACTGCAGCAATCTATCGCCTTATAGTGGGTAGCCTAGCTTTAATCTGGCTTTGGATAGAACTTGCCACATTTGGCAGCGCGAGCTGGCGATTATTTTCGAACTATGTCTTACTGGGAGCGACGCTCTATTTTCTAGTTTCGGCCCTTGTCACAGTTCTAGCGCGCAAGCGCGAGCCCGGCAAAGTTATCTCGCCCACGCTTCAAGGCATGCTTATTCTAGCCGGGATGACCTTATTTGTCGGGCAGTTGATTTTTTACGCTTACGACATCAAGCTGGTCGGCCCTACTGGCTGGAATGCTACCGTGATTGATTTTCTTTTGCCGATTCTGATGCTTGGTGATTGGATTTTTTTCAGCGAAAAAGGTCGCTTCCGGCCACTCGACCCTTGGTATTGGCTGGCCTTGCCCGTTTCTTACGGTGCAATGATCGTTTTTACTAGTGCCGTTACGCCTCAGACTATAATGTGGCGTTTTCCATACGAGCCGTTAGACTATCTCACTCTTGGTATTGATCGAATGATTTGGTGGGCGCTAATTATCGCCGTACTTATTCTGGCTTTTGGTTATTTCTTACAACTTTTGGACTTTGCTGTCAGTGGGAAATTAGCTCAGCACGTTGTCATGCCTAGAATTAAAACCATCGTGATTGAGCCAGAACCTTCGCCTGACGATCTAGAAGATGAAGCGACCGAAGAAGTGGTCGTAGCTGAAATGATCCCACCCTTGAAGAAACAGCCGGCCGTCGATGTGGTCAAGCCAGGCTCGAGTACACCAAAAACCTCAAAATCAAAGACCGGGCCAAAATCAAAGCCGGAATCAAAGTCTGCGCCAAAACCGGCAACTAAGCTAAAAGAAGAGGCAAAACCAGAATCTTCACCATCAGAAGATAAGGCTGATGCTCAAACGAAACAGTCCGAGCCGAAACCGAAAGTAAAAGTTGAAGTTAAGCCCGAGCCGACCAGCGATCATGAGGGTCAAAAGCCTGACTCAAAGCCAGAGTCAAAGCCCGAAATTGAAGGTCTCAAAGATGCTAAATCGGCGCAGAAAATGCACGGTTCGAAGTCTGCGTCCAAGAAATCTCAGCCCAAGGCCTAGTCACTTAGTTGTCACTTTAGTTTAGTAGAGTAGAATTGTAATAATTCTAAGATTAAAGGACAACATGAAAATTCTAGAAGTACAACATTTGGTCAAGACCTATGGCAAAGGCGACAATCTTGTGCGCGCCGTTGACGATGTCAGTTTTTCGGTCGATGAAGGCGAATTTTTGGCAATTGTCGGCGCTAGTGGCTCGGGCAAGTCTACTCTGCTACATTTGCTCGGTGGGGTTGATCGTCCGACGTCAGGCAAAGTTTTAATCGACGGCAAAGATATTTATAATCTTTCCGACGATGCATTGGCGATTTTCCGGCGCCGCCAAGTCGGCATTATTTATCAATTCTATAACCTAATTCCAATTTTGAACGTGACAGAAAACATTACGCTGCCCTGCGACCTTGATGGCAAGCCGGTTAGTAAAAAGCGTCTGGAGGAACTCTTAAAAGTACTCGGCCTCGAGCAGCGCGTCAGTCATTTGCCCAACCAACTTTCTGGCGGCCAGCAGCAGCGCGTTTCGATTGGTCGCGCTCTGATTAATGATCCGGCGATTATTCTCGCCGACGAGCCGACCGGTAACCTCGACTCGAAATCGGGCGACGAGATCGTCTCACTCCTGCGTCTGTCGAACCAAAAATATCATCAGACTATCATTATTATTACTCACGACCTCGAAATCGCCAGCCAAGCCGATCGCGTGATTACTTTTGAAGACGGTAAAATTGTCAAAGACGAAAGGATGTAGATGAAAGTTTTACAGCGGTTAACTCTCGAAAATCTGCGTCGTAATAAGAGGCGCACCATCGTGACAATTATCGGCGTCATTTTGTCGTCGGCTTTGATTTTGGCTGTGGTCGGCATGGTGACTAGTTTCCAGAAGATGATGATTAACTATGCGAAGGCTGAGCGTGGTGATTTTCATGAAATGTACCAGGAAGTGCCGGTCGAAGCTTTGAAATATATTGAAAATAATACCCACGTCGAATCATATTATTATTCTCGCCCTCTCGCGAAGCAAGACGTAGATGAGGATGTTTGGGATAGCTACGAGACCTATCAACACACGCCGTATAAGCTCGAGTTTTATCAAAAACTTGATACTTTACCGGCTGATGCGAAGGGAAAATATAATATTTTTGTACGCTTCGATGAGCCTCAGAAATATCAGCAAATTCGCCAAACCATTCTCGATGCTATCGAGCAGGAAACAGATGAATATATTAATTATCGTACCCACACCGACCTTTTGCGCTATGAGGCGAACGTCATGGGCGATGCAGCGCTCGCTACGCTCTACAGTCTCGCTGCGATTGTGATTGGAATTATTATTGTGACCAGCGTCTTCGTGATTCGTAATAGCTTTAGTATTTCGGCTAGCGAACGCGCCCGGCAGTTTGGTATGCTTTCTAGTATCGGCGCCACTCCCCGTCAAATTCGTCGCAGCATTATCTTCGAAGGCATCGTGATCGGTGCGATCGGCATTCCTCTCGGTATTTTGCTTGGCATTCTCGCTGTTCTGATTCTGGTCTGGGTTGTGAACTTCTTATTGCAAGGCATGGTAGTAGGTACAGTTGAGTTCTCAATGCCATTCTGGATTTTCCCAGTGACGATTGCACTAAGTTTCATTACGATTTTTCTCTCTAGCCTCTTGCCGGCAATTCGTACAGCGAAGATTCCACCAATCGAAGCGATTCGGGGTAATCGCGATACGAAAGTTAAGGCAAAGAAGCTCAAAACTTCAAAATTCGTCGATCGGACTTTTGGTATCGGTGGTGTGATCGCTGATAAAAATCTCAAACGTAGCCGTAAGAAGTATCGTACCACCGTGGTTTCGATTGTGCTTTCGGTCGCGACTTTTATTGGACTGTATAGCTTCATCGGCTACGGTAAGGACATGACCAATCTCCAATATACCAATAGCGAAATCGACTTTGCGATGCAGGGCGATGGCGTCGAAATCTACAGGGACCTGATCTCTCGCTTCCAGCTGAACGATTCAGCTTACTACATGCGCCATAACCGTGATGAGGAAATCCCGATTTACATGATGAGCCAGACGGCTTTCGAAAAGTTCGCGAAAAGCGTAGGCGTGTTTAATAATTTTGAGCACGCAGTCTTACTGAATGACCATGCAATGAATCAAAATAATAAAGGCCAATATATTGACGAACGCCTGACTGATTTGAAAGACGGTTCGATTTATCACACGACGATTTACCCTGGCACGCCGGAGGAGTGCCAAGAGCAAGTCACCGAAATCATCGATGGCATGAGTATCCTGACGATCAATGTCGATGAGGCTTGTGTGAAGAAAGCCGGCGCCGAGCCTTTCGATTATGATTTCAAAATCACGAAAGTTATGAACGAATTGCCTCTCGGTTTCGAGGGTTATCATGGACCAGCCCTCTTCGTCGGCGAAAAATATTTCGAACGCAGCAAGCTCGCTTTTGAGAAGAATTATAATAGTCAATTCTTCGCAGCCAAAGTTGATGACGTGAAGGCCATCACGAATTATCTCGAGACCTATTTCAAGGAACATAAGACTAGCAAAGAATACTATTACGAAGACGTCGCCGAGAATGTCTCGCAAATGCGACGCATGTATATCTTGATTTCAATCTTCCTCTACGGGTTCGTCATCGTGGTGACATTGATCGGCGTGACTAATATTTTCAATACTATTACGACTAATATTGCCTTGCGTGCCAAAGAATTTGCGATGTTGAAGTCTATCGGCATGACCAGTAAAGAATTTAATCGCATGGTGCGCCTCGAAAGCGTCATGTATGCCGGTAAAGCTTTGATTATTGGCTTGCCACTCGGCCTCCTCTTATCGTACGGCTTCTATGCTTCCTTTGCGAATATGGTTGACTTTGGCTGGCAGATCCCATGGATGGCAATTCTTATCTCGATTATCGCCGTCAGCCTACTGATCTGGGCAATCATGCGTTACTCAGTACGCCAGGTAGAGAAGCAGAATATTATCGAGACTATTCGCGACGAGAATATCTAAGTATGCACAAATCATATACAACGTATATACATCATATACACATTGTATATACAATGCGTATACAAGCCAACTTGACCTACTCTGTGGTAAAATAGAAACAGATATGAACGCACGTATTCTCCTGGTTGAAGATAATCCCTTGACGGCCAAAGGCCTGCAGTATCTGCTGGAGCATGAACGTAACACGGTCGAAGTGGCGCCTGACGCTGCTTCGGCCCTCGTTCAGTTAGGGCAGGGCACTTACGATTTGGCTTTGCTCGATGTTTCTTTGCCGGATAGTAATGGTTTTGAGCTGGCCAAACGTCTGCGCGATACCGTCAGCGACTTACCTATAATTTTTCTCACAGCACGCGACGATGAAGCTGATGTTGTCCGTGGTCTAGAGCTTGGCGCTGAAGATTACGTCACGAAGCCATTTCGTAATCGCGAACTTTTATCACGCATTAATAATGCTCTGAAACGTCATGGCAAGGCTTCAACCTTGCTTCAGGTCGGTAATCTGACTTTTGATCCTGCGACCGAGATCGTGAAGCAGGACGACTCAGAGGTTAATCTCACGGCGCTCGAACGGCGTATCCTCTGGCGCCTGATGGAAAATGCCGGTAGTATCGTGACGCGCACCCGTCTGCTCGACGAGATCTGGGACGCTTCGGGAAGCATTGTCAATGATAATACTTTGTCGGTCTACCTGAAACGTCTACGGCAAAAGCTGGGTGACGTCGTGACGATCGAGACGATTAAAAACATGGGCTATCGCCTGCGAAAGGAAAATTAAGATGTTAAGCATAGTCAAGGTAGAGGGCGTAGTGGGACAAAGTAGATTAGAGGAGAACGTCTGATGCGTCGTCGTTTGCGCCGGGTTATGCTACCGATTTTAATTGCCTTGGCCCTCGTCGGCCTTTTGCTTGCAATGCTTTTTAGGCAATGGCAGCAAGCCTATCGCACAGCATCGAACACTGAGTTAGCCGAAGTTCTCGGCATGTTGCAGGCAGAGTTGCCGGAGGCTGACTTCGGGCCAGTGGTCCGGCGACTCCAGCAACCTGGAGTCGCCGGAAGCCAAAGCGCTGCTAGTCGGGGCGAAGCAATCCTGCGCGAATATGGTTATCTCGAGGGTGATTTTGCTTCCATTGCGTCGCAGCGCTTTGGCTGGCTGGCGCTCGCCTTCGGGCTGATTTGCCTGGTGCTCCTCGCGCTACTTTTGGCTGGCTATTTCTGGTACGACGACCACCGGCGCGAGCGCCAGTTGCTTCGCCTGGTTGCTTATTTGCAGGATCTCAAGGATCACTTGCGCGACCTGCGCCTCGATGAGAACACCGAAGGTGAACTTTCGCTACTGACGAATGAACTTTATAAGATTACCGTCACCCTGCAAGAGGCAGCCGAGACTAACCAACGTCGCAGTCAGAACCTCGAGACGGCCCTAGCTGATATTTCACACCAACTACGTACGCCTCTGACTTCACTCCAAGTCATGATTGATAATATTTACGATGATCCGAAGATGCCCGAAGCCACTCGCCAGGATTTCTTGCGTTCGATCGGTCGCCAAGTCGAATCGATGTCTAGCCTCGTGACGACTCTGCTGAATTTGGCGAAATTCGATAACGCTTCAATCAAGCTCCAACGCCAGCCACTCATCGTCAATGAGCTTTTTACGCGTGTCCGTAAAAAGCTTGAAGTTCTAGCTGATTTGCAGGACATTACGCTCGAACTTGGTGGCGATTTGACGGCCGAAATTTGCCTCGACCCGAAGTGGCAGACCGAAGCCCTAACTAACATCGTGAAAAATTGCATCGAACATAGCCCACCCGGCAGCCAAGTCACGCTGACGGCCCAAGATTGCCCACTATTTCTCCGAATTACAATTACCGACCAAGGAGAGGGAATTTCGCCTCAAGATTTGCGTCATATTTTCGAAAGATTTTATAAAGCCAAAAATTCCTCAGCTGATAGCGTCGGGATCGGTCTGGCCTTTGCTAAGACCGTGATTGAAGCTGAAAATGGCCAGATTTCCGTCAAGTCGCAGCCGGGCGCCGGCACGGAATTTATCATTACCTATTTTAAATAAGGAGCAATATGGATCGTCGAAAACTACTAAATTACGCTCGAGAAACTTATCAAACTCTGCCGGAATATCCTTGGCCAGAAAGCCCCGAATATGCCGTCCTCCGGCACCGAGATAATCACAAATGGTATGCGCTCATCATGCGCATTTCTGGCGACAAGCTAGGGCTTAGCCCAGAGCTAGTAGACGTCGTTAACTTCAAAGCTGATCCCGAAGCCATCGACATTCTGCGCGCCAGCCCCGGATTTTTCCCAGCCTACCACATGAATAAAGAGCACTGGGTAACAGCCTTGCTCGACGGTAGTGTCGCCTCGGATCAGTTGCAGCCATTGATTGATTCGAGTTTCGCCTTGACTAAGTAACTTCGTGCGCAGTGGGCACGTCAACCTGTACCACGGCTTCTTGAGGCGCGCAGGCGTCGATGGTTACGATTGGTCATCGGTTACTGCTGCGTGGTCACACGCTACGTCGACTACTGCGTACGGCCTCGCCTTCGATGCCTCAGGACTCTACCCGTCGCACGGCCCGTACGATCGCTGGGTCGGTTTCCCAGTACGTTGTCTGGCTTCTGGCGCCTAGTTCCCTAGAAAATACCAAAGTGGTCACGCTGACCCACTTTTGACTTTTACTAACAGGGGTGGAAAAATGCCAAAGTGGTCGCACGGAACCACTTTGAGAAATAAAGTCTAATAAGCCCTTTACACAAAGTGTAGCACTATGCTACACTTTGAATCGTTCCTAACAGAGGTGATAAAACACCAAAAGTGTAGCACGGTGCTACACTTTTGGATAAATCGCCTTATCGAGCCAGGCAACGCACCGAATTGCCATTGTAATTTTGTATGTAAGTCGACGGCGCAACGCCACTACCGGTAAAGAGGTACAGTCCATTTGTAATCATATTGTCGATTGGGTCATAGGTTGACGAACGAACATAACCAGCGATACCGGCATCACGCTCTGATCCTTGCGCTGGATTAATCGAGCCAGTTCGTACGAAATACATCGGTGCATAATCAAGCTGCACTTTATTTTGCGTCATGCCATTTGCTTTTCCGGTGATTGTCGTATAGGCGTTACCATTGTTCGAGAACCAAGTTACCACCCGGTCACTCTTGTTGGTGGACGAGCTGCCCGTGTAAGGATAATTATAAGCATTAAGCAGACTATAATAACTATCAGCTCGATCTAAGGGCCAGCCAGCAGTAGTCGCAGTATTTCTTCCGGCAGCTGGCAGTTTCCAACCTCTTGGACAGATTGAGTTAGTGCTATCCTGCAAGGTAAAGTCTTGATCAGCTGTAGTATTACTAGATTCTGTTAAGCCCGATTGAGCTGTGGCTGTCTTCCATTGATAAAAATTACCAAGGAGATAATGGCTATCGTAAGTATTGGTCGTCGGGTCGACTGAACTGGAGGTAGTTGACGTATATCCCGGCTCTAACTCCTCGACGTTTTGATAAATTAAGACATCTGCGCCATTAATTGTATTTTTACAGACGTCTTCAAGCTTCTGTCCATGCCAGGCCGAGGTGTAATTAGTACTCCCAGCGTCAGTTGTGTAGCCTAGAGTCGCTAATGCATCCGGGATTGGTACAGAGCAAAGTTTTGTTTCAGTCGGATTAGCCAGCACAATTTTCCCCAGATTCCAACTCCTCGTATCGTTAGCCTGCTCACCGTTTGGCCTAATATCCTTTCTCGGTATGGCCACTTCCGTACCAGTAATAGTCTCCGTCTTTTCTATAATGGGTGTGTTTTCTGGATGTTCTGGGTCTAGTGGTTCCATAGGGTTAGTTGGATTATCGTAGACTTTATATTTAGTAGTACTTGCTGGCACTGTCCATTCACTTACTACATCACTGTCTCCGGGAGTAAGTGTCTTAACATATCTACTATAGGAAGCTGGTGCGTCTACTGGTCTTTCTCCAAGGTTTAGGGCTAGGTTCTGTGTCATCCAACAGTTACCATCAGCTAGTTTGGCTACCCAGTACATATTACCATCACGAATATCATAGAGTTGTTTGGTGACTGGTTCTAGGTAGTAGGGAGAGTCTCTATCTACTATGCCACCCGTGACGTTGAAGTAATTAGTGCCACTAGGTACTGTACTAGAACCAGTCGGAATAAAGGCAGAGGGAGTA
>CAZEVF010000005.1:0-60456 GCA_964515845.1 uncultured Candidatus Saccharibacteria bacterium | reverse complement strand
ACATCTCATCTTAAAGTTAATACGTCTTTGCATATAGCAATACCTCCTAGACCTTTTACTTTTTAGCATCAAAAAAGCGCTAAAATACAGCATACCTACTTTAAGGCTTTTCTGCCTCAAGCGCCTAGTATAATACTAAAAGTTGTGTTTTATGATATGTATTACCTCATGGCGCCTACTTTTGTCCTACTATTTATATAACCAAGTTCTACATTACTTATTCAGAACTTTATTACTAAATAAAAAGGGCGCCATGAGGGTGTAACTGTCCAATTTAGCGATTATGATATTACTATCTAATGCTTATTGAGCAACTCATAGCGCCCATTCTACATTAGATAGCAAATTAGTATCACAAAAAATACAATCGCTTTTAATTAAATTGAACAGTTACAGTCTAATTATATCATGCTTATGCCGAAATCAACAATTTATTGTTGTATTTTCTACAACAATATCACAAGAAAAAAAACACTCAGGAACTAGGCGCCAGAAGCCAGACAACGTACTGGGTAACCATAGTAGTGGTCATTCGGGCCATCTGACGGGCGAAATTCTAGGGCATTGAAGAAGAAGCTATACGCACGAGTTGGTGTAGTACTAGAAAACATTGAAGTCCAACTGTAGCCATTGACACCTACGCGTCTCAGATATCCAGGACTCAAGTTGAGAATCCCACTGCGCACGAAGTACCTATTCGTGAAACTAGGGAACTAGGCGCCAGAAGCCAGACAACGTACTGGGATACCGAACGAACGGCCTGTCGATCCTAACGATGAATGAATGCCCGAATTGTTAAAATAAAGTACATATGCACCAGCTGATGTAACACTAGAATAAGCAGTAACTAGTGATGGCCAAGCGTAGCCATAGAATCCTACGACTCTTAAAAAGCTGTAGTTCATATAGGCATGTCCACTGCACACGAAGTAAAGTCCTACTCCTCTTCGCCTAGCATTTCCTCTAGTTGATGTAGAGCGTATTCGTCATATTCCGTCGGGTCGATCTCTCCACCTGCTAAGTAGTTTTCGATAATTCTGGTCTGATCTTCAGACGATTTCATATTTTCATTGTAGCATATAATTATTTCGCAGCATTAATCGGCAGGGAGATCAATCTCGCTGCGCTCGATAACGAACCCAGACGGCAGGAAGAATAACTGCTTTGCAGTTATTCCACAGTCGTAGCGTCAAAAGAACCAGCAAGCTCGTTCTTTTGCCTACAGCCACTCCTGTGTCTCGAACCTGGCGCTAACGCGCGCGCTTCGGTTCGTTTCTACCTAAATGAAAACAGAGAAAAACCAGAGCAAACGCTCTGGCCTTTCTCTGGCTGGGTCGGCAGGAAGGTCAATCTCGCTGCGCTCGATAACGAACCCTAAACCTTCCAGTTCTGGACTGTCCATCAATGAAATAACTCCACCGAAGTGGAGCTATTTCATTGGCTGGGTCGGCAGGATTCGAACCTGCGAATACTGGGACCAAAACCCAGTGCCTTACCACTTGGCGACGACCCATCGCACGCCTAGTACGGTTTTATTTTAGCACATCCCAGCGCACTTGGCTAGACTATTGCTCGGTTTTTGCCCGGGCCTCGCGCAGACTAGGCAACTCTTCAATGATGACTTTGATACAACCGGCAATCGGGATCGCAACCAGCGCCCCGACCAACCCAAACACATTCATCCCAATAATAATCGCGACTAGAATAATCGTCGCCGGCAAGTTCAAGGCACTACCCTGAATCTTCGGCGCAATCACATTGTTTTCGACCTGAGCATAAATAATATAGAAGACTAGGAAGAAAATCGCTGCGATCGGTGAGCTAAAGAATAGCACCAGCGTGATCAGGATACAGCTAATAATCGGGCCAAACATCGGGATGAGATAGAATACCAACGCAATCAATCCCATCGGCAAGGCCAAACCTCCCGAGAAGCCACAAATAAATGCCAGTAGTAGCACAGCAATCGTCACTACGCAGCCATCCAAAATCGCCACCATCACTTGGTGTGAGAAGTAAGTCGAAATCACATCCACCATCCGACCGACTAAGTGTTTCCAAGAACGCACCGAGGCATCATTTTTATTCTTATCTTCCAAGATACGCCAGCAGGCATCAACGATTGCCGGGCCTTCCAGCGAGAAGAAGAGCGTCAGCACAATTGTCAAAATAATATTCGTCAAAATTTGTGCCACCGTGCCCACTCCCATTGCTAGAACATCACCCAGATTCGAGACAAAGCTCGTCGAGAAGGATTGAATCGCATTCATAATTTCTCCCTGCAGGTTTTCGATTCCGAGGTTGCGTCCGAAGTCGTTAATCCCATCCCAGCCTCCTAGTGTGTGCTCAAAGGTCGTCGGCAGCTGCTGGACGAATTGCGTCGTCTGCTCGATTACCACTGGCCCCACCACGGCAATAATCACGCCGAGTGCACCAATCAGTAGCAGATAAGCAATCACCGAAGACGAGGTCGAATGATCTTTTTTCGTCAGCCGATTAATCTGCTTCGCAAGGGGACGAATCGCAATCGCGAGTAGCATCGCAATCCCAATAATCACCAAGCCACCCCAAGCGCGCCAAACCAATAGCCCAGCAAGCCCGAAGCCCAAAATCACCAGCCAAAAACGCACAAACGTCTTCGTATCAACATCAACCGTCACCTTGCTCATATTTCCTCCCTTTATGTATCTATTCTAGCACACGCTATAATATTTCGCTAGGAAATCACGCTTATATTCTTCAAAGTAATCCTCGAGCATCGCCACGCGAATTTCTTCGGTCAATCTAACGATGAAACGCAGATTATGCGCCGAAGCCAAATTGTAATATTTTTGCTTTTTCTCCAGCTCGCCCGAGCGCCATAGTGCTCTCAGTCCTCCACGCGTCCAGCCTGCACGACAGGTAGTACAGTCACAACCCGGGTCCAGGACTGCGCCAGAATTAGCAAATTTGCGCAGGTTCAAATTCCCGGTGCGTGTATAAATCTTGCCATGTCGCGCTTCACGCATCGGCGCCACACAATCAAAAGTATCGGCCCCCATCTCAGCCCCAATCAAAATATCGTCCGGATGTGAGAGCCCTAAGAGATGTCGAGGTTTCTCGGCCGGCAGTTCTTCGTCGCACCAGCGCAAAATCTCCCCCAAATCCTCCTTCAAGAAAGCTCCCCCAAGCCCAAAGCCGTCGAACTCCACCCCTTCGACTTTCATCTTGCCCAGTGTCTTCGCCGTCGCCCGGCGCAAATCCTCCCAGCGCCCACCTTGCAACACAGCATAAAGGTTCTGGCGATAGCCTAGGGAATCACGCAACTTCAAATGCTCGCGCAGGCTACGTTCGGCCCATGCCTCGGTGCGCTGCATCGCTTCAATATTATACTCATAACTGTCAGCCAGCGACGTCAGCTCATCAAAAGCCATATGGATGTCGGCTCCAATCCGACATTGAATCTGCATCGATTCTTCCGGTCCGATAAAATCCGGCTCGCCGTCAAACGGATCAATAAAGCTCACGCCTTTGTCGCTGACATGCGCCAGGCGCTCCTTGTGCGCTGTATTATGCACTTCATCCACTCGGTCCATCGCCACGACCTTGCCCAGCCCTGACCCGAGCGACATCACCTGGAACCCACCCGAATCGGTAATCGTTGGCCCGAGCCACGGCTCAGCCGGCTGGCCATCTGGACGCAGAGTAGAGGGTTGCTCAACTACTGGTCTCCATTTAGCTAGTCCACCGGCCTGGGCGATCTCTGGCGATTTGCGACGCAGGTGGTAGCCATTCGATAGCATCACCTGTGCGCCAGTCTGATGTACGTCTTCGGCCGAGAGAAAGCGCACATAACCATTCGTTCCCACGGCGACAAAAGTCGGTGTTTTAATCTCGCCGTGCGCCGTCTTGATCGCGCCGACGCGCCCCAGTCCATTTACTAACACTTTCTCAATTTTGAATTCCATACCCCATATTATACCACAGAATCTATCTACCTATTGACTTTTATAACAATCTGTGCTACAATAAGAAGAGAGGGCTTCGTAATTCGCTATATTTAGCCCAATATAGAGTATCTTAGGAGGAAAAATATGAACGAAAATTCAACCATGCAGCCCATGACTGCATCGGTAGCCAAAGTTCTGGCTACCCTCACCATCTTAAACGGTGGTATCCTGATTATTTCTAACCTTTTGGCCAGCAAAATCTGGGGATTTAAACTTTTTGGGATTCAGTTTAGCTTTGATGCTGGGCTGATTGTCTTCCCACTGGTTTACGGTATCGGCGACCTGATTATCGAGATTTATGGCAAGCGCATGGCTGACTGGGTAGCCTATGTCAGCTGCTTACTAAACCTTTTGGCTTTTGGTTGCTATGCCTTGGCCGATTATCTGCCGACTTATCCTGGCCAGGCTGAGATTAGCTTCACTATGGTTTTAGGCTTATCGCGCAGTATTATTGTCGCCAGTGTGATCGGCTATTTGACGAGTCAGCTGATCAATAATCAGGTTTTCGAGTGGATTCGAAAGCGTAGCTCCGAACATAGTTTCGTCTTGCGCGCCTTCGGTTCGTCGCTACCAGCTAGGCTGGCCGATACTATTCTGTTTAACACGATTGCTTTCGGTGGTAGGCTGCCGGCCGGTGAGCTACTGCGGCATGGCTGTTATGCATTTCTCATCGGCAGCACGTTGGAATGGTTGCTCTGCCCCCTGACTCGACGTTTAGCCTATGAGTTGTGCAACCGAATCGAATATCGCCACGGCGCTAGGTGCCTCGCAACAATTGACTTCGTCTTAGCGCGTACGCTGAAGTCAAAGTCTAAGCGCGAAATAGCTTAGACGAATCTTAAAATCTCTTATTTCCTTCACTTCTTATCGATTTACCCCTGGCTTGTTCAGGGGTTATTTCATTGGCGCGACAGTTGACTAGTTTAAAATTTCGCGTTACGATAGTAGAATGCTAAAGTTGTTCAAATATCTGAAGCCATATCTGTTACAAGTGATTATTTTGCTGGCTGCAATTTCTCTGCAGGTCTGGGCGTCTTTGCAACTTCCGGCGATGATGGCCGACATTATCAATAACGGCATCATGAAGAGTGACTTGAATTATGTCTGGGTGACGGGTGTTTGGATGATTGGTTTTACTGCGATTACCTCGCTCTGTGCCTTTCTGAATAACTTCCTCTCGGCCTGGATTGGCGCGAAGATTACCTGCGACATTCGCAACGACTTTTACGTTCATGTGCTCAGCCTCAATATCTCCGAAATCGACAAGTTTTCGACGGCGTCGCTGATTACGCGCACGGTGAACGACATTTTCCAAGTCCAGCAAGCAATCGTCATGACGCTCTCGGTTGGGTTGCGTGCGCCATTAACCTGTATTCTCGCGATTGGACAGGCGATTGTCACGGCGCCAGATATGACCTGGATTATTGCGCTTGCTGTCGGTGTGATTATCTTGCTCACCATTATCATTATGTCGATCGTCATGCCGAAGTTCAAGCTGATTCAGAAGCTTGCCGACCGGATTACCTTACTGACGCGCGAGAACCTGACCGGCCTGCGCGTGATCCGTGCTTTTAATAATGAAAATCTCGAGAAACGCAAATTTGATCGGACGAATAACGAAAACGCTAAGCTTAACGTCTTCGTCGACGCCATCATGTCGCTCGAGAATCCTCTGATTAGTCTAGTCTTTAACGGTACGACCTTGCTCTGTATCTGGATTGGTATTACTTTAATTACGAAAGATTTTGCTTATCTCGGCAACATGATGGCCTTCATGCAGTATGCGATTCAGGTCGTGATGGCCTTCCTCTTCTTGACGATGCTGTTCGTGATTTTGCCTCGGGCCAGCGTTTCGGCCAAACGCGTGAACGAAGTGCTCGAGACTAAGTCGAAAATTACCTGGAAGCCCCAGACGATTGGTAAGCCCGATCTTCAGCCGTCGGTCGAATTCTCGCATGTTGACTTCTCCTATGTCGGCGCCGAAGCCAAGGTTTTGCAGGATGTTTCTTTCAAGGCTAATGCTGGCGAAACTACAGCTTTCATTGGCTCCACCGGCTCGGGTAAGTCAACCTTGATTAATCTTGTACCACGCTTCCATGAAGCGACGGCTGGCGAAATTAAGATTAATGGTATTAATATTAAGGATTACTCTGAGCAAGACCTAATGCGTCGGATTGGCTATGTGCCCCAGCGTGGAGTGTTATTTGCCGGCACTGTGCGTAGTAACATTCTCTTCGGTGCGCCTGAAGCCGATGAAAAGCAACTCCAGCTTGCAGCCAAGGTCTCGCAGTCAGCCGAATTTATCGAAAAGCTTGACAAAAAATATGATGCGCATATTGCTCAAGGGGGAACTAATGTCTCCGGGGGTCAGCGTCAGCGTCTCTCGATCGCGCGTGCTATTGCGAAAAATCCCGATATATATGTCTTTGACGACTCTTTCTCAGCACTCGACATGAAGACCGATGCGAAGCTACGTCGCGATTTGAAACCGGTGACGAAGGATGCCGTAACCTTGATCGTCGCGCAGCGTATCAGCACGATTAAGGATGCGAACCAGATTATTGTTTTGAACCAAGGTAAAGTCGTCGGAAAGGGCACGCATCTTGAGCTCATACAACATTGTCAAGTTTATCGTGAAATCGCAAAGTCGCAGCTCTCGGATCAAGAATATAAGGCCGAGCTAGCTAGAAGTGAGAAGGAGGTAAAAAATGCCTAGACCTGGACACGCCACCGAAAAGCCCAAGAGCATGAGCATGGCAATTAAGCGTTTTCTTAGCTCGCTGCGACCCTGGCTACTGCCGATTAGTATTGCTGTGATTCTGGCTGTCGGAGCGACGATTTGTTCGATTTTTGGACCGAAGATTCTCGGTCAGATGACAAATACTGCCGTCGAGGATTATCAAGCAGCTTATATGCAGGCCGGTGGGGCGAACTTAGCCAGCGAGCAGCTGTCCGACGCCTTGGACTGGGGAAAATTGGGCAGCCTAGCTTTGCTACTCGTCGGGCTCTACCTCATCGCTGCAGCCCTAAATTACATCGAAGGCGTGATTCTTTCGGTCGTCTCAGCACACTATGCACGCAAAATGCGCACTGAGATCATCGCTAAGATCTCTCGCTTACCGATCTCATATTTCGACCAACATCAAATTGGCGATACCTTGTCGCGTGTCAGTAATGACGTCGAAGCCGTAGCGAACACCCTTAGTAGCGTCATGTCGCAAATCATCACTAGCATCACGACCATCGTTGGTATTTTTATCATGATGATGACGATTTCGCTCTGGCTGTCTTTCATTTCGCTGATTGCCGTGCCATTCTCGCTCTTCTTTATCAGTCTCGTGACGAAAAAGGCACAAAATTATTATCGTTCCGGCCGAGCAACTTTCGGTGCGCTTAGTAGCACTATCGAGGAAGATTATTCCGGACAGAGCCTGATTCGCGCTAATAATCATCAAGAGGCCTCTATCGCCGAGTTTCAACGTTCGAATAACCATCTCTGCGAATTGACTTGGAAAGCAAACTTCCTTTCGGCTTTAGCCTTCCCGATTACGAATACCTTTACTAATATTAGCTATGTTGCCGTCTGTATTGCCGGTGGGCGCTTGGCGATCGATGGCGCTCTGATGATCGGTAATGTTCAGGCTTTCTTACAATATGTTAGCCAATTTAATCGTCCGATTACGGAAGTATCGCAGATTGTTGCTAATATTCAGCAAACTCTAGCTGCAGCCGAGCGCATCTTCGACTTTTTGCATGAGCCAGAAGAATCGCCCGACCCAGAGCCGGCGCAAGAAATTGCCGAGATTAAGGGCGCAGTCGGCTTCCATGAAGTTAATTTCGCCTACCATCCCGACCAGCCAATCATTCGTGACTTTTCGATTAAAATTCAGCCTGGCATGCAAGTTGCGATTGTAGGTCCGACTGGTGCTGGCAAGACCACGATCATCAATCTCTTGATGCGTTTCTACGACCCAACTAGTGGCTATATCACGATCGATGGCACGCCAACGCGCGAGATGAAGCGTGCCGACGTGCGCAAGCTCTTCGGTATGGTGCTGCAAGATACCTGGCTGTTTTCTGGCACGATTGAGGAGAACTTGCGTTATGGCAAGACTTCGGCTACCCATGATGATATTGTGCGCGCCACGAAGGCGAGCAGCATTCACCATTTCATTGAATCTTTGCCTCATGGTTATAATACTGTGATTTCGGAAGACTCCGATAATATTTCGGCAGGAGAGAAGCAGCTGCTGACGATTGCTCGGGCAATGGTGGCTAACCCACCGATGATGATTCTAGATGAGGCGACCTCGAACGTCGACACTCGTACCGAGCAGCTAATCCAAGACGCTTTTGCGAAGCTGACTAAGGGTCGGACGAGCTTCGTTATTGCTCATCGTCTCTCAACTATTCGTAACTCCGACCTAATTCTCGTCATGAAAGACGGTAACATCGTCGAAAAGGGAACCCACGAGCAGCTTCTCGCCGATCACGGCTTCTACGCCGAACTTTATAATTCGCAATTCGCCGAGACCGAGGCTTAAAAAAAGGCGATGTCGGGTCACATCGCCTTCTCCGGTCTAAACTCCGGTGCGTAAATAAACTAAAGTACGATGAAAAACGAAGCGATTAATTGCTTGAAGATTGTCCAGCTGAACAATGTGCTTACCACCGAGTAAGCACTGCGCCTCACTAGAAGTGTTCCATGGCCATTTTTGCATCACGGTAATTCTAGCCGTTGATGTTCTAGCATAATATGGATTATCATCTACAAAAATCAGTGTATTTGGCGCTAAAACTTTTGGCGAAGAGCTGTGCAACTGAATTAGTTTTAAGTCAATATTGCTATCATCGAGACCCGGAATCTTGGCGAGTAGACTCGCCCTCTTCTTTGGCCCAGCCTCAGGTATAGTATAATTTGACCTAATTTTGACCGGTACACCGAGCTCAAACTGAGGCCGGAGTATGTCTTCGGCTCCCTCGAAAAATTCAATATCATCGAACAAGTCTAGCCTCGACAAAGCTTGATTCGCGCGCTGCTTCCATTCCTCGGGCCAATTATTATTTGGCACATAAAAATCGCGCCACTCTTCAAGGTTGATCCCGGCTTCCTTAGAAACTCGCGCAACGTATGCATGTAGTATATCATCCATGTCATAAACAATTTCAATCGTCGTTGGATCACGTGCCCAGTTTTCGCTAGCATATTTTGGACTACGCTGTAAAATCATTTTCATCCCTCCTTTTAAGGTTCGCTCCACCCACTTTTATTATCGCACGCCGGAGGATATTCTCCAAGCTTAAGCTCATACCCTTGTCATGGTTGGCTCTCTTATGCTAAAATAAATCTATGAGAGTGCGAGGTTTTGAGATAGCCAAAGGCTGGGAGGATAAAGATATTCATCTGCCGCAGCGTAGCACGGCGCACGCAGCTGCCTATGATATCGAGGCTGCCGAGGATACCTTGGTGCCAGTTTTTCATCCTGGCATTCAGCCGACTTTTATTCCTACCGGTCTGAAGGCGTATTGCCAGCCGGATGAATATTATATGGTGGCAAATCGCAGCTCTGGCGCCGGCAAAGGCCTCGTCATGGCAAATGGCGTCGGCATTATCGACGCCGACTTTTACGGGAACCCGACTAACGACGGTCATTTCAGCATCGTCGTTTACAATGTCGCCGACCACGATATTTTAGTCAAAAAAGGCCAACGCATCGCTCAACTCATCTTCCAAAAGTTCCTAACGGTCGATGATGATACTGCGACTGGCGTACGCCGAGGGGGGGTTGGTTCGACCGATGTCTAAGAAAATTATTTTTGATGTCGATGATGTGCTCTGGCCACTCACTGATTCCGTATTTGACCGCTCGTCCATACCGTGTTGTCACGGAGATTTTCATATCCAAAGCACAGATTTAACGTTAGATCAGCAAGCAAAAATCCTAGCCGGTTTTCAGGACCCGGAGAATTTCAAAAACATCGAGTTTTACGCTGGCGCCAAAGACATTACGCGCCCGATGCAGCTTGGCTATGAGATTCAAATCAACTCCAATTCTTACAATGAGGAAATTCGCGAACATAAGCGTCGCCAGCTATTAGAATTTATCCCAGAGCTGACAGAGCATAATCTTCAGCTAAGTCTAATTTCCGAGAGCAAGGATCATAGTCACCTGAAGCAAAAACGCGTCGGCAGCGACGTTTTGATCTTTGTCGATGATAGCCCGTATAATATTGGTAGTTCTCGAGCCAAGATTAACATTATCCCACGCAAACCTTGGAACATTAATCATAAAGCTCGGGCGACGGCTACCGACAATCATCCTAAGGTGAAGATTTTTGAAAACTGGCGCGCTCATTTGCCCGAGATTGCCTTGGCCAAGGCAAAAACCATCGTCTACGCCGATGGTTTGAGTGAGATTAATCAGTTAATTTGGCGCATTATTAATTTTAAAAACCAGGAGGAATCAAATGGCAAAAGCTAAAGTTTATTTTACGAAGGAAATTTCGCCAGAATCCCTAGTCAAAATTTTTGAAGCATTAGGTGTCGAGCCTGAGGGTAAAGTCGGAGTGAAGATTTCTACCGGCGAGGCTGGCAATAATCATTATCTCAAACCCGAGCTGATCAAAGACCTTATTGAGAAGGTCGACGGAACGATCGTTGAATGTAATGTTGCCTATGCTGGAGGGCGCGATCAGACCGAGCGTCACCTCGAGACGGCCAAGGAGCACGGTTTTCTCGATATCGCCAAGGTCGACATTATGGATGCCGACGGCGAGGTTGAGATTCCGGTTAATGCTGGTCGTCACGTCCAAGTTGACATCGTCGGCGACCATATTAATAACTATGACAGCTTCATTAATCTCGCACATTTCAAGGGACATGAGATGGCTGGCTTTGGTGGTGTGATCAAGAATCAATCGATTGGTTTCGCTTCGTCGGCTGGAAAAGCCTTTATCCATACGGCTGGCAAGACTACCGACACGACAGAGTTCATGACGGCATTCGACGATCCGGCAGTAGCAGCTCGCCTGCTCCCGGCTCAGGATGACTTTCTCGAAACCATGGTCGAGACAGCCAAGGCCGTCGCCGACCACGTTGAAAACCACAGCTCCGGCGAGCAACCCCACATGCTCTATATTAATGTCATCAATAACCTTTCGCGCGATTGCGATTGTTCGGCTACACCTGAAGAGCCGTGCATGGCCGATATCGGCATCGCAGCTTCGCTCGACCCTGTCGCACTCGACCAAGCCAGCCTTGATCTGATTAAGCATTCCGATGATCCTGGTCGCGATCTCTTCATGGAGCGCGTCGCAGCTCAACACGGGGAGCATTTGCTAGAGTATGCCGAAAAGCTTGGCCTCGGCACGCGTGATTATGAGCTCGAGGAACTTGCCTAATGTTCTCCGATATCGAGAAAGCCTATCGCAGTGGACTGCTCGAGACACGCTTTCGTAAGCATTATTTTCTGCGCGCCGTAGTCGCCGTAGCGCTCGGGATCTCAGCTGTAATTTTTCTCCATTGGAATAATTGGCTGGTCGCAGGCGTCGTTGGACTCGTGTTGATCGGCTGTTTAGTGCGTTTTGTTGCTAAGGATATGCGCCAAACCATCGGTAAAATGCCCGGGCAGACTCTGCGCGAGAAGCTGATTTTCTATTTCGAGCACGACGATCGGACGCGCCTCGAGACCTTAGCTAGCGCTCTAAAGGCCAAGCATATCCAGACCAAAGATGAGCTTAGCCTGGTAATTAAACATTTCCAAAACCAACAGCCCGTCGAATCCAAGCCGAACACTCTGGAATGGGTAATTTCGATTCTAATAGCGCTGATTTCGGTGGTGGTGCTCGCCTATGACGAAAGCGCTAAGACGATTGATGTCGAGAAACTACTCACCGTGACGATCGTAACTTTGAGCTACGCAATTATCATTCTCGCGCCCATCATCGTCGCTGCCTTGGTGCACAACTGGCTGCAGACCCATCGCGCGAAGGTCGATCTAATTCTGATCGAAGATCTGTCTTATATCTATGTTAACTTTGAGACTTTCGAGGATCAATTAGCTTGAGCTAGGCCTGCAGTTTCTAGAAATGGTTAATAGAGCTTATTTTGGTAATCCCATTCACCAGAATGCACAACGTAAATCTTCATGTAGTCATTATATCATAATGCTAAGGAACCTAGGCGCCAGAAGCCAGACAACGTACTGGGAAACCATATGCGCGACGAAGAGAATTTGATGGAGCAAGGTTAGCAGCATCAAAGTGAAGACCGTTACTATTGGCTGAAGTAATACTAGCAAAAGTACCAGCCGAAGATGGCCAACTATAACCACGTACACTTGTAAGATTTAAAAATCCATCGTAAATACTAATATACCCACTGCGCACGATACAGTACGTCGAAGTTTCGTGCGCAGTGGGCTTGTCGACTCGTATTTTAACTTCTTGAGAAATCTAAGTGCAAATGGATGGGCTAGGTCATCAAGAGCTACTACCGGTAAAGATGATGCTCCAATCTCTGCGTATGACTTAGAAATTGGTATCTCTGGAGTCATGTCGTCAGCTGGACCACGCAGCCGTTGGCTTGGTCTCCCAGTACGTTGTCTGGCTTCTGGCGCCTAGTTCCTCAAACGTTATATTCCCCCATGAAAAAGGCTCGGTTGCTATTGTTAGCCCGAGTCACATTCAAAATTACCTTTCGACCAATACGCAAAGGAAATCACCCCGAATGATCCCCTCCAGGATCTGATAACACTCAATTCGCCTTGTCGGGTTGACTTTGTCGTCAAATTGAATTGTGTGCGTATTGCCAACCACTATGTCGGCAAGATAAGCGTCATCGAGTATGTCGCTATCGTCGGGAGTGAATTGCTCACACTCCTTAGCTAAAACCGAAAACGGTATCGCTAAAACCCGGACATAATTTTGGTCGACAATCCAGTTTGGCGACATCTTCTGAGCTTTCTTCTGCATCATTGAGATGATCGCTCGTAATGCTTTCTGATCTGAGAGTAATGTCTCATAATTTTTCTCCATTTTATCACCTCCTTCAAGGGGTCGGAGAAAGAGTTGTAAAGTGCCAATATATACCTATCTCTCCATTATAGCACACATCATTCGAAAAGTCAATATATCTATTGACAAAATAGATAATCTATGCTACAATGGAAGTAAGAAGGGTATTTTATGCTTCATTCACCCTCAAAATACAGAAAGGAGCACGAACTTTATGAGTTTGTCAACGAACAGGAATTACGCATTGGAGATTACGAAGTTGAAGCACGAGGAGGATCAACCTTTCATTGCAGCTTTAGCTGACAGCCTGGTCGAGGAGCTGGAACGGCTTGGCATTTATGCCTTCAGACTGATTCTCACCGAGCGTAATCTCTACGAAGAAGACCCGATTACTTGGTCAGCACAAATCTATGGTCACGACGTGAATGGAACGCCACGCGTCATCAAGGATAATAAGCGAAACATCGCTTGCCTGGAGGCGCACCAACAATACTCGGCGACTTGTACGACGGACCAGCGTCAAAACTATTCTGGCAAGCTGGAACTGTCAGTGTTGACTTACGAGGTCGAGGACAAGACATCTGGCACTATGCATAGTGCGCCACACGCTAAGACGGTCTTGCGTCTGGCGCTGGCGCATTATTGCGAGCAGATTGTTGCGTACTACCCGTCCTGGATTACCCATTATACTAATGGACTCACCTATCAGGAGTCGGGTGTCAGCTTCGGGTAGAATTTTATTTGAGAAAGGATGGTTTCGGCCGTCCTTTTTTTCACGCAATTAATTTTTCTATGCTATACTAAGATAAAGCACGAGTGGGAAGAAAAGGGTAAAACGTCTTTGGGCAGGACACTAACCATAACGGAGAGTGGAGGCCCCGAATGAGTAAAAAAACCGATCAAGACCAAAACGATGAAACGAAGGTCGATATTGCTGAGCTGAACAAGGCGCTGATTAAGAAAGAGAATCGCTTGGCCGATCTCGAGCAGCGTTTGACCAGGATTGAGAAACGTACAAAAAACAACGAGCGCTTTGCGCATACTTTTGCTGGCTGCCTTTCGACGCAGGTGATTGCGATTGATGCTGTGACCGAAGTCTTGAGGCGCAGCTTGCGCGAAGATGCCGTCGTCCATGAGGAGCTCAGCGCAGCAATTCGCGAATATGACAAACACAAAATCCGTCGTTGGCTCTCGGGATTTTTTGGCGTATTGCTCTGGGTGGTATCTGTGATGGTGGCTGCCGTAGTTGGCGCCTTTATCTATTGGGTTTTTTCGGGGCAATAATCAAAGTATGCTAAAATGAAGAAAAGTGGAGGAAACATGTCAGATATCAAAGAAATCAAGGAGCATCGCCTGTTCGGCTTGATTCCGATTTGGAAAAGTATCACGACCGGCAAGGGAAGTTCGAACACAATTAACATTGAACTCGAGGAGAGCTCGGACGATGGAGGCAAAGCCTCGGCTAAGGCAACTAAACCAGCCGAATCATCATCAGAATGCCTTGGCACTAAGGGCGACCAGTATGCGAAGGAGCTGATCCAACGCATTATTGACGAAGGCTGTCGGAATAAATACCCGAGCTCGACCTATGACGATGGCGAGCCGGCCTATACTTATGGTTTGAACCACTACATGATGACCTACGACTTAACTAAAGGAGAGATTCCTCTCATGACTTTGCGCCCAATCGCCGTGCGTTTTGCTGTGCGCGAGTTACTTTGGATTTATCAAGACCAGTCAAACGATCTCGACCTTTTGCGCGATAAATATGGCATTACTTGGTGGGACGAATGGGATATCGGCGATCGTACCATCGGCGCCGTTTATGGCGAGACCGTGCGCCGGCACGATATGGTCAACCAGCTCCTAGAAGGTATCAAGAGTGATCCCGACGGTCGTCGTCATATTATTAATATGTGGCAGGTAGACGATTTTAAAGACAAGCATGGCCATAAGCCCTGCGCGTATCAGACAGCCTGGAACGTGCGCCACGGTCGGGATGGTGTCGACTATCTTGATATGTGCCTCTTCCAGCGTTCGAGCGATTTTATGGCTGCTGGTTGTATTAACCAAATGCAGTATCTAGTCTTCTTGCACCTGATAGCCAGGCATTGTGGCTATACGCCCGGAAGGTTCACTTGGTTCGTCCAGAATATCCATATTTATGATCGGCATATGGAGCTGGCGAAGGAGCTGATTAACCGTCAGCCGGTGGCTTGCAAACCCTATATCTGGCTCAATCCCGATAAAAAGAATTTCTTTGATTTCATGGCCGAAGATGTCAAAATCAAAGGTTACCCACGCAAAATGATTTCTGAACAAAACCCTCAAATGAATCTCGAGATTGGCCATCAGCATATTGATGTCCAAAAGTTCGACCTCAAAGATTTTGCAAAGAAGCATGCTCAATGACGCCCGAAGAATTGCGCGAGCGTTTGCTTGAACTAGAAGATATCGGCTATCGAGAGTTTCATCTGAAGACTTGCCCTCAGGCCGAGCATGTGATTGGCGTACGCATGCCAGAGCAGCGCAAGCTCGCCAAGGCAATTGTTCGGCAGGGCGACTTTTGGCAGTTTCTCGACGAAATTGAGCCGTATTATTATGAGGAAGTTCTCATCTCCGGTATCGTCATCGCGACGGCGCCGATGGGCCTCAGTGAACGCTTCGACTACGTTTCCTGGTTCGTACCGAAGATTAATAACTGGGCAATTTGTGACTGCTTTTCGGCCAGTTTCAAGTTCAAGCCAGAAGACCTCGAGGTGCTTTGGGATTATTTGATAAATTTTCGCCATTCCGAAGCTGAATACGATTTACGCTTTATGTTTGTGATGATTTTAGACCATTTGCTTGCGCCGGAATTTTTGGAACGCATTTTTGCGCTACTCGACGAGATTAAGGTCGAAAAGCATTATGTCGAGATGGCAAAAGCTTGGCTCGTCGCCGAACTTTTTACGAAGTTTCGCGAGGAAACTTTGGCATATCTCCAGCGTGACCAGCTCTCCACCTTCGCTCATAATAAAGCCATCCAGAAAGCTTGCGAATCACGCCGGATTAGTGAAGTTGACAAACAAACGCTCCGGAGTTATAAACTTTGAGCAAGAAAACAGTAAAATCAGCATTCGTCAAGCTTGTCAGTCTGCGCCAAGTATGATAAAAATAAGAGTATGAAACATCATTGCAAATGTGGATTCGAGAAACATCTGAGCCATTTCCGGTTCAAACGCGCTGGGATTATCGGCGTAGTTTTGATGGGTCTACATCTGCTCTTTCACGTTGTGGAATGCCTAGTGCTGCCGTCGATTTTACTGTCGTTTGGTGGGCATTTGCATGATGAATCGGCTTCAGCTCTCGACCAGACTACGAGTGAGGTTATGGCCGTCGAGACCGAAGCACCTACTTCGGACGACGCTAGGGGAGAAATTAATTTCTCTTTCGCCGAAAGCCTTATCTTATATCACCCGTTGAATCTTTAGGGGAACCATGCGCCTATATTTCTATGGTACTATTATGCTGCTCAAACGCTTCCTGGGGCGTAAGAGCACTGGTCAAGCTATTTGTTGGTTTGCGAGCAAAATGGGAGTAGTTTATATTAAGATGGCGCAGATCCTCGCCATGCAAAGCTACGGCACGATTTTTACCGAGGCTGACCGTCTGGCGCTCTCTGAAATCTGCGATGCTTGCAACCCAATTTCCTATAAAAAGATCGAAGCACGCCTGCGCCAAGAGCTGGGCGACAAATTTGATACCGAAATCGCGTCGATTGATCCCGAGCCTCTCGGTTCGGCCTCGATTTCGCAAGTCCACCGTGCCGTCCTGAAAAATGGCGAAGCAGTCGCGATTAAAGTCAAACGTGATGATGTGACGCGCAAAATCGATCGTGACGTGAAGCAGATTCGGCGCCTAGTTCATCGTTTCGGGCGTTTTGCTGGGCTGCGCAACATGCTTGGAGGCGACCAAGCTCTCGATCTTTGGGCTCAGTATATCTATCAAGAAATCGATTTTATCCACGAACGCCAAAACTTGGAGCGTTACCAAGCTTTTGCTGAGAGCGTGAATGATAAAGTGAAAGATATGGTAAAGATTAAAACACCAAGAGTCTATCCTGAACTTTGCACTAAAAATATTATTGTCATGGAATTTATTTCGGCTCCAACTATTAACCAAATGGAGCTAAACCAAGCAAGCAAACATCTGATTAGTCACGCGCTGAATAGCTATATCAGTCTTTCCTTTTACGCTTTACTAAATGATCTACCTTTAGTCTTTCACGGCGATCCTCACGGAGGTAATATTTATATCGACGAGGCCGGCAATATTGGTTTTCTCGACATGGGTTTGATCTTCGAATTTACACCCGAAGAAGCTGCAATGATTAAGGAAATGTTCTTTCTCGGCTACACTGGCAAGTCTGATCGACTAGTCGATTTGCTCATCAAAATGAGCAAACATACGGCTTACGACCACGATCGATTTGAAACTGAAATTCGAGCGAAAGTCGAAATGTTCCAGACTATTCCCGTCACCCAGTTCTTTATCGAAATGATCACGGTCTTCACGAAATATAATATGTCCCCACCGATCATCTTGTTCAAAGCAGCGAAAGCTTTTCTTGCGCTATTTGGGATCAATAATTTTATTGAGAATCATACCAGCACGCGAGAGCTCTTGTCGAAACAAATTATTGACGCTTACGCTCGTCATATGCATGATGATTGGCAAAAACTGGTTCATTCTGGCCTGAGGCTAGTCCCGAATTGTCTACGCGCTGGGTTGAGAGGTGGCGTGCCTGCCCAGGCTCAATACCTATCTGATTTTAATCGCGAAGTGATTCATAATTTAGAAAACCTCAACGAAACGCTCGATTTATTAACCCCACTTTCTCAGCACCATATATAATATACAGTATGATTTATGCAGTTACAGTCAAACCAGGCTCGAAAAAAGGTCCACTCGTCGTCGAATCCGGAGTTGGCCTCACGGTTTACCTACGCGAGAAGCCGATTGACGGCGCAGCTAACTCGGCTTTGATTAAACTCTTAGCCGAGCATTTTGAAGTTGCGAAATCCTGCGTCATTATTAAGACTGGCGCTAAGGGCCGGAAAAAGCTAGTCGAAATCCTCACTTAGCGAACTTTAAGCTTTTTTGCCAGAAAACCGGATTTGTATAGTATAATAAAGATAATTGATATAAATCATAGAGAGGTGAGTTATGGCAGAAATATTAAGCGTTAGCGACGCCGAGGTCAAAATTGGCGAAGAGGACGGCAAGGTAATTACCGTACCGATCGCTTCCTTGCGTTTTGCTAATCCGAGAGAAGGTGATATCGTCGAAGTTTTTCGCGATGGCAAAAACTACATTATCCGGCGCAAAGCTACGGCTGCTGCAGCTGAGGGCGAAAGAGTCATCAATAAACATTTATTCGTTTGGGTCGGCACGTTTCTATTCGGTGGATTTGGTGTCGATCGTTTCATGCGTGGTCAGACCGGTCTCGGCGTACTCAAGCTACTTTTGACCTTGATCGGTTGGGTGCCACTTGGCCTAGGCACTTTTATCGTTTGGGTTTGGGTGCTAGTCGACTGGATTATTGCCTTGACTAAGGCATACGGCTCAGCTTATGGTGCAGACGAAAACTTCACCTTTGATGATTTAGGTAATTATTTAAAGTAGAGAGGAGAAAAATGGAGGTAACCTTTCGCCCAGCGACGGCGAACGATATCGAGGATATTATCGCCCTGACGAACCAATGTTTCGACGAGACGTCCTCGGTCGACTATGCGCGCAAAATTTGGCATGAAAATGAGCATGATCCAAATCAAATCTATCTCAATGGCTATCTTGGTGACGAGCTAGCAGCCCACGTCAAGATTACTATCATCCCGACGATTTACGAAGATATGAATACTTTTGCTATCCTCAATCACGTCTGTGTGAAGCCGGAGCTCAGGCGCCATCATCTCGGCACTAAGCTGCTCGACGAAACTTTCAAAATTTGCGCAGAACATAATGCGAAACAAGTTGAACTTTGGTCGAAAAACTTTCGCGTTGCAGCCCATGGTTTGTATCATAAATACGGCTTTGAAGTGGTAGACGCAAAGTTCTTTGCCAAGGAAATTTAAGGAGGAGAAAAAGGGAAGGCATGAAAATCAAGAGTATTTATGTCGGTGGGTGGTTCCAGCGCACCATGCTGCAACTTTCAGAAGTCTACGACTTCCTGCGCAGTGGTGAATCACAGCTCAAACTGAACAAGAAGAAGTTGCAAGAACTGCGCAAAGAGTTAAGTATTGGCAGCATCGAATACGGCGTCGCCGGTGAAGAGTTTATCCTCTTTACTACGAGCAATCATATTCGGGTGAAGATTTTTGAAGACGGCTTGATCGTCATTAATAGCGAAGATGTTAGCGAAGAGACACTTTTTACCGATATCGAAGAGCTGAAAGATTATTATGAAACGAAGCTATCGCCGGCGTTTAATTATATCTTTAGTCTCGGTGCGCCGGTACCAAAAGAGCTAGCTCATATCGAAAACATCTATCCATATTTCGTCGTTTGCGATAACGCGACGCGTGAGGATGTTGCCGAGTTACTATCGAAGACTGAGCGCCAGAAATATTTCGAGTTCGACAACAAAGATTACAGCGTGCTGCGTGGCGACAAATATTATTTTGTGAATAATAAAAAGTCCTCTAAGACTCTGCATATCGAACGCTACATCGAAGAGCAGATCTTCATTCGTGAGTTCAAAGGTCAGCTGCATCGTTATCTCAACCTGCACCGTATCATTTGGGAGAAAATCGACGCCGTCAAAGATCGTGCAAAAGTCAAAGGTAGCGATGTCGTCAAATTTTCTACGAAACTTGAGAGTTACGCTAAGACTGTAACTCTGATTGACGGTCGTATTCGTCAAATGTCAACCTATATTTCCACGCGCGAGCGCATTGCGAAGGAAGATTCGGACCTGCGCGAGTTCCTGGCTATCTCGGGTTATCGCTACGAGACCTTGCGCGACACATTGGAATATATTAAGTGCCTCTGGGATATGACGAAAAATTACGTTAACTCGGCGCAAAAACTCTTCGATGGTATTAAGCAAGATGTCACTTCGAGCTCAATTGATAGCTTGACGATCGTTACCTCGATGTCGGCCGGTGCTGCCGTCCTCAGTCTCTTTACCGAAAGCGAACCGGAGTTTACATCGTTTGGCTTCATCTACTTCTTCGTTCTCGCCTTTGTCGGTTGGGCAGCCACGAAGATTCTATCTAAGATTAATCAGAAGCGCAAATACGAAATTTCCGACGTTGATATTGATACGCATATTAAATAAAGGAGGATAAATGCAAAAACTATTAATTTGGGGAAAGGTTACCGTCGCAGCACTCATGCTGACGCTCGGAGTCGCCGGAACGGTGGCGACGCCAGTTTTCGCGACTGACGAAAGCGAAATCCAGCCACGCGACAGTGAAGTTATGCCCATTCATCAAACCGAAAAACCAAAAGAGATCGTCCCAACTTTCTCGGCCGAGACAGCGAATAACGACCAGTCGGCCATTATTAAAATTGGCAACAACTTACTGATCGCTGGTAATAATTTGATTGCCGATCGGGATGTCGACGAAGGCATCTCGCTCATCGCTGGTAATAACGTCACCGTGAATAACCAGAGCGAGTATGGATTCGTTTTCGGTAATATTATTACTTTGAACGGTATGGTTGAGCGCGATCTTTTCATCGCCGGTAATCAAATCACGCTCGATGAGGACGCCGTGATTGGTCGCGATGTCTATACGGCGAGCGATAGTCTGACGGTTAATACTAATATCCATGGTGATCTGTCGGCCACGGCCAGCACGGTTGTTTTGAAAGATGTGACGATCGACGGCAATGTTAACCTCTCTGTCGCGAATGTGCGCTTTGAGGGCAAGGTTGAAATCGCCGGTAAGCTGACTTACAACGACGATGCTGTCGTCTCGGGCAAAGACAACGTTACCTATCGCGAAATTGAAGCTTACCATGTCGAGAAATTAAGTCAAGGTGCCATGATCCTCGGCGCTCTCTACGGCAAGTTCCTTAGTATCGCTAGCCTCTTCCTTGTCATGGTGTTGGTAATCGCCTTCGCTCCGAAATTGCATGCCAAGATCGAAAACGAATCCAATACTAGTCGTTTTGGTATCAATCTTGCCGTCGGCTTAGTTGTATTAGTAGCATTGCCAGTCGTCTCTCTAGTCGCTTTCATGACCGTTGTCGCTGCGCCAGTCGGCCTGATCGCCCTGATGGCTTATCTCATCATGATCTATCTTTCGCAGGGTTTTGCTGGCCTCTGGCTGGGACATGTCATTCTCGAGAAACTTTGCAAGGTGAAAGCCTCCAAGGCCAACGCCTACATCGAAGCCCTGATCGGTATCGTCATTCTCGGTATTCTCTCGCTGATCCCGTATCTCGGCACCATTACCGGCTTCCTCGGTCTCGTACTTGGTCTAGGTTTGATCTTTCGCTCTGTTAAGCCTACGAAGACCGTAGCCGAAGCCGAAACTAGCGCTACTAAATCTGAGGAGTAGCCCATGCACGAAAGCTGGAAACCGTTCCTCGACGCCGAATTCAATAAGCCCTATTTTAAAGAACTGAGCCAGTTTCTTCATTCGGCTTACGAGACTACAACGGTATTTCCAGCCAAAGGCCAAGTTTTCCGAGCATTTACTACCGACCTGAGCCAAGTCAAAGTTGTAATTCTGGGGCAAGATCCATATCATACGCCCGGCGCAGCACACGGCTTGGCTTTCTCGGTGCCGAGTTCGCAGCCAATTCCACCTTCGCTCGTGAATATCTACAAAGAAATTGACGAAGAATATGGCAGCCATGCGAATCGTAGTGGTAACTTGGTGAGTTGGCAGCAACAAGGCGTACTTTTGCTAAACAATGTCCTGACGGTCGAGGCACACAAAGCCGGCTCGCATCGAGGACGAGGCTGGGAAACTTTCACCGAAGCGACCGTGCGTTATCTGGACGAAAAATCTGACCATCTCGTCTTCATGCTCTGGGGGCGCGATGCGCGTAGTAAGAAACCCTTAATTAACTCCGAGAAGCATCTCATCCTCGAGTCGGCGCATCCTTCGCCTCTTTCGGCTTTTCATGGCTTCTTTGGTAATGGTCATTTTCGTAAGACCAATGATTTTCTAAAACAGCACGATTTAGCCGAAATTGTTTGGTAAAGCGTCCGTGACAATAATATATATGGTTATTTTTAATGTGCCGATGCTAAAATTGAAATCGCCAGTGCTTAACCTGAAGTCACTAGTGCTAAAATATAAAACGCTTTAACTCCCAATTTTCCAAAAGTATCGAGCCTGTGCTTGTATTTTTGGAAAATTTTTTGATATACTCGCGTGAATATAAAATTTATTTATAGAAACGGAGAATAATGTCAAAAATTCCAACTATTGCCTGGGCAATCGTAACGCTCATTGGCAGCCTTAGTATCAATATTGCGCCGGCGCAAGCCATCTTGCTTGACCAAACTGAAGATCCGATCGGAGGGTCAAGTTCCACGGCGCCTAGCCTAGCCGGAGATCAGAAATGCGATGACGTCCAATTTATCTTCGCGCGTGGATCGGGCGAAGCGCTGAATGGCCCGAGCAGTCAAGCCTGGCGACAAGCCATCGAGCAAAAACTCTCGACCACTCGGCTCGAATATAGTTTTTACGAACTCGGCAGCAAAGATCAATATGGCTTTCAATACCCAGCCGTCACTGTTGCCGGATCTTTCGAAGGTTATAGTAATCTGCTCGGAGCCGTCGTTAATGGTGGGGAATCATTCGATTTCGGTAAAAGTGTCACTGAAGGTGCGAACGAGCTGCGAGTTTATCTGCGCCAAGTTTCGGCCAGTTGTCCGAAGACCAAGTTTGTACTCGGAGGCTATTCTCAGGGTGCGATGGTACTTTCGCGTACGCTAGACAAGTTGGACGCGAGCCACATCCTCTACGTCGCCACTTTCGGCGACCCGAAGCTTTACTTGCCGGAGGGTAAAGGTCTCTGGCCGGATGCCTGCTATGGCAAAAATCTTTCGAATTATCGCGCCTATGTGCCAGATTGTCGCGCCTTTCAAGGTGTCTTGGGTGGCTATCAGCCCTACCAGCCGGAGGCCTATCTCGATAAGCTCGGCGCTTGGTGTAACCAGAAAGATATCATGTGTAGCTCCGGTATGAGTATCGACGACCACACAGCATACGTTAAGACTGGGCTCTATACCGACGCAGCACGCAAAATCTACCAGCGCCTCAAAGAGGTTTATCCGAATTTAAGTGGTGCTAGCCAAAATCCTTGGGCAGCAGCTAGTCATGACGTCGCCTTCTTGCTCGACACAACCGAGTCGATGAGCAGCTTGTTCAAGGTTTACCTTTCCGAAGCCAAATATCTCGCTAGCCAAGTGCTTTCGGCTGGTGGTCGTATTGCTCTTTATACTTATGGCGACCTTAGCGACGGTACTAAGCCGGTTCAACGTTGTAACTTTGGCTGCACGCTGACAGAATTTAGCGAGATTCTTGACGGCCTTAAACCTTGGGAAGGTGGCGATTTGCCCGAGTCGGCCCTTTCGGCCATGTTGACGGCGCTCAATGGGCTCGATTGGCATTACGGTGCGACTAAGTCTATCGTCCTAGTCACGGATGCTGGTTATCATAACCCTGATCGCGACCAGACGACCTTGGACGACGTAGTCCGGCGCAGTCTTGAGATCGACCCAGTCAATGTTTATGTTATGACCGAGCGTAGCGAGCAGAAAGCCTATCTCGAACTCGCCCGGCGCACCGGTGGCCAGGTTTTCAATGTGCGTAATGCTGATGACAAAACTGCCTCGACCGAAACTATTCTCGCTCGGCCGGAAGTTGCCCTCGCCCAGGCTGAATATTCTGGCCGGGTTGGTGACGAGTTTTATTTCGACGCCAGCCTTGCAGCAGCGAAAAATCCTAACCTGCGCTACGATTGGGACCTGGATTGTGACGGGGAGTTTGAGTTGCAAAATGTCAGCCCGACCGTGACGCAGACTTATCGCCAGCCTATCTCTGGTTTCGTCCAAGTCCGAGCCACCGACTCAGCCGGTCATAGTAGTACCATGTCGGCGCGCCTAGAAGTCATCAACCCATCGGCAATTCAATCGGCTATAATTAACTCTCTATCTAGCCAACCTCTCTCTAAGACCTCCACTCGCCTTAACTTCCAAACCACCAATACTGAAAAGATGCTTCTCATCGTGAATGATGCCGTGTTGGGATTCATTGATCCGGTCACGCGTAGCGAAATTGTTTTGGAAAACATCGCTATCGGCACGAAAATTCAGCTCGTGCCGTATAATGCCGACGAAATTCGGGGCGAAACTCGCGAGCTGACTTTTACGGTCGCCTTGCCTAGTGTTCCTAATGCTGGATTACTCCCAAAAGTTCATTAAAATCTCATTACCCCGATTAGTATTATCCGGCTCGGTGCGAACTCAGGTGCCAATGGTCGCCATATTCGCATTTATAGACCGACAGCTTCGGTGCGCCATAATCATGCTCAGCAATCAGCGCAGCTGCCTCGGCTTCTTCGCGCGAGTCATAGCAAACCTTTTGCTGATCGCCAACCCAGCATTTTTTCGGTTCAATCGCAGAAAAAGCCCTCATCTTTCCATTATAGCACACATTGTGAAAAAAGTCAAGACTTTTGGGCAATTTGGGCTTATGCTATAATAAACACAAGTGTTAAATAGGTGGGAAGGTTGAGTAAACTTGCTAAGTATCTGAATCAGCATATCGTTGGCAATGTTTTTGATCGCCCTTCTATCTGTGAAGCCTATGCCAAAGATCGCTCGATTTTGCAGGCTACGCCTCGGCTAGTCGCGTTTCCCGAAAGCACGGATGACTTGCGTAAATTAGTGCGTTTTGCTAATCAGCTGGCTGTACGCGACTACGAACTCCCGATTACGATTCGTGGCAGTGGCATCGACAAGACTGGTGCAGCGATTGGCGATGGTCTGCTGATTTCGACGGAACGCATGAATCATATCGAAGAGATCGATTTGCGTGGACGGCTAGTTCGCGTACAGCCAGGGTTAACGCTCGGCGCGCTCAACTCAGCGCTCGGTTTGCAGGGTCTTTGTCTGCCCGTGGACTATGATCCTCGCGCCACGATCGGTGGTCTGATTGCGAATTGCCCGACCGACGATGCTCAGAATCGTCACGGAGGTATTTTCCACTTCGTTGAGCGCGCCGAGGTCGTCTTGGCGAGTGGTGACGTGGTACAGTTAGCGCCGTATAACCTACGCATTATTGAATTAAAGAAGCAACAAACTTCTTTCGAGGGCAGCCTTTATCGTCGCCTCGACCAGATTCTCGACCAACATGCCGACACTATCGTCGACCGTAGTATGCGTCCGTTCGACGCTGCTGGCTATGCTAACGTCACGCGCGTGAAGAACGGACATAGCCTGAACCTTTTGCCGTTACTATTCGCCTCGCAGGGAACTTTGGGTCTCGTCTCAGACGTGATTTTGCGCATGGAGGTTCTGCCTTCGCCGATGCAACGCCTCTTGACGTCCTTCCAGGATGAGAAAGTAATGGTTAATTTCTTGAACCTCGTCACCGAGCTCGAGCCGGCCCTTCTCAAGGTCTACGATCTACGCATTATTGCCCAGGCTGCCGAGCATGGCAATCAGCCGGAGCTACTAAACAATCATCGTCTTGACCAGGGTTGGATTGTCCTGATTGGCTTCGATGACCGGCGTCGCCGGGCTGGCCGGAAGCTGCAGCGTTGTCTCGAAGCTTTACCTCCAGGCAGCTTTAACATCGCCGAAACGCCCCAAAATACCGATGATTTTCGCGAACTTAGCTCGGCTCTGCTTAGCTTCCTTAATGACACCCAAGTTGGCGAACGTACGCCGATTCTAGACGATGTTTTCATCCCGAGCTATCGTCTGGCCGATTTTTTGGCTGGGCTACGCATGATCGAGGAGACTCTGGGTCTAGATTTGCCAGTTTTCGGCTCCTTTAGCACAGCGAACTATAATGTGCGCCCAGAAATCGACTGTAGTTCGCTGGTTGGGCGTCGCCAAATCGTCGCTTTTTTGCGCCAGTATAGTCGCCTAGTTGCCGACTGCGAAGGATCGCTGACCGGAGGTAGTCCCGAAGGCCGGGTCAAACATCTTCCAACCATCCAGACATTTTCACCAGCCGAGCTCGAGCTTTATGCTGACATCAAGGCAGCTTTCGATCCGAATAATATCCTTAATCCAGAGGTGAAACTCGGCGCTGAGCTGAAAAATACAATCCGTCATCTGCGCACGGAGGAAGTTTCAGGTGTGATTACTCCATAGGTGTGTTATAATATACCTATGAAGACTACAACTAAGAAATTATCTGATACTAAGGTGGAAATCAAAGCGACGCTTGATGCTGCTGACCTCGCGCCGGCTCGCCAGCAAGCGCTGACTGATATGTCAAAACATCTCAAAATTCACGGCTTTCGCGCAGGCAAAGCGCCACTCTCGCTAGTTGAGCAGCAGGTAAATCCTAATGAGCTCGCTAACCAGACCATCGATCTCGCTGTGCGCCAGACCCTGTCGTCGGCTTTCAAGGAGCAAAAAATCGCCCCGATCGCCATCGAAAAGGTCGACGTGACGAAATATGTTCCCGGCGAAAGCGCCGAGTATACAGCGACGGTCGAAATCTTGCCAGATGTTAAGTTAGGCGACTATAAAAAATTGAAAGCCAAGAAGGAAAAGACCGAGGCCTCGGCTGCCGATGTCCAGGACATTCTCGATAATATTATTACGGCTTACGCCGAGAAGAAGGCTGTCAAACGCGCAGCTAAGTTGACTGATGAGGTAATTATCGATTTTGTCGGCAAGAAAGATGGCAAGGCTTTTGACGGGGGTAGCGCCAAGGATCATCACCTGACGCTGGGATCGGGGCAGTTCATCCCTGGGTTCGAAGACGGTATTGTCGGTCACGAAGCCGGCGATAAGTTCGAGCTCGAGCTGACCTTCCCGAAGGATTATCCAGAAAAGACCTTGGCTGGGCAGAAGACCGTTTTCGAAGTACTTTTGAAGCAAGTTAACGAAGTTACCAAGCCAAAAGAAGACGACGAGCTCGCCAAAAAATGTGGCAATTTCAAGAACATGGACGAGCTGAAAGCCGATATTAAGAAGAATCTCGAACTCCAGAACGAGCATCGCGCTGACGAGGCTTATCGTGACGCTTTGGTCGAGGAACTCGTGAAAACCTCGAAAGTGGCTGCGCCGAAAATTTTGATCCAGGATCAGCTACGTTTCATTAAAGATGATGCTACCCGAAACGCTGCTAGTCGGGGTATGACTTTCGAGCAGTATCTCGAGCGCGCTGGTCAGACGGCCGAGGAATGGGAGCAGACAGCACGTCAGCTCGCCGAGGCACGCGTCAAGGCTTCGCTAGTTTTGCAGATTTTGGCACGCGAAGAGGGAATTATGGCCAGCGACGAAGAAGTCGAAGCCAAGATTGCCGAGCTGCGCGATGTCTACCAGAAATCTCCTGAGGCTATGAAGAGCCTGAAACAGCCAGAAGTACGCCAGGACATCAAGAATCGTTTGACCATTGATAAGACCCTGGACTTCTTGGTTAAAGCTAATCAAGGTAATGTAACAAAAGCCACCAAGACTCCAGCTAAAAAAGCCCCAGCTAAGAAGGCTACGAAAAAGGCCGAAAAGTAATCAAATCAAATTACAAGCCATGAAAAATCCCCGACCAGAACACCGGCCGGGGATTGGCTTTCGGGAGCAAGAGACTTATTCGTGTTGGTCTAAGACGCCTTTCCATTCAACGAGCTTATCGTTCTCCTTCTGCAAGGCATAGGCCCAAGCTATCAGATTTAACGCATCCGATAGGCCCTCCCGGCTGAAACTGAAGCGATAGGTCGTACTGCCGTCATCGTTAGCATATGTCGCCAGCCAACCATAAAAGTCGGGATTCGTGTCCAGATGAATCGCCTCAGGGCTGAGCACCGGTAACATAATCGCCACCTCCAGATATTCCAACATCTCTCCCCCAGAATTTTCGCATCTGCCCGGATGAAATGTCTTACACTTGACGCAGCTTTGACAGGTATGACAGCAATAGTCCTTCATCTGGACAACCTGAATGTCCTGGCAAAAAGGTCTACTGAATTCCCTGAACTGCCTGTTCAGCCAAGCAATCTTTTCTTTGAGCTTGAGCTCGGTTTTTTCTTCCAACTCGGCCAGAATAGGATCGAGTTGTGCAATTTTGGCTTCAAGCTCTTCTGCCCTCTTAGTGCTGTATCTCCGGATCTTCACCACATCCTCCGGTTTGGCCTTTTGAGCCCCCCGTTTGTTAGTCAGATTAAAGAAGCTAATTAGACCAAAGACTATTGCTACACCCATGCAGACAATAGTATTCGCGACCTCATCCGGCTTAAAATGACTGAACAGACCCTTGAATATCAGCAACAGGGTGAAGAATATGCACATTGCAGCACAAATGATAAAAAGATCGTGCCCATCCCACAGCCGGTATACTGTCCGGTCGCCCCAACTTTTGCCGGCCAGTTTTTCATACTTGCGCCTCTTCTGGTCATAATTGTCTACCAGACTATTCATAGCTCCTAAATTTTTTCCTTTTTTCATATTCTCTTCCTCCTTGTTAAAGAACTTTCTAGTTCACCTTGATATGACGACTGAGGAAGTCATCCTCGTCGCCACGACCTTTCCAGTTAATATTGGCACATTCTTCCAAGCTAATATTGTAGCCAAGCTGTTCGGCTCGGTCTACAAGTTGCGTTGCTCGGTTGTAGGAACGTTGCACTTCGGGCACTAACATTAACATTTCGCGTTTGGCAAAAGTGTTCAATACCTTCTTGATTGGGCGTTCCATGGCTGCTACCAAATTCCAGTTGTAATGTAACAGAATTTGGTCACGCCAGTTGATGTGCGCTACAAATTGATTGACATCCTCAAGCTCAGCCTGATCGGGCTCCAAGAACAGCATGCAAGATGGTGTTACGAAACACCCAAATACGCAGTCGCGAATTGCTTTACGACGTTCTGGACGCGACATGATACTGTTGCTCGTTACCAGACGTTGCGTTGAAGCGTTCAAAGCTGGCATTGGCTCGCCAGCGATCGCTTCATAGCGTTCACAAACGTCAGGGCCAAAAGCAGAGACCGTCCAAGTATTTAGCTTTGTCAGCTGTTTTTCAAACGCTCGATAACGTTTCCTCACATTACTTATTGTGAAGCTCGAACGCATTCCATCAAGCGCTAAGCCTAAGGCAATTAGCAAATCATAAGCATGGGCCGGATTATCATATCCCTGCTCAATCAGTTCACTAAAGCTGAAGTCACCCTCGGGATGGTCATCGCAATGTGCTTCTTCTTCAATTAATCGCAAGAGTTTATCTAGCGATGTTTCGCGTTGAATCTGGAACAAATCAAATTTCCCCCTTTCTAGAAAATAAAGTTTCAAACCAAGGTTCTACCTTCCATTATAGCACACATTGGTCAAAAAGTCAATAGAAACGTACCATTTTTTGCCACTTTTTGCAAAAATAAGCAGAAAACGAGGTAAAACATGGTCTTTTTACACAAAACTATCATATTTTTTACCACTAAACCTCTTGTCTTTTCCGTAATTTTGCGCTATAATCAACTCAGAGTTTCAGGTATTCTGCATTGCTGTAAACAGGATACCAATATAATATTAAGTTAATAGGAAGTTTTATTGTGCCAACTATCAATCAGTTGATTCGTAAACCACGCCAGAAGTCTGCGAAGAAGTCAAAGGCTCCGGCACTTGGTTCAATCGTTAATACTCTTAAAACTAAGCGCTATGAGCAGGCTGCGCCTCTGAAGCGTGGTGTTTGTCTCAAGGTCACTACTAAGACCCCAAAGAAACCAAACTCAGCTTTGCGTAAGGTCGCTCGTGTGCGCTTGACTAATGGCCAGGAAGTCTGGGCTTATATCGGTGGCGAAGGCCACAACCTCCAGGAGCACGCTGTCGTGCTAGTGCGTGGTGGTCGTGTGCCAGATTTACCAGGTGTGCGTTATCACATTGTTCGTGGTACGCTTGACCTCCAAGGTGTACAAAATCGTAAACAGGGACGCTCGAAATACGGCGCCAAGAAGGGAGAATAATCTATGCCACGCAAAGTTACTAAGTCTCTTCAGCGCAAAACCTCTCCAGATCGCAAATATCAGTCGATCTTGGTTCAGCGCTTAATCAATAAATCTATGCTTGACGGTAAGAAGCAGGCTGCCGAGAAGGCCGTTTATCAGGCTCTCGAAGGCGCAGCCAAGAAGCTTGGCTCAGAAGATCCAGTCGCTGTCTTCGAAAAAGCTTTGGCGAATATTAGCCCAGATTTCGAAGTTAAGTCGCGCCGTGTTGGTGGTGCGAACTACCAGATTCCGTTCCCAATCGCCGGTCATCGTCAGCAACACTTTGCCTTTTCTTGGCTAGTGCAAGCTGCGCGTGCTCGCCAGGGTATGCCATATGCGAAGCGCCTCGAGCTCGAGATTATCGATGCTTACAACGAAACCGGTGCCGCCTTCAAGAAGAAGGAAGATTGTCACCGTATGGCCGAAGCTAACCGTGCTTTCGCCCACTTCGCTCGCGCTTAAGTATTGTTAACGCGATGTAGAGAGCCTGTCTTCGGATAGGCTCTTTTTGCTGGGGTGGGGTCATTGACCAGGGCGCTAGAGACAGAATTATTAGTTCAACCTTTGCCGAGCGTCTGCCACTACGTTCATTGACTAAAACCAGTACTCTGTGTTATAATAAATAGCACTGGGCTTGTTAAGTATGGGGGCGACAAGCTTGAACCTTAAAATCCCCAGCAAAAAAGGAGGGAATTGTTTTTATGAAACACAAATTTTCTGTAACTCTATCCATCGGAGCTCTGCTCCTCGGTCTCACGGCTTGTGGGCGAAGCGAAATCGGCCTTGGTCGGAACGTAGCATCTGATTCTACGGCTACTTTCGAGGAGAATCCGACAGCTTACGAGCTCTCGGCGTCGACGGCGAGAGCTGAGCCTAGCACGGTCCAGGAAATCTGCGAGCAGTTTCTGGCTGGCCATCGCTCGGACCATATCGCCGAGGTGACGGAGCAGGGCTGGATTCGGCTCGACTTGGATTATGACTGTGAGTCATACTGCCCGGGCGCCGTTTTTCCGGAAGCCACATGGACTCCGGAGGCAGTCTTGACCTCGTATCGCGAGGGCACTGCACCCTGGACTAAGGGTAGCATGGGAACCGGCGACGTCGAATATCTCTGGTCATCGGATTATAGCGTGTGCTTTCGGGTCAAGGACGGCTGGTTCATGGTCAACCGGGTTTTAGTTGAGCCGGTGGACCTGGAAACTTACTCCGTCGCACCGGAAGACCTGCTGGACGCCTATCAATCTGGTGAGTGGGATGGCGTGACCGAGCGTCGTTCACCCGATTATAGCACTACGGTCAAGATGGACCCGGCATCGGGCGAGCTGATTTACACCTATACCTACGCCCACTATCCGGAAAACACACCCTACGCCGAGTATGCTTACACCGGCTACGCTACTGAACCGTGCTACGACTCGTACCGGGATTTGCGTGTCGAGCGTATTTCTACCACGACGGCCGGCGCACCGGGTTCTAGCGTTATTCCGGCTCCAAATGTAACGGATTATCAGTGCGAGGTTGTCTATACCGAGCAGGTGCGCGTCGCTTACTACTTGGATTATCCCGGTGGTAAGATTAAACAGCCGACACGTTTTGCGTCGTATGACATGATGAATCGCAATTTATACACCATGACTCCGGAAGGTGTGCGTCTCTATCATCAGGGCACACCTCTGAACGATTGGGTCTATCCGGTGAGCGAAGAAGCTTTCCTGGCGCTCTATTATGACGGTAGCGATTATCTCGTTACCTCGGCGCAGGTGATTCAGCTGAAAGACGGCGGCGTCACCGACCTTATCTGTGACGATGTGATTGACCTGACCTATGATTACGAAGGTCTGTTCATGGCATTCTTGCTCAACGATAAGGGCGAGTTGTCATATTGGCATCCCGATTGCGATTCCGACGGCACGCATCTCATTGCGACCGATGTGACCGACGCTTGGTGCTATGACGTTATCTGCTATCAGTGTAATGATGGCTACTCCTATATCTTGGTCGACAATTTCATGCATTATGACGAAAGTATGGTCTTGTGCGAGGCAACTTTAGGACATTTAAGGGCACATCGTGATTATGAAGTTTTTCGCCTTGGCAAGCGCGACCCGGATTTTTACTATACGGCCTATGTCGATATTTATGCTAAAGTCGGGTGGCCGAACGCCATGACCAGTTTCTTGAAGCAGTATGCCGATTTGGAAGAGCTTTCGAGGCTCGATGGCATCACATTGTAATGGGGAAATAATTTATAAACGCTCCAGGCAGGTTTGTCCGGAGCGTTTTTCCTTGGCCTGCATAAATAATCAGCACTTTGCAAGATTCTTGGCTTGGCTACACAATTATCCTTCCCAAGGAGGCGCGTCCACGACGCCCGTCGTCACGGGGTCATGGCGCTACTCCTCGTCGTAACTCCGGATCCTCCTTGGAAAGAATAATTGCGCACTAAGTCAAAATTCTTCAAAAAAGCTCTTGCTAATTTTTGCAGCATCAGCTATACTAGTAACAGTTCGAAAGAACATAAGGCTAACTGCGAGCCAACATTTAAGTTGAGAGCTTCTATGTTCAAAAAGCCACCTGGCGTTGAGGGTGGTTTTTTGGTGGCAAAGCAAAAGATGATCATTAAAAATCCGGTAACCTTTTCTCGGCTACCGGACTCTAATCTACTAAGCTTCCTCCAGATTGATGAAATCGGGTGAAACGCTGAAGGAAAAGGGCAAATAATCTTCGCCTACTTTAAAGCAACCTGCATCCGTCAGCCGACAGACTTCAGTAGAGAAGAATTCTTCTACCGTCATCATTCCGGCTAAAGCACAAGCCTCGTCGTCCTCCTCATCGGCGCCAGAAACGCAGACATACAACCGAATAAAATCCTTGTGGTCCAGTTTCACCGTTGTACAGGTGACGCCCAGATTGGCTGCCCAACCGTTCTCGGCTGTAAAATGCTTCAAATCGTGTGGAATATCGCCTTCCGCAAGTTTTCTGACCAGCTTACGAAATTTCTTCAGGTCGTTCGCCTGAGCGCGCCTTCGCCACCATGACATAAAAGCAATCTTCATAGCCGAAAAAGCATAGCAATTGATATGCTCGGTGTGGCCGTCATTCGGGTCGGTCCAAAGAATCGTATGACTACCTCCCGGCCTAATCGGGAAGACCCATTCACGCTCGCAGACGTCGTTAAACTTCAGCCCCGAAAACCCTTCAGAAAAATCGCTCAGCCCTCCTCCGAGCCAGCTCTCGGCCAAATCGGACAGGGGTGCAATCGTAATGCGAATGCAGCCGTTACCCGAATCCCGGAATTTCGGCACCGTCTGGGCACGACTACGGGTTGCATTGACGATCCTCTGCAACATTTCCTGGTATTTGATCTGTAATAAAGCTTCATATCTTTTCTCCATTTTTCCACCTCCTCTGTAAAATTGGAGAACTATTAATGTACTTATCCTTCCATTATAGCACACATCATCGAGAAAGTCAATAGCAAAACGACTTTTTTCGTCCAAAACCAATCAAAAGTCCTTTGACTGGTGCAAAGTTTATGCTAATTTCTCCACAGCGCATAAAGTCTATGCTATAATTAAGTAAAGTAGATTTTAGGAGGCAAGATAATGGTAAGATTAGCGATTAACGGATTCGGCAGAATTGGTCGCTCGGCTTTCAAGATTGCTTTTGAACGACGCGACGCCGAGATTATTGCGATTAATAGCTTGGGTGACCCCGGCACTTTTGCGCATTTGCTGAAATATGACTCGGCCTATGGGGTTTATGATCATGAGGTCAGCTACGACGATAAGCATATCATCGTCGACGGAGTGAAGATTCTTTTCCTGAATGAACCAGAGCCGATTCGTTTGCCGTGGGACAAGCTGAAGATCGACGCCGTGATGGAATGTACCGGTCGTTTTTGCAATCCGGCCGACGCGCGCGCTCATATTAAGGCTGGCGCACGCAAGGTGATTATTTCTGCTCCGGCGAAAGGCACTGGCGCGAAGACCGTCGTCCTCGGCGTGAATGAGGAAGTCGTCACGGCCGACGACGAGATTTTATCTTGTGCTAGCTGTACGACGAACTGTATCGCCCCGGTGATGAAAGTGCTCGAGGATAATTTCGGTATCGACAAGGCCATGATGACCACGGTGCATTCTTATACAGCCTCGCAGAAGCTGGTTGACGATGAGGCGAAGGACCTGCGCGAAGCGCGCGCCGCTGCCGTCAATATCGTCCCGACTACGACTGGCGCTTCGAAAGCTGCTGCGCTGACGATTCCTAGTCTCGAAGGTAAGTTCAATGGCCTCTCGGTGCGCGTGCCCAGCCTCGTGGTTTCATTAGCTGATATTACAGCCGTGATGAAACGCGAAGTTACCAAAGAAGAAATCAACGAAGTCCTCGAGAAGTCCTCGCGCGAGCCCTATTACGAAGGTATCCTCGATGTCACGCATGACCAGCTGGTCAGCTCGGATTTCCGTGGCAACTCGCATTCGGCCGTGGTTGACCTCTCGCTAACCGATGTCGTTGGTGGCAACCTGCTCAAGGTAGTTGCCTGGTATGATAACGAATGGGGCTATTCGAATCGCTTAGTCGAGCTATCAGTTGATTTTGGACGGGAAGTATAATAGACTTTAGAAAAGGAGAAAACATGCCAGAATATCATATTTACTTAGGCGCAGACCACCGTGGATTCGAGAAAAAGGAAGCCCTTTTCCCACTTTTGTCTGATTGCCACGAAAACGTCATTGTCGAGGACCTCGGCGCCCTCGAATATAACGAAAAGGACGATTTTAACGATCCGGCCATCGCCGTGGCGCGCGCCGTAGTCGAGGATCAGCACTCTTTTGGCGTGCTGCTCTGTGGCTCGGCTCATGGTGTCTGCATGCAGGCTAATCGCGTGAAGGGTATTCGTGCGATTAACGCTACGACCGAAGAGAGTGCACGCGCTGGTCGCGAGGAAGATAACGCAAATGTCCTCTGTCTGCCGGCCGACAAACTCGATGTCGACAAGATGGAAAAGTTAGTCAAAGCTTTCTGCCATACGCGTCCCTTGCTCGAAGAGCGTTATACGCGTCGGGCAAAGCGTCTCGATGATGAAGTCGTCCTCGGCGAGGATGCGCTTCAGACCGTGCTTGGCCCCCATCAGCGCATGCTCGAAGACCCCGAACAGGACGATAGCGAGGAGGAATAATCTATGCCCGTCATCGTGCCGACGATTACGACTAATAGCCCCGAAATTTTTCAGCAGAATCTAGCTAATTTTAGCAAGTTTGCGAAGCGTATCCAAATCGACGCTTCGGACGGTAGCTTTGCACCGACGACGCTCGTGCCTCTCACTAGCATGAGTTTTCCTGACGGTGTAGCGATTGATCTACATTTGATGTCAGCGCGCCCGAGCGAACATTTGCAGCAGCTACTAGCACTGAAGCCGGCGATTTGCATCCTGCACGCCGAGGTCGATGACGATTTGGCCTCGCTCTTTGCTCAGCTGAAGCAGGCCGGGATTAAGACCGGTATCGCCATGATCAAGACGACTTTTCCCGGTCGGGTCCAGGAGCTAATCGCTTCCTGCGACCATGCCATGATTTTTGCTGGTGAGCTCGGCCAGCAAGGCGGCACGATCGATATGATGCAGACCGAGAAAGTTGCACTGATTCGCGCGATCAAGCCCGATATCGAAATCGGCTGGGACGGGGGCGCTAATCTTAGTAACGTTCGCGCCTTGGCGCATGATGAAATTGATGTGATTAACGTCGGCAGTGCAATTACTCAGGCCGAAGATCCGGCTGCCATGTATCAGTCGCTGGTCGTCGAAGCCGATAAAAAGGGTGTGCTGATCTAAATGGCTCGCATCGTCTCGCTCGGCAGCGCTTTGCAAGATATCTACCTGATTGATCGGGATGATTTTGCTGGCAGCACGGTTGCCGGGCAGTCGATTTTTGGCAAAATCGTGATTGGCGACAAGATTGATATTGACAAAGTGCAATATTCCGTCGGTGGGGGAGGTACAAATGTAGCCGTCAGCTTCGCCCGTCATGGTCATGAGTCGATTTTCATCGGCAACCTTTCGCATGACGCAGCTGGCGAGGCTGTCTTGGCCTGTCTTGACGAAGAGAATGTCGATAGTAGCTATGTCGAATATACACGCGCCGGCACCGGTTGTTCGGTAATCTTGCTCGACGCTAAGACCGGCGAGCGCACGATTTTGACTCATCGAGGTGCCTCGAGCAAATTTACCAACCTCGAGCCGACCGACCTCGAAAACATCAGCCCAGATTGGCTCTACGCGACCAGCTTGAGGGGTGACCTCGCGAAACTCAGCGAGTTTTTCGAGGTGGCGCATCGTCTCGGTGCGAAGATTATGTTCAATCCTGGCCTCCAGGAAATCGAGCAGCTACCGAAACTAATTGAGATTCTGCCAAAAGTCGATGTCCTCTTGGTGAACAAGCGCGAGGCCAGTCGTATCGTCCCGGGCGTGCTCTTGACCGAGCTATTAGTTCATCTCGCGACCTATTGCCAGACTGTGATTATTACCGATGGTCAGATGGGCTCGATCGCTACCGACCATCAGGAAGTTTACCGTCTCGGCGTCTACGAGCAGGTTCGGATGCGTGACGCTACGGGCGCCGGCGATGCCTTTGGTGCTGGATTCCTGGCGAGTTACTGCGCCGACCGGCCAAAAGCTCGCGAAAAGTTGCGCTTCGCCGATGCCCTGCAGTTCGCAGCAGCCAACGCAGCCAGCGTGGTGCAAAAATACGGCGCTAAGACCGGCATCCTGACTGGCGAAGAAGACTTGCACCCCATGCCTATGCAAAAAATCAACGATCTAAAATTATCATAAAAAGGAGACCCATGTTAGACGAAAAAATCCTAGCCGAACTCGAAGCAGCTGACGTTGCGCGCGCCAAAGCCTACGCAAACGATCTTGAACGAGGTCTGAAGATTGTCCGTACCTATCCTCAGGGGGTGACGATTTTTGGCTCGGCTCGCATCCCTCAAGAGAATAAATATTGTAAAAAAGCTCGAGAGCTGGGTCAGCTTTTGGCGCAGAATGGTCACGCCGTGATTACTGGTGGTGGACCAGGTATCATGGAAGCAGCTAACCACGGTGCTTTCGAGTACGGTGGGCGCAGTATCGGGCTCAATATTACGCTCCGGCATGAGCAGTTCCCGAACCCATATCTGACCGACACGATGCAGTTTCAGTATTTCTTCGCGCGCAAGGTGATGTTGGCGATGTCGGCCAAGGTTTACGTCATGTTCCCAGGAGGGCTGGGCACAATGGATGAACTTTCCGAGATTATCATCCTGATGCAGGAAGGGAAGATGCCAAAAATGCCGGTTTTCCTCTTCGGTAAGAGCTTTTGGAAGCCTCTCGATCGCTTCTTCCAGACAAAAATGCTCCCCTATGGCATGATCAGTAAAAGTGACATGAAAATCTATAAAATGACCGATGACGTCAAAGAAATCGTCAAGGCAGCGAATAAGGTTGGTCATCCGAAGATTAAGACCAATTATTACGATGGTTTCAGCTCGGCCTCAGGAATTATGCCCCTGAAAGAGGAAGATCAAGTCATTAAATGAGCCAAAACCGAGCAGAGCGAATAGTGGATGCTGTTGTCGGGCGTAGTTTTTAAGAGGATCCGGAGTTACGACGAGGAGTAGCGCCACGACCCTACAACGACAGGCGTCGTGGACGCGCCTCTTAAAAACTGCGCCCGACAACAGGCCTTATTCTTCCTATTGACTTTTTGAACGATGCGTGCTATAATGGTAAGAGGTACACATAATTTCTGCTTACCAAAGAAAGGGAGGGATGCAAAATGGCAGAAAGTACATTGACAAATCCTACATATGCACCGCTAACAGAGTATTTGGACTTGCTAATTTCGCTCTGCAGTCGCTTTACTGTTGGCACGGAGCTTTCGGAACAGCCGGTTGGTGGATCGATGATCAAAACTGACATGATTCAGGAGTTTTATCAGCGTTTTGATCAGCAAGATTGTACTCCACAGGTCATAGTCTATCGTGCAATGCTCGAGCAGGCGATGCATGATCGGAAGAAAAATCTCTTGGTCGTTCATCTGAATCTAGCCGACAAGTTAGTTCGCGCCATGCGATATATTAACTCATACCAGGTAAAGGTTGGGACGCTGAGAAAACAATGTTCAGAACTATCGTCGGCGATTCAGGAAATCAACCATCTGGGAGGTTCTCTCAGCCCTCAGTCCGTCATCTTGCAGGAGTTAATGCCTGCTGAGGAGGCGCTGATCGAGGAGGTAAAGTCGGCGAGATTAATGCAACGTAGTATGTTCGTGGCGCGAGTTGCTCAGCTTGAGGATTTGATTGAAAAGCTGGAGAAAGTCGTCAGTGATTATCAGCTGCAGATTGACCACGATTTGACAACCTGCTATCAGGAAATCGATCATCCGGAGCTAACAACGGCAGATTTTCGCGCAACTTTTGGGATTGAACCTCAATGGTCGAGCGAACTTACCCGTGCTGTCGAGCTGGCTGGACTCTCAGCCTGTCAACATTCAGCTGTCTGCCCCGACCTCGGTCTTGAGCTGATGGGCGAGTTTGACCAGGTAGTCCATCTTAATTCGGATGCGAGTAACCTGCACACGCTCTGGCGTCTTTTAGGAGAAATCAGTAGCAAAATCATTGTCTCCATCACATCGAAGAAAGAAGGTGAAGTTATTGTAAACCCCTAGTAAATCTGAGACCGTCCAGTATATCGAAATTCTATTTGACATCAGTAACGAATTTGCCCTGAGCAGTGACGAGAAAAAGCTCGGCGTTGCACCTGATCTCGTTGAAGATAGCAGCTCCTTTTATATCGACGTTACCGATGCGAAATGGGCGCATTATATGACCAGACGTCTGCAGGCAGAGCTGGAGCAGGACCCGAGAAATAGTTTAGCCAGAAAATATTTGGCCATACTCTCGCCAGACCAGGATCATTTTCGGGCGTATTGGTGGATGTTTGTCCGGCTGTCCTATGCCGACTTGCTGCTGCGCATGATTGATCAGAGAGATCAGACCGTGCAGTTAGTGCACCAGTTGGCCGAAACCGAACGTTTAGTTAGGGAAACTATTAGCTATTTCAAGGACCTGACAAAAATGTACGGGCCCGATAGTGGATCTAAGTCAGCCGTTAAGAAGTTGAGTATGTATTTCTCCTTAGAACAGCTTCAATATGCGTGTGAGTATTATGATAATCAGCTGAAGAGCTTAGAGCGCATTCATGACAAGATAGAAGATAACCTGATTAGCTTTGCCTCAGCTACCAACAAATTAATTTGTGACGCTTATTGCATGAAGCGCGCCAGCAACCACCAATGCTCGAATATGATTGGTATTCCTTGTGAAACCCATTTCAGTATCGCTGGCGTCGCGAATTTAGTAGAAATTGAGAAAACTCCGATGGATGAACGTCTCAGCCGAGCTATCGAACTGATGCATGCTGTGTCCGACGATTATCGCCCGACATATTCAGTCTACGTCAAAGCCAAGGCACAGTTTGACCAGGGCCAGGAAGTCTTAGCGAGCAATAAAACACACGATGTTATGCGCGCGCTACTTGATTTCTTTATTTCGACCAACTTTCCCAACTGATTGCAGAATGTAGGATCAAAAATGCAGACCCTCGGCGATTTTTAATGTCGAGGGTCTTTTGACGCTCTGGACGTAATCGGCGATGCCCCGGGGCCATTTTGCGCCCGACCCTCGACATTCCCGAATCGCCCCGATTATGTTATAATCACTGTATGCAAATTACGCTTGTCCTGCACAATATCCGTTCAGCCTACAACGTCGGGGCGATTCTCCGTACGGCCGAGGGCCTGGCCATTGCTCGAGTGGTTTACTCTGGCTACACCCCACGCTACGCCGATCAGCAACTTTTGCCCCACCTGCGCGCCAAGCTGGATCATCAGATCGCCAAGGCTGCACTCGGCGCCGAAAAGTCCGTTAAGCAGCTCGCTGTGGACAATCTGGCCGAGTGGCTAGCTGAATCAGCCCAGCCTGCGCCGACCATCCTCGGCCTCGAAAATAACCTTTCTCCGAGTGAGCAATCTCGCCGGCTCATCCTAGGCTCGGCAGCTTGCGACCATAAACTCCAATCCCTAGACCAAGCCATCCTCATCCTCGGCGAAGAAGTCCATGGCATCCCACCCGAAATTCGCCAGCTCTGCAACTATTTTGTCGAAATCCCGATGTTCGGCCAGAAAGAATCCTTCAACGTCTCAGTGGCGACGGCGATTGCCCTCTGGGAACTGAGCAAAGCCCGGCCCGAAAAGACAGCATTAAAAAGCTGCGCCAATATTTCGACGCAGCTCTAAAAATTTTCACCAGGCCTTACACGCGCGCAATGCGTTCGTACATTATCTCGTCGGCTTCAGGATAAGTAAAGAAATCAGCACATCGGGGCAGTCGATATTGATGACTGCCGAGACCAACTCCGGTGTTTTTGCCGGATCAGCCAGAGGATTACAAAAATGTAATTACAAGCTCCCTGACCAAAATTTCAGCATCCATAATTTTAGGCCGGCATGCTCCGATGAGAAAGCTTCGATGTAATCACGGTCGCTTCGCTTTTGTAGCGCTTGCCGTAAGTGTCATTCGTTGTGATATCCAGTCGGAGATCTTCAATTACGCACAGCGTGTCCAGGAGCAGACTCTCAGCCCTGGCAATATTCCTCTGTGCGCCGGCCGCAGCCCCAATGTTGTAGAAAGCCTACCACCCCAATATTGCTAGCTGGTCAGCATTCCTGGACCGGCACTAACTCGTCAGACTAGGCTACCACCTGATTTTGCTCCAGCAGACGTGCCGGAATGCTCTGGTTGTGCGCCATTATAGCGCGATAGTGATCAAGACTACCGTTGTAAGCGCCAGTTTTCAGCTCGTCGCACAGCTGGATAATCTGCACGAAAACATCACCATCACCCTGCGACCTCTGCCCCCGGCTTTCCGATTCTTTCGCCTCCGAGGCGAATATCTCCTCGCTCCGTCGCAGGAGATATTCTTGGACAATATTACGAGTTTGTGCCGTGCGTCCCTTGCTCTGCGCTGCCTCGACCTCGGCGATCACTTGGGGTGGCAGACACTTATGTTTCACCAGCTCCTGTGCACAAATCGTCAGCGCCCGATGCAGGCATTGATCGGCTACATACAGTTGCATATCAGCCTGCTGCACAATCTCCGAATCCATATCGTCCGGTAACATCGCCTGGTAGAGCTCATTTTGCGCCCGGATTTCTGACAAAACTTTGAACCGATTGATCAGATTTTTCCCCGTGTTGAGCCCAAAGTCGACCGTCCCATCGCGCTCGCGAATGCGCGCCGTCTCGGCAATCGCCTCTACATTACTAGAGCTCAGCCCAATCGTATAGCGAGGCAACATCGATAGCCCACCACGCTCCCCAGAGTCATTATGATAATAATCCAATTTCGAAAAGCCAAACGGCAGCTCCTGGTCGCCATTATAGGCTCGCGTAATCTTATCTAGCAGTTTATTGCGATTCGGATTCGTCGTCACGTCAAAACCCAGGACGATGCGATCGGTGCTCAGTCCAAAATCCTCATCCTCGATTGGCTCAGGGAAATCCAGGGTCGTAAAAGCATCGATCCGATTCAAAATATCATCATAGCGCAGGGAATCTTGCGCCTCGACCTCAAAATGCTCCTCGACGCCATTTTCACCTAGCGAAACGTTTCCCAGCCAGTTGCCCAGCGTCACGCCACTGGTGAACATCTCTTCGAACATATGCGCTGGCGTCATTTGATTACGTTCTTCCACCGACATCAGGCTCTCGGCCTTCTTTACATATCTCTCGTCCGACCTCAATTTTGTGTCCGGATAGACCTCCGAGAAATCCTGAATCGCCGTCTCGTCCTTGCCCAGGTTCATCGCTGCCATCAAGGCTATACGCCCCCGGCGCCGAATCTCGCCTCGGGTAGCGAAACTTTCTCCGAAGCTCTGGTCTTTTCCAGCCATTTCGCACTCTCGTACCATTTGCACCTCCTAAATTCTCTCTATTATAGCATATCATCGCCGTCACGATTAGAGCTAATAAGAAAAAATGGCTGTACCGTCTAAATTAGTACAACCATTAAATAAGGAACTACACTCTAGTTGGCGACATTTCGTCCGAAATGATCTTAATTATATCATTCACGACGTCGTCGACGTTAAATTTTGTGCACGCGATTGTCGGATTCAGCCGAATGTGAACCAGGCCACACCACGTGTCATCGAGCTGCAATGTGCAGCCACCTTTTGAACTGAGAACTGCCTTCGCTGACACTTGCGTCAGCTTAGTATGGCCATCTCCAGCGTCACACTTGCCTAAAGCGCAAACCCGACTATCGAAGTAGATTACAATATGTAATAAAATTCCTTCCTCCGATTTGGTTCTGGCGATTAAGCATGTCTTTCTCTTTTCGATGCTTGTTGCCATGAATATCACCCCCTATCAATTGACAACCTATCTAAGCCCACAATTTTGAGGCTATACTTCCATTATAGCACACCTGCTCTAAAAAGTCAATACTTTTATGCTATTTTTTGGCATTGTACAAGCATTTTTCCTCAAAATCGGCCAGAAAATTGAAAAAGCCCTAATTATCAGGTATAATATAGCGTATGGATAGATATGACCCCCTGAAAATTGAACAAAAATGGCAAAAAATTTGGGAAGAAACTGAGGCTTTCAAGGCTGGACCAATCGACGAGGCCAAGCCGAAAAAATATGTCGCCGAGATGTTTCCTTATCCGTCTGGCGCTGGGCTCCACGTCGGACATGTGCGCAACTTTACCATCGTCGACGTCCTGGCGCGCTTCTATCGTCAGCAAGAGATGAATGTCCTCAGGCCGTTTGGCTACGATACCTTTGGGCTGCCGGCCGAAAATTACGCGATTAAGACCGGGATTTCACCTCAAGCTGCCACTAAGACCAACATCGATAATTTTCGCAAGCAAGCTAAGAAGCTTGGTTATGCGATCGACTGGAGTCGGGAAATCAACACCTCGAGCCCGGAATATTACAAATGGACCCAGTGGTGTTTCCTACAGCTCTATAAGGCTGGGCTAGCTTATCAGAAAGAGTCATATCAATGGTGGTGCCCAGTCGACCAGACCGTGCTGGCGAACGAGCAGGTCGAGAATGGCAAATGCTGGCGCTGTGGCCACGAAGTCGAAAAGAAGAAGATGAAGCAATGGTTCTTCAAAATTACGGCTTATGCCGATGAACTTTTGGACTCGATCGACGAGGTCGAATGGCCAGAGAAGATTAAAATTATGCAGAAGAACTGGATCGGTCGCAGCAAGGGTGCCGAAATCGCGTTCAACGTAGAGGGGAAGCAAACCGAGATTACGGTCTTCACTACCCGTTGGGATACAATTTTTGGCGTTAGCTTCCTAGTCTTGGCGCCAGAGCATCCCATGATACCAGAGCTAGTTAACGACGAGACGCGCGAAAAGGTGTTGGCATATTGTACGGCATCCCTACGCAAATCCGAAGTCGAACGTCAAGAGAATAAAGAAAAAACAGGAGTCTTCACCGGTAGCTACGTCATTAATCCTTTGAATGGCGCAAAAATCCCGGTCTATGTCGCTGATTATGTGCTGAGTGGTTATGGTACCGGCGCAGTCATGGGCTGTCCAGCACATGATGAACGCGATTTTGAGTTTGCTGAAAAATTTGACCTGCCAATCGTGGAAGTGGTAGAAAAACCAGAGAATTCTACCGATGATAGTCGTTGCTACCATGGTGAAGGTATTATGGTAAACTCGGGAAGATATAACGGCATGCGCAGCGAGGACGCGCGCGAAGAGATCTCGCGTTTTCTCGAAGCAAATGGCGTAGGACGACCGAGGGTGATTTATAAAATGCGCGACTGGCTGATTTCGCGTCAGCGCTATTGGGGCTGCCCGATTCCGATCGCTTATGACAAGGACGGCAATCCTCATCCAATTCTTGAGGATCAGCTACCGGTCATGCACCCCGAAATCCAGGATTACAAACCGGACGATACTGGGCGCTCACCTCTAGCTAAGGCCAAAGATTGGCTCAAGGTCACGATTGATGGCGAAGAAATGACCAGGGAAACCGACACGCTGGATGGCTATGCCTGCTCCAGCTGGTACCTCTGGCGCTATACTAGTCCACACGATGAGGCTGCAGCCTGGGATCCAGAGGCCGTGAAATATTGGGCGCCGACGGATGTCTATGTTGGTGGTGACCATGCTGTCGCGCACTTGCTCTATATTCGCTTCTGGTGCAAGTTTTTCGCTGATCAGGGACTACTGCCGTTCCGTGAACCGATTAAGAAGCTGCTTTACAACGGCTATATTAATGCTCCCGACGGCAAGAAAATGTCCAAGAGCAAGGGCAATGTCATTGACCCACTCGAGGTGATTGACAGTGGCTACGGCGCCGACACCTTGCGTACTTACGAAATGTTCATTGGGCCTTACGATCAAGACGCTGCGTGGAACACCGAGGCAATCGGAGGTGTTTATCGCTTCCTGAATCGCTGCTGGACGCTTTGCTTCGCCAACGAATCAGAGTTGTCGGTTGAGGACCATAAAATAGCTAAGGGCTGTGCCGACGGCGATTCTTCAGATGAGCCGGGCACACCCGGGTCCGAAATTGACAACTCTGAAACATTGTCGGCGCAGAAGCGTCATCAGACGATTAAGAAGGTGACCGAGGACATCCATCGTGGCAGTTTCAACACAGCTGTCGCAGCCCTCATGGAGTTCGTCAACCAGCTCTATAAGACTGGCGCCACGCACGAAGACCTCACGGCGCTCGCCAAACTTCTGAAGCCCTTTGCCCCTCACCTCGCCAGCGAAATGCTCGAGCATCTCGGCGAGGACGACGTCTGGCCAACTTGGGACGAAAAATACTTGGTGGCCGACCAGGTCGAAGTAGTTGTCCAAGTCAATGGTAAGCTCAGGGGTAAGATTATGGTCGCAGTCGACCAACTCGATAATGCCGACGCAATCCGGGAAATGGCGCTAGCAGACGAAAACGTCCAGAAGTTCGTCGCTGACAAAACCGTACGCAAAGTGATCGTGCCGAAGAATGCTAAGTTGATTAACCTAGTGGTTAGCTAGAAGATTGTATTAAAATTCGCATACAAAGCTCTTTCATGTTATAATTCACAGAGAAGTATTGACTTAGCAACTTGAAAGGAGAGAAATATGTATGAAATTTCACACACCCAGACAGCAATCACGACAGCGACGCCCAGCGAAACGTCGCCCGAAGACTCGACGCGAAGAACAAAAGATTATTACCTATGAGAAGCGCAAACTGAATCAGTCGAAGAATAGTCAAGCCAAAGCTAGGCATCATCGGCGCCGGCGTTCTCACCGAACCAAAGATCGCTTATTGCTGGATATTATCGCTAGCCTCTTTGTCGCTATGCTTATTGTCGGATTATGTCTGTGCGTGGCGTTACTGATTTACCCGATTTTCTTACCGAAAGATGATTATGTTTTCATGACTGTACGTTCAGTTGAACCAAGTTCGGCTAGTGCTATGGTCCTAGAGACAGAGGTTGAATCGCTAGGTTCGCACATTAAGTTGCAGGCCGGAGAGTTTTACACTGTACGCCTGCAATTTGACGATGAGGCCCTAGCGAAGGCGGGCGCGATTAACCCAGAGGGTGTCAGCCTGCAGCTGCGCTTGCCGAGAGCCATCGAGTATGATGAAACAAGTTTGCTCGGAGCTGCGTTGTTCGATTCGGAAGATAATTGCCTCTTTTGTGAGACGGTTGAGCTAGAAGCTCGGGCGCATCTCGAACTCTACGTGCTTGATAGTTGGAGTCCAAAGCATTATTATCAACGTTGGTTGGTCGGAAATTGTCAGCAACGCGACTTGTTCTGCTCGGCCAGTGGCCATTATATCCCCAAAGTTAACCTCTGGACACGCCCCGAACATCAAAATTATGACGATTGCATCGAAGTGACTTTTTACGCTGATTACGCTCACGCTGGTCTGCCGAAGATGAATTTTGATGATCCGGCAAAAAGCTGGCAAAATCACCGTAATCTGCAGAAAATCAAGCCACTCCCCCTTGCTAACGTGAATACAATTACATTGAACGCCGACGGCGAAATTGTCAGGACTACGCGTGCTATCGATTAACTTATTATCTCCCTTGAAAAAGGCAGCAAACTCTAACGCTGCCTTTTGCTTTGCCAAAACGTCATGAAATCGTCCATAAAACCCCTTGTCGTTGCCGATAAAATGTGATAAAATCATCTAAGAATCTTATATTAACAAGGAGCATTATGCCTGAACCTAAAAAACAGAGTAGTCCACGCAAGACTGGTCTCCGACGCAACCATCTTCGCCTGAAATTGGCGCGCGCTGTGAATCGCACTTCTCCAGTCAAGGCGTTTGAGACAGCGAAAAAGACCCCGAACGTTAAAGTCAAGACAGTTAAGCCTGCCTCGACCGAGACCGTAAAGGCGAAAAAAGCAGCCAAGCAGACGAAAGTCACCAAGAAAACGACCACCACAAAGGTCACTAACACTAAAAAATCTAAATAAAAGGGATAGGGAAGATATATGGCCAGTAACCGGCACTTAGGTAGAATTATTGTTTTACAGAGTTTGTATGAATACGAATTTCGGTCTAAGGCTGGGGACGCGACTGCCGAAATCGATACGATCGTTGCCAAAAATATCGAACCATATTCCAAGGCCTTGGGCGACACGGAGTTTGTCTACGGTCTAGCGCGCGACGTTTCTAAGCGTTTTGACGAGCTCGACCAAGAATTGCAACCCCTAGCGCCAGAATGGCCAATCAATACTATCGCTGCTATTGACCGTAATGTTTTACGCATTGGACTGCACGAGCTGGAGTCCTCAGCTGACACTGTTCCCCCCAAGGTAGCAATCAACGAAGCCGTCGAGCTGGCCAAAGCTTTTGGTTCGGACAACTCGTCGAAATTCGTGAATGGCGTTCTGGGCACAGCCTATCGCCAGATTTATAATGACGAAGCAAAATCTCCTGAGGAGAAATCACATGAAGAAAAAACACAACCGGTCGCGCCAACAAACGACGGCCAAGCTGAGGTTGAAAACGGAGGGGAAGAGGCAGCCGAATAGGCCTAAAGCTTCAGCGTCCTCAGCTAAAAATCAGAGGCCTAAGCCAATGCCAGAGTTAACGGCTACGGTCAAGGTTGCGACGCCCGTTAAAATTGCTAAACAGCGCAAGATCCCTGAGGCCTTGCCTCTCAAATCTGAAGTCGAGAAGACCAGTGCGTTCTCTCGACTTACCACACGCGTTTTCAAAAAGCCTGCCATCCAAGAAGTCGTGCGCGAGCCAACTGCCGGAGGAATTGTCTTTCGCATGAGTAAGGATCAAAAAGACATCGAGATTCTTTTGATCCAGGATTCTAAGGGACGCTGGACCATTCCTAAGGGTCACATTGAGCCTGGAGAAAACGCCAAGCAGACTGCGATTCGCGAAATCGGTGAGGAATCGGGTCTTTTCCACATCCAAGTCCTCTCCTGGCTCGGGAAAATCCATTTTCAGTATCGCCGGGCCGACAAGCTCGTCCTCATGACCACGCAAATCTATCTCGTACGGGCGCTAGACGATGCCGAAATCCCAACTAAGGAGCAATGGATGAAGGGGATCAAATGGTTCAAGTTTAACGATGCGATCAATGCGATCGAGTATGAAGACATCGAAAAGCTGATGCTGGTGGCAAAGAACAAAATTCGTCAGGGGATCTAGGCGAAAACATCAAATTTAATTTGGAGAAAACATGAATCCAACACAAATTGAAGAATATCAAAGTTTCGCGCGCGAAAAGCTCGGCTTTGAGTTCAAGGACATCGACCTTCTGATCACAGCTTTGACTCATCGGAGCTATGTCAACGAGCATAAAGCGAGCGTCAAAGAGCATAATGAGCGCCTTGAGTTTCTCGGAGACGCCGTGCTGGAACTGGTAACTTCTGACTTTTTGTACCGGAACTACGACGAGCCAGAGGGTATCATGACGGCCTGGCGCTCGGCCCTCGTGCGCACGGAAAGTATCGGCGCTGCCGGCGAGGAACTCGGCTACGAGCCTCTGGTTCGCCTCTCGAAGGGAGAGAAGCATGGCTCGACTCGCGCTCATGCTGTGATCTTGGCCGACTGTTTCGAAGCTGTCATCGGTGCGATTTATCTTGACCAAGGCTATGATACGGCCCGAGAGTTCATCGCCAAGCATATTTTGGTCAAAATTGATAAGATTCTCGAGGAAGGCACTTGGCGCGATCCAAAATCCTATCTTCAGGAGCTAGCACAGCATAACGACGGCGCTACGCCGGTCTATCGCGTATTAAACGAAGAAGGTCCTGACCACGACAAGACTTTTACGGTTGGTGCTTATGTCGGCCATCAGCTTAAAGGTACTGGCGTCGGGCATTCTAAGCAAGAGGCCGAGGGTAACGCTGCTGCCGAGGGCGTTAAGGTCTATCTCAAAGCGCGTGCACGCTCGGGCAACGATAAAAAAGACGCTGCCTAGGCTTTCGGCGCAATAAAATTGGGCCGTCAGTCGGCAGCCCAATTTTAAGGTACAAGCATTGCTGAGAGAATTTTGGTGCGAATGGTCGCTAGCTTGACGAGTCGGCGCCGTCTGGGTGCCAAACGAAATGTTCAATCTGGCCGTAGCAATACGATATGTCGAAGTGGCCATTCATTGTAGGTTCGTCTCCGGTCACTCCGACGCCGAAGTGTAAGCGCTTCGGCTTGGCTAGAATCAAGACAATGGTCGCTGCATACTCCTGTTCGGCGCTGAACTGTGTATCGACAATGCGTAGCTCGAGGCCATCTTCCAGCAGTACCACTTCCCAGAGCCTCCAACGTTTGACGGGCGTGTCTAAGAGTAGCTCTGCGACAATCTCATTGCGCCCTAAAAGTGGAACGTAATGGCGAGGCGCGTCTGTGATTTTACCCTTAATCACTAGTTCAGTGACACCGTCAGTTGCCAGTTCGAAAAGCTTTAATCCCAGCGTTTCGTCAATCATCTGCCGAGTCACCTTATCGACCGATTCACTGGCTGAGTTCTTAATCGATATCGGCCTTCTTCTCAGCTCATTTGTTAAATCCTGCATAAACCCCTCCTTTCTGCAGATATGCTTTAGATCCAAAACCACCTTGTTCCGATGTTTATATTTTATCATTGAACTCACCTCTAAACCAGTCTTTACAAAACTAGGCATATAGCGTATAATGAATCTATTATTAACTCATAGGAGAGAAAAATGCTAGCGATTCGTATGCAGCGTAATGGTCGTGTGCACGCTCCAGTGTACCGGATAGTCGTCCAAGAAGCGCAGCGCCACCCACTTTCGGGTCGTGTTGTAGCCGAGGTCGGCAACTACAACCCAGAAACTAAGGCCACGGTCTTGGACAAGGAAAAGGTGGAATTCTACCTTGAGCATGGCGCTCAGCCTTCCAGCCGAGTAGCCTTAGTCTTGAAGCAGCAAGGTATTAAGCTTCCAGCTTGGTACAAAGCTGCTCCTGAGAAGCACGCTCAGGCGAAGCACGCCGACAAGCTGCGCAAGAATCAGCCAAAGGAAGAGGCTGAGCCAGCAGCCGAGGCGACCGAAGCCCCAGCCGAAAACGCTGAATAAAGTTAAAAGCCTCGACGATTTCTCGCCGGGGCTTTTTGATGGTTTGTGTCGTGATAATATCTCTAACCTCAAGCATTAGAAGCAATCTCAGGCAAAGCCTTGCCGTTCATCTGCTGTATGCCCAAGCGCGCCTCAGTACCAATCATCGGTTGAGACGGCTGAGCCATAGTGGCTGCCGGAATCGCACCCGTCACACCGGGATTGCCGATAAACTGCAGGGGTGTTGAAGCAGTTGCAATCAACTGTGCATCCTTGGGATTACCGGTTAAGGCCGACCAGTCAATCTGGCGCGCCAGATCATGCAGCTCTCTAAAGAACTGCAACTCTTTACCTTTAGCCAGCCTCTCAGCGTCAATCATGCTAATAACAAACTTCACAATGAAAGCTTCCGAACGCACTGCCGCAGCATTAGCGTCGAATCCCAACATGCTCAAAACGTTATCTTTATCCAAAGCTCCAACCGACGACGGTAAGTCCGGATCATTCAGTACGCCCACGAAAGTCCGATACTCATTGTAGATTGCCAAGGCTTTCTGAATACCATTGCCGGCAAAGGTCTGGTTAATACTCTGACGCAGGTTTACACCAGCATCATACAGTGCAGCTGGACTGGGGTAAGAGGTTGACTGACCCAACGCGCTTTCGTGCATGGTCTGCTCAACGAAGAAATCCGAAGTTTTCTGATTTGTCAGGTCGTTATACCATTTTGCCACCTTTTGCGCTGAATCCAAAATCGCCGGTACGAAAAACTGCATCATACGCTGCATTAACTGCTCCATATCCTTGCTGGTAGCATAAATCGGCACACCATTGACGCGATTATTCTCCGAAGCAGCAAACACCAAACCGTATTCGCGCCTGGTAATAATATCCTGCAAAGTATAAAACAGTTTCGGAGACGGAATCGCACTCTTTATTGAATAATCGGTTACCATCTTCGATAAGGTTTCAACAGCTCTAAATACCCCCATGTTGGCAGCCAAAACAGCCTTAATCCCGGCAATATAAGTACTTTCCTGGAATCTTAAAATACCACCCTGTTGCAAGTCTCTGATCCATTCTTCTTCATTGACATCTTCGGCCAACAAAGATAAATCCAAGTTTTTCTGCGCATCTCTCTCAGCAGCTATTTGTGCTTCACGCTGTTTGGCAGCTTCACGCTCAGCTTTAATCCCGGCACCAGCAGCAGCTAATTTGCGCTGCGCCAACATACCAGAAACACCAGCTTCAGCAAACGCTGTTGCGTCTGTAAAATACGCCAAATCTTCGACCGTGGTCAAACCCATACTATCGATTATCGATTCAATGACACTTTCAGCTACTCCTGCTTCCAAAAATATTCTTTTTAATTCGTCCATATTTATCCCTCCTTATTTTTTTCTTCGGACTACATATAGTGGGCTGTTTGGTCTCACTTCAACATAGCGAAGCGATTGATTCAGCCTCTCTAAGATGCGTTGCTGTAGATTGTGAATCTTTGTGGCATAGTCGTTAGCCTGATCAAGCTTTTCCGGCAGTTCGTAACGCTGCGCTGATAACTCATCAAGTATGACGAATAAGATTGAAAAATCATGCGCATCGGCATTGTTGGGCAGAATCCAGCCCCCTTCCTCGGCTTTCTGTACGCCGGTCAAACGCATGATCATACGCGCCATTTGACGATAATAGCCGATCACCACGGACATAGACAAATATGCCGTGGTCTTAGCCCGGCTCCAACTAATTGGTTGGAAAAATGATGAGTTAAGGTCGACTAATAGGTTCCTCGGCGATAAGCTTATCGTAACCTTCATCCGGATTAGCCAATTGATCAAGGTCAACAGGCTGGCCGTTAGTCGATAAGCTGATAAACAATCAATATAATAGTCTGTCATCAGATCCCCCACTTTTACCATCGCGCCAAAGTTAACGCATTTATACGAAAGGCGATAGCTGTAATCGGACGCATCCTCAATTCGCTCTAGGTCCGGTAAAAAACTCATCCAGGGGCAATCGCGCTTTCCGACACACTCTGCCGAAAGATTACAATCCCTCTGGCCAAAGCCTAACTCATCAAGCATCTCCTGCTCTCTTTGATGTAGCTGAGCTATTTTCTGCTCAAGCTGATCATCCTTTGCACGTGCCAGCATAAAACAATCTACATTTGGAGCACGACAAGAAAAATAAGCCACTTTCGAGGTTTGAAAAATAGGGTGGCTCAAGATTTGCTCATAGGTTTGAGACAAAATTATCACTCTCCTTTTAAGGTAGTAGATTCATATTTTTAACATTATGAACCCCCATATACATAAGTATATCAAAAAGTTGCCAAAAAGTCAAAAGCTCCTCGTTTTATGGAGGAGCTGATGAGGTGCCAAAGGTGGCTTTCTCCCAAAAAGCAAAGCCTCGACATTGAGTCTGGAAATCCTGATAGGCTACTCGAGCACAGTTCTGCTTTTGGTATTCCTCGGCTTTCCATTCTAGAAAACAGAGCTTCGCATCAAAAGCTTCCAATGCCAACTCATTCCAGACAAAGCCGAAATACAATTCGCCAGAACGCTGAGTGAAACAACGTCGATAAGCCGAAAATAGACCTGGAGGTTCAAAGAAAATCTGGTATTTTACTAGGGATTCAATCGGGATCATGATTAACACATAATCCAAACCATAGTAAATATCAGTGCCTTCCGGCAATGTGCGTGCCTCTCGCCACATTTTCTGATATTCGGGAAGAAATTTCCGTCGTGCAGCGCATTTGGCCTGTAGCTCGGTTATTGCTTCTCGAATTCGTCCTACATAATCGTGATTATTTGCATCGCGAAATTTATAGAACACAGGTTTTTGCTGATGACCATTTTCCAATAGTTCTACTATCTGATCGAGAGATATCGTCCAGAATCCGTCATCTTCCATCCTGTAGGTCGACAACTTCAGGGTAGTCTCTTCCATAATTTTGGCAATCCGATAGTTTTGCTTATCTAAGAAGCCTCGCAATTCATAAAATCCACTATCGTCTTTCATCTCCGAATCGCTAGGAGCGTATATTGGGTAACTCAGTTTGAACACCTTCTTTCTGTAATGTACTTTCAACATTATAACATATTATTTGCAAAAGAAAAGTGGGTGACCAGATTGTCACCCAAAAAGTGCTAATTTGTCCCGGTCATGTTACTGAACCATTGCATGAACTTCTCCTGCGAAGATTCATAGCGATTCGGGCCTTCCAAACCGGCGTCCTCAACCACCTCGTCGATTTTTTCCTTGATGATCGGTGCGGCTCCTTTCGCTTTTTCGGCGACCTTGCTACCCACGTCTTTAGCTTTGTCGACTACGATTGGGGCCTTTTCTTTGGCAATTTGACCGGCTTTGGCAGCTGTGCTCTTCGTCGCGTCCCAAACTTTAGGGGCTGCCTCTTTTGCGCTCTCGACCAGGGAATTACCACTGACGGTGCCGGCAGGTTTTTCCTTGCTCGACGAAGCTTCGGCTTCCTTAGTCGTCACAGTTGCATTGGTATTTTGATCGGCATTACCCGACGCATCCTTCGCCATAATCGGCAAAACCATGGACCAGCCAAATACCAAACAAATTATTAAAATACTGATTTTTCGCACATTTCATCCCTCCAATCCGGCGTGCGAGCCGTAAAATTAGGAGTAAAACACCCCATACTTCCATTGTATCACACCATAAGCATTTTGTCAATAGTAAAACTAGCAAAACAGAGGTAGGCTAGCATTTTAGAAAAACTTGATTTTTCAACTTTTGTTTCTGCATGTGCTATAATTAATACATAGCATAAAAATAACTGGAGACCTTATGGCAACCATTGACCAACAATTTGTAGAATATATCGTAAAAACTCTCGTCAACAATCCAGATAAAGTCGTTGTCGACCGAGAGATTGATGAACGAGGCGTTTTGCTGAGCCTCAGCGTTGATCCGGAAGATGTCGGCCGCGTGATTGGCAAGCGTGGCGCTACGGCACAGTCGATTCGTACTTTGCTACGCGTGCTAGGCACGAAAAACGGCGCTCGCTATAACCTGAAAGTCGTCAACACCGATGGTATCGGAGTCGAAGGTGGTCGAGCTGAGCATGGAGCTGGAGAGACTCGCGCTGACGCCGAAGCCATGGGTGACCTCCGTGCCGATGAAGAGGAAGGCAATGCCCCTCTCGACGGTGGTGAAGAGGGTACTGAGCTCGCCGAGAAGACCCGAGCCGAGCTGGCCGATCTTGATGATCTAGACATCTAATCAATCTTATTGAAAAAGCCCGTCCCCTAGTCCGTGGGGCGAGCTTTTTGCTTAATTGTAGAGATAAGGATTGCGCCAGTTCGGGATATTCGCATCCAGATAGGTTTCACCTTCGGTCCTGAACTTTGCCTCAGCCGTGGCCCTGTCCTTTTCCGGCAAAATGCCAAGCAGTCGATGGATGCTGAAGCCCGGGCCATACTCTGCCTTGGCTGAGTTGCACGAGCTGATCGCACCCATCCGGTCATAGATTACCAGCGCGTCGTCCCCAGGTTTATCGCCAAAAGCATTGAACTCCAAGAAACGCTTGATCTCATAACGAGGTTTGATTACAAAGCTTAGCTTTGGCGTTTCGCAGCCAGTAAAACTCACCACATAGCTCCCGACGAGCTTCGTTGCCCCATCCGTCTCCATAGTCAAGTAGATGTTGGGCTTGACTTCGTCCAGCACCATTAAAGCTGACGGCAAGGTGATCCAGTAGCCACCACAAGCCGGCGTCAGGCGCCATCCAGCCTCAACCAATTTTGGATAGTCGACAATGCTCTCCAGAGTACCAGCATAAAACAGCTCGTGAGGATTCTCGCTATCTTTCTCTACGGTGTACTTCAAAGGTTCCATTCTGTTCCCCTCCCTTCAGAATATTAGTATTATAGAATACCTTTCATATATTAACATAGAATATCGATAAAAGTCAAGTAAGGAACATTTTTACTCTTGATTTTTATCATAAAGTTCGATAAGATAGATGATAAGAAGTAGTGAGCTATATTTTTGGGTGCGCGAGGGATGGCGACTCTTGACGCAGAATATAGCAGTTAATCTTCGGCGCTAAAAGCTCAAGGAGCCGAGTAAAGATGAGCTTGCTCAATCTTTAGAGGCGACGCAGGCTTTTCTCGCTTGGCGAGAAAGATTATCAACACTAAAAGAGAGGAATTTGTGAGTAAAGCAACTACAAAAGCTGCTAGTGGTAGCCGAGTGTTTTTCACTGAAGGCGACCAAGCATTACCGATCCCAGATCTGATTGCCCATCAGAAGGATAGCTGGGACGACTTTGTCAAATCGGGCCTAAGAGAGGTGTTCAATGAATTGAACCCGATCGACGACTATACTGGACAGAAATTGTCCATGCGTTTCAAGGATTATTATTTTAAAGCTCCCCTTGAGAACGAAAAAGTTGCCAAATATAATCTATCGACTTATGCTGCACCTCTACATGTCATCGTCGAGCTCACCAACAAGGTGACGGGTGAAATCAAGGAGCAGGACATTTATTTCGGCGACTATCCTTGGATGACTGATCGCGCAACCTTCATTATCAATGGTACTGAGCGCGTGGTGGTTTCACAGTTGATTCGTTCGGCCGGAGTTTTCTTTACAGCTGACGAAATTAATGGACGCCGTTACTATGGTGCGAAGGTTATCCCTGGCCGTGGTGCCTGGCTCGAGTTCGAGACTACGGCGAATGGCTGTATCAACGTCAAGATTGATCGCCGTCGTAAGATCCCAGTCACGACCTTTCTTAAGGCACTCGGCATCGCGAAGGATGATGAGATTCGTGAGAAGTTCGCCGAAGTTGATAATGGCCCAGTGAGCTACATTAATGCTACCCTCGATAAAGATACAGCTACTGGCCAATCAGCAGCTTTGCTCGAAGTCTATCGTCGTCTGCGTCCAGGCGATCTAGCCACCGTCGAAAACGCTAAATCGATGATCGAACGCGCTTTCTTTGACTATCGTCGCTATGATTGTTCACGAGTTGGTCGTTTTAAACTTAATCAGCGCCTTGGCTATGACACTCCCAACGACGCAGCGCATCGCACATTGCAGATGAAAGATGTAATCGCCATCATCAGTGAGATCATTCGCCTCAATAACACTCAAGATCCAGCCGACGATATCGACTCGCTCAGTAACCGTCGCGTGAAGCTGGTCGGTGAGTTGGTGCAGCGCCAGTTCAGGCTCGGTATGCTGAGGTTGCAACGTAACATTCTTGACCGTATGTCAATGGTTAGCCCAGAGGATGTCACTCCGTCGCAACTCTTGAACTCACGCCCGGTCGTAGCTGCCGTCAAGGAGTTCTTCTCGAGCTCTCAGCTCTCACAGCTGATGGATGAGGTTAACGGGTACTCTGAGCTTGCTCATAAGCGCCGTCTTAGCTCGATGGGCCCTGGTGGTCTCACTCGCGAACGCGCTGGTTTCGACGTGCGTGATGCTCACCCCACTCACTACGGTCGTATCTGTACTGTCGAAACCCCAGAAGGTGGTAACGTCGGTCTAGTTTTGAACCTCGCTACCTACGCTCGCATTAACGAATATGGCTTCATCGAAGCGCCTTATCGTGTCGTTAAGAATGGCAAAGTCACCGACGAAGTCGTCTACGTCGACGCTGCAACTGAAGACGATATGATTATCGCCGACGCTTCGGTCAAAGTGAACGAAAAGGGCGAATTCGTCGAAGACTGGGTTTCGGCTCGTATTAAGGGTCGCCCAAGCCAAGTCGCTTCGAACCTCGTTACCCATATCGATGCAGCTCACAAAGAAATTCTCGGTACGTCAGCCAGCTTGATTCCGTTCGTCGAAAAGAACCGTGTCGACCGTTCGCTCATGGCCTGCGCTATGCAGAAACAAGCCGTACCTCTTTTGAAGAACGATGCGCCGACTGTCGGTACCGGTATCGAACACGTCGTCGCGATGAATACCTCGCAAGTTGTGGTCGCTGAGGCTGACGGCGAAGTCAAGCGTGCCGATGGTGTCGCCGTAGTCGTAAAATACAAAGATGGCGAAAAAGAATATAAGCTCGAACATTTCGAGAAGACGAACGATGATCGCTGCTACAACCAGCGCGTGAAAGTTGTCCGTGGCCAGAAAGTCAAGAAGGGTGACATCCTAATCGAAGGCGCCTCTGTCAGTAATGGCGAGCTCGCTCTCGGCAAGAACTTGCTAGTCGCCTTCATGCCATGGCGTGGCTACAACATGGATGACGCAATCGTGATCTCTTCACGCTTAGTTGAAGATGACACTTTGACCAGTATCAACATCAAAGACTTTGACGTCGAAGTGCGCGAAACTAAGCTTGGTCCGGAGCAGGTTACGCGCGATATTCCGAACGTCCCAGAGCGCAGCCTGCGCCACCTCGGCGAAGACGGTATCGTCGTCGTTGGCTCGGAAGTCCAGCCGGGCGATATTCTCGTCGGTAAAATTACTCCAAAGGGCGAACAAGAGCTCAGTTCAGAGGAACGCTTGCTACGCGCAATCTTTGGTGAAAAGGCCAAAGACGTACGCGATACTTCGGTACGCATGAACGGTGCTAGCATGGGCAAAGTCGTCGGTGTGCGTATTTATACACGCGAACAAGGTCATGAGCTCAAGGCCGGCGTCATCATGCAGATCAAAATCTACGTTGCCGAAATGCGCAAGATTAGCGTCGGCGACAAGATCGCTGGTCGTCACGGTAATAAGGGCGTGGTTTCACGCATCCTGCCGGTCGAGGATATGCCATTCATGGAGGACGGTACTCCAGTCGACGTCTTGCTCAGTCCAATGGGTGTGCCAAGCCGTATGAACCTCGGACAGCTCTTCGAAGTTCACCTTGGTATGGCAGCGCGAGCCCTCGGCTATGAAGTCGCCACCCCACCATTCAACGGCGTCAGCGACGAAACGATTTCCGAGCAGCTCGAGAAGGCTGGCTTCAGTCGCGATGGTAGGGTGCAGCTCTACGATGGTCTCACTGGTGAGCCATTCAACGAGCGCACGAGCGTCGGCGTGATGTATATGCTGAAGCTTCACCATATGGTCGAAGACAAGATTCACGCTCGTTCGACTGGTCCATACACGGCCGTCACCCAGCAGCCACTTGGTGGTAAAGCTCAGAACGGTGGCCAGCGTTTCGGAGAAATGGAGGTCTGGGCACTCGAAGCTTACGGTGCTGCTACGGCCTTGCAGGAAATGCTGACGATTAAGTCCGATGATGTTTACGGTCGTGCTAAGGCTTACGAAAGTATCATCAAGCGTGAGCCGATCGAGGGTCCGAAACTACCAGAAGGCTTTAACGTCTTGGTCAAAGAGTTCCAAGGTCTCGGCCTCAAGGTTGACCTACTCGACCACGGCGAATCGACCGATGCTAGCGAGGTGATCGAAAAGACTTCACGCGAAATTGAAAAGTCACACGATGATCGTTTAATCTATGCACAGCATAATAACGACCAGCAAACGGCCGATACGCTTGTCGATCTCGACGAGGAGGAGGCTGAAGAAATGCTGGATGATGAGGGGATAGAAATAACAGAGGCTGAAGAGTTCGACGATAGTGAACTCGCTGACCTCGGAGAGGAGTTATAAGATGGCTTGGATGGATAATTTTATCAGCGCCAACGATTTCGATTCGATTCGACTGAGCGTTGCCAGCAAAGAAGACATCCTGAACTGGAGCTACGGCGAAGTGCTCAAACCAGAGACGATTAACTATCGTACACAAAAGCCAGAGCGCGATGGTCTATTCTGTGAAAGGATCTTCGGCCCAGTCAAGGATATCAACCCACACGATTCGAAGCTCAAAGGTGTTCGGTCAAGAGAAGCTGCCGTCGACAAAGAGGGAAACTTGGTCACCAAGAGTATCTCACGTCGCGAGCGCATGGGACACATTACCCTGGCTGCACCGGTCGCTCATATTTGGTTCATGCGTGGCACTCCGAGTGCGCTCAGCGTCTTGCTGAACCTGACTGTCAAGAATATTGAAAAAGTAGTTTACTTTGCTTCATACCTGATCGTCAGTGCCAAAGAAGAGGAAATTGCCCAGCGACTGGCTGATCTCGAGGCTAATACGGTCACAGCGCGCGAGGCAATCAAGCTGCGCTACGAAGAAATGGCGAAGCAACCAAATGCGAATGTCACAGCTCTCGCTGATGAACAGGTCAAAGAGACCGAAGCGCTCGAAGCTGACTATCTAATGCGCAAGAATACCCTCGAAAAGATGCAAAAAGGCGCCGTCCTCGGCGAGCAGGAATATCGCAACCTCCCAGACGACTATGATGAACTCATCGAAGTCGAGATGGGCGCAACAGCAATCAAGCGCCTGCTTGACGAGATCGACCTCAAGAGCATGATTGATCAGCTACGCGAAGAAGCTGATAGTGCTAAGGGCCAGAAGCAGAAGCGCATCATGAAGCGCCTCAAAGTCCTTGAAGGTATGGAAGCTGCCGGCATCAAGCCGATCGACCTAGTTCTGACCGTCGTGCCAGTCATTCCACCAGATCTACGCCCGATGATTGCGCTGCCTGGTGGCCGTTTCGCGACCTCGGACTTGAACGATCTCTACCGCAGGGTAATTAACCGTAATAATCGTCTGAAGAAGCTGCTCGAGCTTAATGCTCCGGCCGTCATCTGCCATAACGAAATGCGCATGTTGCAGGAAGCCGTCGACGCTCTGATTGATAACTCAGCCGTCCATGGCAGCCGTAGTGCTAGCGCTCAAAACGGTCGTCGCAAGCTCAAGAGTATCTCCGACCTCCTCAAAGGTAAGCAAGGGCGCTTCCGCCAGAACTTGCTTGGTAAGCGCGTCGACTACTCTGGTCGCTCAGTAATCGTCGTTGGTCCAGAATTGAAACTTAATGAATGTGGTCTGCCAAAACAGATGGCTTTGGAGCTCTTCAAACCGTTCGTTATCTCTTGGTTGATGGCAAATGAGCATGCACCGAACATTCGTTCTGCGACACGCATGATCGATGCTGGTGAAGCTGTGGTCTGGGACGGCCTTGACGAATGTATTAAAGGTAAATATGTACTTTTGAACCGTGCGCCAAGCCTACACCGACTTTCAGTCCAGGCTTTCCAGCCGAAGTTGATTGACGGTAAGGCGATCCAGCTGCACCCACTCGTAGCCTCCGGCTTTAACGCCGACTACGATGGTGACCAGATGGCTGTCCACCTCCCACTTTCTGACGCTGCTCAGGCTGAAGCCGGCGAACTGATGTCGGCCAGCAAGAACTTGCTCAAGCCAGCCGACGGTGCGCCAGTCCTTGCTATCTATCAGGACGTAGTGCTAGGTATCTATTACCTCACCTACAACAAGCCTGGTACGGAAGCTGAACAGGTCAAGCCATATAGCTCAGTCTATGAAGCCGAAATGGCTTATGATCAGGGCTTAATCGCCCTCCAGACGCCAATTCGCGTTTTCGCTAAAGGAGAGATTCGCAATACTACCCTCGGCCGAGTGATTTTCAACGAAGTCCTGCCGAAGGAATATCCTTACGATAACTCGGTCCAGAACAGCAAACAGCTGAAGCACGTCATGGCTGAAATCTTCGACCTTTACGGTGCCGAAGCGATGGTGAAGACGGCCGACGCTGTCAAGAACCTAGCCTTCGAATATGAGACCGTAGCTTCGGTCTCGACGGCCAAGGATGACTACCCGACTTATCCAGAAATCGAC
>CAZEVF010000004.1:0-73269 GCA_964515845.1 uncultured Candidatus Saccharibacteria bacterium | reverse complement strand
CGCTGCCTTTGCAAGGCAGAGGTCCAGGGTTTGAATCCCTGTTACTCCACCAATATAAGATTCCATGTGTAAAAGCATGGAGTTTTATATTGGCCAGAAAACGAGTGCGAAAAATAACCAGTTTTAGGGCGTAGGAGCGATTCTCTGCGTATTTTAACTTGAAGACGCTTATGTTATGCTCTTTGGGCTTAAAATTGCTAAAAAGGGCCTCTACGTTGCCCAGAAGGGCAAAATTCGTGGGGCGATGACCTTGTTTTGCGTCGTTTTCCGGCAGGGTGAGATAGGGAAGCAAAAAAACGCTTTGCAATCATCTGAGATAACAAAAAATCGCCAAAACTGGCGACTTCGGGAGGTTTAAGCAACCTCGCAGTAGTTTGCTTAAACTGTCTCTATTTTATATCACAAGGTGAATAAAGTCAAGCATTTTTTCCACATGGAGGGGAAAAGTTGGTGGGATTTTGTTCGGGCATAAAATGTGACTAAAACACATATTTTTGGCCTCGCAAGGGCAGATTTTTTGATGATTTTAACAGAGGTAGAGGCGAAATTATGACACAATTTTAACAAAAACGTATTGACAAACCTGAAGCAGTATGCTACAATGGTAGCAACATCCGGAAATCGTGATGTCTAAGCATAAGTTTGATTGTGCTGAGGAGACAGAACGGTGAAAATAGGGTGGTGTTTATAGCAATAATTGGTGGGCAGAAAAAAGGAGTTTTATTATGTCAGGAACTAAGGCAGGTGGCTTGAAAGCTGCACAGACGAACCGTGAAAAGTACGGTAAAGAGTTTTACTCTCAGATTGGTCGCAAGGGTGGCCAGAACGGTCACACCGGTGGCTTCGCTGCTAACCCAGCACTAGCTCGCATTGCTGGTGCAAAGGGTGGTCGCATTTCGCGTCGTGGCCCAGCTAAAAAGGCTGCATAAATAAATCACTTAGGTTGAACAAAAATCACGAAACTAGCTCGTCCGACACGGGCTAGTTTTTTGCGTGGTATAATTAGGGGTAGTGATGGAGGAGATGGATAATTTTATTGTACGAATGAAAGAAATGTATCCATTTTTGAACTTTCGGGAGGGGGAGAAATTTGCGTTTCGGCCGGAGCGAACAATTATTTATGAACCGATGGCAGGTTGGGATGAACAAAATAATTATCAGCTGTGTTTTTTGCATGAAATCGGACATGCAATATTAAAACATTGGGACTTTAAGACGGACCCGGAACGCCTGAAGATGGAGCGTGCAGCCTGGGAGAAGGCGCGCGAGCTGGCGTTGGGTTTAGGGGTGGAATACGATGAAGATTTGGTCGAGGAGAGGCTAGATAGCTATCGGAATTGGCTGCATCGGCGTTCGAGCTGTCCAAAATGTGGCCTGACGCGCTTCCAGACGGCCCAGGGGGCTTATGTTTGCCCACAGTGCGATCTAATGGCCTGATAAAATTCTCATGGCTTAAAGGGGTCTTGAAATGCGTGACAGGGGCTGTTATAATGACGCTATAAGGATCATAGTATGGCGAAGCGAAAAATTTCTAGCCTAATCAACATGTTATGGAGAACATTTGTGACTTTAAGCGTGGCAGTCGCTCTCGGTATGGGCTGCTCGTTCTTCTACCAAACGCGTGCGACGGATTTGAGTGTTTTCGACTTGAGCTTCGAGAATACGGCTGATGATACCAGTATGTTTACTTATTTGTCGGATTTAGATCCATATGCGTCAAGAGTGGGTTGGGGAGTATTGCGTCGAGATCAGGATAGTGCTGGGGGAAAGCTAAGCTTACGTTATGATGGGGGCATTGCCAATTTTGATAAGGGACTGTTTGCACATGCATCCTCAGACATATATTATAATCTTGAGGATTTGGGAATTGCTGGAGAATATGACTATCTGACGGCTTATGTTGGGTTGAATCGGACGGCTGCAAGTAGTAGCAATGGTGTGATTTTTTGGGTTTATGGCTCAGAAAATGGAGGGGATCAACCAGATGATTGGAAAGTGCTTTATAACGAAGAACGAAAAGTTAGCCTGCCGGGGGCAGAGGCTGATTTTATTAAGCTAGATATTCGAGAGTATAAATATTTAAGATTACAAGCTTACGATAACGGTAGTAATGGTAATGATCACGCTGTTTGGGCTGATTTGAAGTTGACGAAAGAGGGTTATGATCCGTTTTTGGTGCCATCAGTGGATATCTACGACGAGGATCTGAAGAAAGTCGCTGGTCTGGATTTAGCGACCAATCAGGGTTATGAGTTGACTCTACTACGTCGGAATTTAGTGAAGAAAGTGGGTCAATATAATCTGACTCAATTTTTGCGTGCTGATGAGGGTAATCGTGAAGTTTTGGAATGGCTATTTAACAACTTAGAGGTTTTGCGCGAATACACTACTGGGGGTGCGCCAAGTGGGGGATACGGTAATGCCTTGAACGTGCTGGCGAGGCTTTATGGGGCGCACAAGGACGACCTTGCAAATGACACGGTGACGGAAAATGGGGTAAGGCTGGGCGATTTGTATACGCGTATGATGTTGACGCTTTCGTTAACGCACTCGGCTGGAGTGGGTTCTTGGCTAGGTGGTGGTCAGTACTCGGACGCTTTGAAACGCTATGAAGTGTTTAAGTCAATGTATGAGAGGGGCTTGCTTGAGAGTAGAACTTTTGAGTTGCTTGAGGTGGAGGAAATGCGATGGGTGATGAATGATATTACAACCGATGAAGAGATTGAGTGGATCAATCGGATGTCGAGGGATCATGCAGGGACAGTAAATCCGTATTCATTTATTACTTATCGATTTGGCTATAACTATAACTTACCGGAATATTATTCGGAAGAGAATCGTGAAAAATGGGACGCGAAGTATCATCTATCGGAGTATGGCGTGCCGTATGGGGTGCAAGGCAAGAATAAGATTTGGATGGTATTTGAACAAGGTTCGGTCTGTGGTGGCTTGTCAAAGACCGGTTCGAATTTAAACTCCTCTTATGGCTATCCGGCAGCCGTGATTGGTCAGCCAGGCCATGCAGCCTATTTATTTTATCGTCAAGATGCAGACGGGAATGGAGTTTGGGGGTTGGGTAACAATATTTCTGGTTGGACAAGATCAGAGAAGAGTGAGCGATTATTGTTGGGTTGGGGGTCGAATAGCTGGGATAGTTATTATCAGGTAAGTTATGTGCCCTATGCGCAAGCAGCGCTCAATGATATGGATAATTATCAATTGGCGACGGAAACGCTGCTGTTGAAGGATCTTTATGCTGATAATTATGACGAACTGGAGAAAGTTTATCGCAAGGCGCTCAGCTATCAGAATATTCATATGGATGCTTGGTACGGATTGATTCAGCTCTATAAAGCAGATGGGCGTAAGACAGAAGCTGATTTTGTAGCGTTAGCTAAAGAGATTGCTGGGGCTTTGACCTACTATCCTTTGCCGATGTGGGATCTTTTGAATTTGTTGAAACCGAATATCACGAGCTCGGTTGGACAGACGGAGTTTCTGTACGCACAGCGCGAGGCGCTGGAGATAGCGAAAATGGCGACGAATGCAGAGGTCCTACAGTCGGACGTGTCAAGGACGATGGCAAACTATCTGTTGAATAATAATGATTTGTCGGTAGCGAATTTCTCTTTTGATGGCGAAAATGCTGGGAAGATCATGCTGGCTGGGCGCTATCTGGATGAATCGACCGAAACGGTTTTCGAATACAGTATTGACGGGAAGGAGACTTGGTCGCAACCGATTACGGAGAAATCTTGGCAGCTGACCCCAGAAGAGATTGCGAAGGTTAACTCGACTGATGATATTGTAATTCATATTGTCGGTACGGCAGATCATGATTCGGACTATGTGATTGATATTATAGAACAGAGCATGCCGACACTTTATGCAAATGATTTAGAAAATCGTGTGATTGGCGCAGATAATAAGATGGAATGGCGTTTTAGTGAGAATGATGAATGGACTTCTTATGCTAAAGAGATGCCAAATTTGGCTGGCAAAAAGGTAGTGCAAGTACGGGTTGGTGCTAATGGCACGAAGCTTGCCAGTGACTTTAGAACATATGCTTTTACAGAGGACAATAATGATCCACGTAAACGTTATATTTCGATTGACCAGTTGTCGATTGCCGGAGTTTCTACCGAGGCGACGTCGCATCAAGGTCAGGCTGCGAACGTGATCGATGGTAATTACAATACGCGTTGGCACTCGGCTTGGGACGGTACAGACAGGGATAAATGGATAACGATTGAACTAAGTCGCGAAATTTATCTTTCGGCGATTGATTATATGCCGGCTGGAGGTGGTAATGGTAAGATTATCGACATGAAGGTTTATGGTAGCCGAGACGGCGTGAATTTCGTGGAGATTGGTACGGCTTCTGGGCTCACAGCGAATGATGTGACGAAAACGATAGAGATTCCGACTTTGTCCGAACCAGTGAAATTCGTAAAAATCGTGGGTGAGAGAACTTCGGCTGCCAGTCAGAGCCTAAGCTTTATTGCTGCTAGGATGTTTAACTTCTATGAAGATAGCACGATTGTGCCGGCGCCGGCTGTGAGAGTGGAATACAGCACGACGTTGCCAACTAATCAGAACGTGATTGCAACTTTGGTGGGCGTAGATGAAGAGGTGACGGTGACGAATAATGATGGCTCGGCAAGCTATGAGTTCACGGATAATGGGGAGTTTACCTTTGAATATCAAGGTGTTAATGGGCAGACTGGACGTTATACGGCACATGTGGATTGGATTGATCGGGTGGCTCCAGTGGCAAAGGTGGTCTATGATAAGCCGAATCCGGTGACGAATGAGCAAGTGGTGGCAACTCTGATGAAGATTAACCCAGAGGATGAGGACTTTGAGATCACGAATAACGAGGGTCGCGAGAGCTATACCTTCTCCGAAAATGGTGAATTTGTATTCGTAATTAGGGATGTCGCTGGGAATGAGAACCGGATTATAGCGCGAGTGGATTGGATCACGCTTGAGGATCAAGAACCTTCAGATAATCCTGAGGGGCCAGGGGCTTCTGATGTGCCAGGGAATCCAAGTGGACCGAGCGCAGGAGATAATAATTCTGTGATTTTGCCAGGAGAGCCGGATTTCGTGGTGCGACCAAGTGGCCCAGCCCAAGATAATAATGCAAGTGTAGGTGATTTGGATCGGCCGACGATCAAGGTGCCTCTGCCGTCGGGGGATGGTTATATTCAGCTTGTGCCGTCGGAGAATCAGGGAAATCAGAATGGCAAGAATCCTTTGCCGGGTAAAGATACTGATCGCTACGACGTGAACTTCATTGGAGAAGATGGCGCTGAGATTTCGGCGAAGCCAGACCAGGTGACGATTGATGTGCCGAAGGAGAAAGAAATAAAAGCCGTCTATCGAGTGAAGGAGAATGGGGAATTAGTGCCGGTGGAGTTTGAGAAGGTGGGTAAGGATAAGATTACTCTCAAACAGCCAGAGTCGGGCGAATATATCTTTGATTATGGCGAAGAAGACAAGAAGACTGGGGCTGGCAGCAATCGTGATGAGCAGCAAGAGAAGGAGCCGGAGGAGAAATCAATCGTAGAGACGAAGATGAATGAGGTCTGGGAATGGTTTAAGGTGAATCAGTGGTGGATTTGGATTGTGGTGGCGTCGGTAGTGGTGATCTTGCTGGTAGGTGGTGGGATGGTGTCGAATCGCCGGCGTTAGTGGGGCTCTCCCTCTAGACAAAGCTGAAGATTTTTGATACAATGAGAGATAAGATTTGGGCTCGTTCAAAATTATGAGAGGTTTTTGTTCTTATGATTTTGAACGAGTCTGAAGAAAGGATATAATAATATATGGCAAATGCCAAATTAACAATGGATGAGCTGCTCGCGAACGCGTCAGATGACGTCAAGCGTGCAGTAGTCGGTGAAACCGTAACGGGGAAGGTCTTGTCGATTCGTAAGCACGAGATTTTGATTGATCTCGGGGCTCGGGGTATCGGCGTAGTGCCACGTCGCGAGGTTTCTTTCGCACGCAATTTAAACGTTGGCGACGAAGTCTCGGCTTCAGTAATTGAGGCTGAAATGGGTGATGGTAGCGTCTTGCTGTCGCTACGCAAAGCAGCTAAGGAGAAGGGCTGGGATGAAATCCAAGGTCGGCTTGATGCTGCTGAGGTGATTGAAGTGACACCATTCGATGCGAATCGTGGTGGCCTCTTGGCTGAATATGAAGGGATTCGTGGTTTCTTGCCCGTGTCTCAGCTTTCGGCAGAGCATTACCCACGCGTTGGTTCAGCTGACAAAGACGAAATCTTGCAGCGTTTGAACTCGCTAGTCGGCCAGCCGATGAAAGTGCGCATCTTAGATGCAAATCGCAAGGATAACAAGCTGATCTTTTCGGAAAAAGAAGCCGTGAAGGATGGCTTGGCTGAAAGGTTCGCTGAGCTACACGTTGGTGACGTTGTGAAGGGCGTCGTGACGGGTGTAGTCGACTTTGGTGCGTTCGTGAATGTTGACGGTGTCGAAGGTTTGATTCATATCTCTGAGATTTCTTGGGAGCGCGTGAATAATCCTTCGGACTATGTCAAGGTTGGCGATACGGTTGAAGCAAAGATTATCGCGATTGACAAGGAGCGTTTGTCGCTTTCGATGAAGCAGTTGACTGAAGATCCATGGCTCTCTGAAGTCGAAGGTTTGAAGCGTGGTGATGAAGTCGAAGGTACGATTACGCGCATTACGCCGTTTGGTGCTTTCGTGCAGATTTCTAGTGCCGTCGAGGCTTTGGTGCATGTGTCCGAGCTCGGTAATGGCAATGATGCTGACCCAGAGAAAGTCTTTACCCTGAATGAGCGTAAGAAGTTCCGAATCTTGGATGTTGACCGTGATGGTCGCAAGATTTCGCTAACGATTGCGAAATAATTAGGAAAGAGAAAACCGGAGCTCTAGGAAGGACTCCGGTTTTTGATGGGGGATGAATTGTGATGGCTTGGCCGTCTTGGCCTCTAGAGGCTAGGAAGCGTGAGCTTTCCTGAGTTTACGCTCGGATTTCGCTGGTAGCGCTTCATCTTCGACTTGGTCGGATTTTTTCTTGCGCCCTCGGGGATTTGGCTGTAAGAGGCTGGTCTCATAAATTACGCGAGAAAACTCTTCGATGACGGTCTTGCGATCAAGAGTTTTTGGATTAGTAATGCGTACGAAAGGTAGATGGGCGCTACGGAAGAATTTTTCCATGTCCTTGGGGTCGCTGCCGGGGCCAAAATCGGTCGAACGGCCGTCGTCTAGCTTGACGGCGCAGACCGGGCGCATGGTGCGTTTGTTGCAGAAAACGAAATCCACGGTTTTGTTATCGATGAAGCTGTAAGCTTCGTAGCGATTTTGATTGCCGACTTTATGGCTGAGCAGGGCAGAGATATTGACCCCGGGAATAATGTAGAACTTTTCGCCAAAGATGTCGCTAAGAAGTTGAAAACAGTGTTTTTCGGCCCCAATCATCAGTTGACGTTTGGGGCGATAACGATAGCGATTCATGGCTTCGTGGCGTCGGCGCGTAGAAATGGCACTAGTGATAACAGAGACAATCAAAAAGGCGACTAGAGCAAGCCCGGCAATAATCATGAACACTGTATCCATACAAAAACAGTCCTATTAACGTAGGTATAATTCCATTGTAGCACAGATTTGCTTAAAAGTCAATCTTTGGGTACAGGTAGGCGAAAATGGCCGATAATTTGGTCATAATCAGCCAGAATGTCCTCTTCGTAGCGAATTTGGAGAGGGCTATAGTGGTGAATCAAGAGGGGTACGCCGTAACGGTTGCGCTGGTCGGAGACGATGCCGATATGGGTAGGGTAGACGACGATGTCGCCACCTTGCCAGGCTGCGTGGTTGTCAGTGTCGGTAGTCAGAGAGGTAAAATGGCGCTTGAAATAGGTGTATAAATTATTTACTCGGCGAAAATCAATATTGCGATCGGGCGTCTCGATATTATAGGCGTCGGGGTGCTCGGTGATGTCTTGATGAACTAAATCGCGCAGGTTGTAGCCGGCACCGAGGAGGGCAAAAGCAACGACATCGGTGCAGACGCCATGGTTGTCGTCGGGATAGCCAGTACTATAATAGATGCTCTGGTATTTGGGTTCAGTTGCGAGATAGGAGAGAGCGCTGACGATGATGTCGGTCTGGTCGTCGATGCCGTCTTGGTCTTGATCATTCGAGCTGATGTAAGTGTCAATATCGAAGTCGGCGCTGGTGTAAGTGACGGGTGGGAAGACACGCAGACGGTGAAGAATGAACGCGAACACTAAAATTATGGCTGTGAGTACTAAGCCGAAGATCAGGTGTTTGGTTGAACTCGGCAACCCAGCTGAAACGGTTTCGGCTGGCTGGGGAGTAGGTTGGGGCTGGTGAGATTTGTGATGTTTGCTCATAAAGTTATTATACAGTAATCATAAATAAAATAAGACCTAAAGGTCTTCTTTTATTTTTGGCTCCCCGGACTGGACAACGCGATTTCTGGCGAAATCGCTACCCTCGGGGCGTCGACTCAAAAGAAAAAGTAAACTTTTTCTTCGCTCGCCTCCTACCGAGGCCAGAACCAGCTATCGCTGGTTCTGGCCCAGTCCTCCGAAATAGATAGAAAATATCCAAGCTAAAGCTCGGATATTTTCTATGGCTCCCCCTCGTTGACACATTTCTGACTAAAACTACCAAATATGATCCAGTAAAATTGAGTTCACTTAAGGAGCTTGAAGCTTTAGCAAAGGGTGACGATAAGGCACTGGGAATAGATGAAGAATAATGCTTATCAACTAATACCCCCCTCCCCTATATTTCGATGACCACCCTGAGTTCCTGTATTCACGCTCTGCGAAAGATTTAGCTTTTGCCGAGTATATTTTTGGCGAGCAGAGATTTCTCTTCGGATGTTTTTAGCATAAGCCAATTGACAAGTAGACAAAACAGTGTTTTTGTAATAAAATATCCTTATGGAAGAGCTCTCTCAGGCACTTCGAGCATATGCCGATGAATGCGACAGCCAAAATACAGCACAAGTTTATCTGGACTTAGCTGATGCTTTTTTGGATAGTGATTTTCTAGAGTTTTTTAGAACTTTGGACAATAGTAATGAAATAGCCAAAGTAGAAGAGCACTTTAATCAACAGAATAAACAGATCTCAGTGTTCAATATGAGCGGTTACTCTGCTTATTTATATGACATCCATACTCAATATGTTTTGTATCGGCTAGATAGAAAGAAAGCAGGCATTGGCAAGGCGAGGCAAGATGTTCGTGAAATCGAAAATCGCATCAAAACCGCCGAGAGCAACATTGAGAACATTGAGAAGATTTCTGGCATTTTATCTGGAACGGAAATGCTGGAGGCGTATGCCAAAGATTTTAACAAAGAAGCAATCGAACATAATAGAAACGCTCGTCATTGGCTCGGCTGTCTTATTCTGCTAGGAGTGGGGTGGATAATATTAACAGCTACATTGCTTTGCGTGCAACTCCCAGACTTTAATTTGTTGGAACAAGTAATTGCGGATGATATAAAAGGTGGCACAGAACTACCTCGAGTCATTACTCTTGCAATAAAATTTGGCATTCTTGCCATTTATACGCAGGTCTTGCTCTTTGCGAAAAAGAATTATTATGCCGAAAGGCATCTGGAACAGGCGAACATTCATAGGCGCAATGTATTAAAGTCGTTACATGCAGTCTATAATGTGGTTAATAATAAAGAAGAACGTGATAGACTTCTCGTAATTGGTGCAACTACTGCATTTTCTGAACCTGAGAGTGGATTTATTACTCGTAAAGAAGGTGCTGGAAGTGACAATTCCAGTATTGATGCAATTCTAAAGACCCTTGTGAAGTAGTTTTCCCACATTTTCTTAGACAATCGAGGTTTTGCTATGGAAAACTCTCTTTGCCAATTTGCAGCATAAGTATAAGAAATAATGGAGCTGGGTAAGGGTTTGATTGAGCTAGCGTTTGGTGAGTTCGGGTTTGGTAAAAACGCTTTTGCTCTTTAGTGCTAAGATTAAACCATATATGGTTCGACCTACCAAATACACCGAAGAACTCACCAAACGCATCAGGCAATACATCACTGATGGACTTACTGTGCGTGATGCTTGTTTTGGTGCAAACATTAGCGAAGACACGTTTTGCCGTTGGCGGAGAGAAAAACCTGAGTTTGCTAAGCTAGTACAGGAGGCAACTGAAGCTCAACGTTGGAGTAGCTTAGGACTTGCACGTACTAGCGAATATCGACGCTACACCAGACGAGCAAAACGCACCCAAAATCAGGAGAAAAGTAAGAAACAGTCAAACACTCGTCTTGGCGCAGAAGATGCCCTAGAAACGCCTCTAAATGCGTCAGAAAGGCACTCTGGCGTTTGGCTTGGTGCGAGCTTAGTAAATGCAGCGAACAAGACAAACCAACTTCCAACTCGTACTAAGCCACCAGTAGATGAGTTTGGTGAGCTGGTTTGTTGTAGTCCATATTGTAATTCCATTACAAACAAAGTGGAGTGGGTAGAGCGAGAAACGTATGGAAGACCTATACTACACCGTTGCAGTTTGGAAAAATGGGAAGAGATGGCGAGAGTTAGAGTTACGAGGTGAGAAGCCAGACAAAGAGGATAATCACGCCACCTACCAATATGAGCGAAATGACAAGGCAAATAACAACGACAGCAAAAGCTCCATTACTAACTTCCCGTTTAGGGTTCTTAGCGGCATCTTTGCTCATTTCGTAAAGCCAGTATGGGTCGAAGGGGCTACTCATTGCTACTATACCCCATTTCAATCAAAGCACTACCGAGTAAAGCGTCGCCGCGTTTATCTCTAATCGCCAATAGCTTCTTTGCTCGTAGTTTATGCTTAATCATAAAACTTTTCCTTATGCCTATTATAGACTAATTTAGTCGCAGCGCCACCAAAAAACCGATAAAAACCTTGGCTTTTTAGGTAAGGGTTTTACTGGTGAGAGAGTCATTTTTGTGATATAATAGAGATGTCCAAATCTAATTATTTTTACAACAGAAACAGCAGAGTTGCTGTTGCTGGATGCCCAGAATATAGGGCATCTCGGCACAACGGGCATCTCTGTTGTAAAAGATTTGGACATCCGTCGGGATGTCCTATTTCGTTTCTGTTGTATCCAACCTCAAGGAGAAAACAGATGCCCAACCAAAAGAAAGCCGAACCCCACAAGAAATACCGCGTTTTATCACTCTTCTCGGGTTGTGGTGGTTTAGATCTAGGGCTTGAGGGAGGTTTCACTTATCTTGGTCACCAATACACTGAAAATCCCTTTGAAATCGTTTGGGCTAATGACATAAACGAAAAAGCTACAAAAACACAGAAGTTAAACTTTCCTAATACTGAGGTGATTTGTGGCGATATTGTTAAACTTCTTGCAGATGGAATAAAAATGCCTGATAATATCGATGTCGTCGTTGGTGGTTTCCCTTGCCAAGATTTTAGTCTTGCTGGCAAGAGGCGTGGACTAACTGTCAAGCGTGGTCAACTATATCTAAGTATGGCAAAAGTCATAGAAATGAAACAACCAAAGGTGTTTTTGGCAGAAAACGTCAAAGGTTTGCTGTCGTGGGAAAATGGCTTGGCAATTAAGACGATTACGGAAGATTTTGCCAAACTTGGGTATGACGTGGATTACAAGCTACTACACACTGCTGATTTTGGCGTGCCACAAACTCGTGAGCGTGTAATCATTGTAGGCATCCGAAAAGATCTAGGGCTGAAGATGAAGTGGGTAGAGCCAACGCATTCGGACGACAAAAAGTCTGGTCTCAAGCCGTGGGTTACACTTCAAGAGGCGATTGGCGACATCGAGGACGAAGAAGTCCAAAGAACAATGCCTAACTTTGGCTACTCTAAGGCAAAACGAATTAAGGGCACACAAGGCAACACTATTACAAAAGCTGACCGTCCTGCTCCGACTATGCGTGCTGAGCATCACGGCAACATCGAGTTTCACTACAAACTTCCTCGCCGTTTGTCCGCTAGAGAGGCAGCGAGGATTCAATCGTTTCCAGACAATTTCGAGTTTGTCTCCTCTGTTACGGACGCATACAGGCAAGTGGGCAATGCCGTTGCTCCAGTGTTTGGTTGGCACCTTGCCCAGATGCTAAAGGAGATTCTGGGCAATGATTTACGTTGATAATCCAACGATTGAACGCACTGAAGTCGAGCAGTTGCTAGCCAATACGAGGGTCGGAACTCTAAACACTATTGCTACGTTTGGACATCCAGAGAGGGTGACTGGCAATGAATTTGAAGAAATCGTTTATGAAGTGGCAAAAAGTTATGCTCGCGGGACGAACTTCGAGGGTCAGATTGTACATACGGCTGACCGTGAGTTTCCTGACATTGTTGCAGCAGACCGTTACGGCATAGAGGTAAAAGCGACCAAAAAGAACGATTGGACATCAATTGGTAATAGCGTTTTGGAATCATCACGCATTTCCACAGTCGAAAAGATTTATCTGTTTTTTGGCAAGTTAGGCGGCAAGCCAGATATTCGTTTCAGGGATTATGAATCGTGTCTGAAGGGTATCTCGGTGACTCACTACCCCCGTTATCAAATTGATATGGAATTGCCGATTGGAGCATCAATCTTTGATAAAATGCAAATCCCATACGATGAACTGCGTATGATGGAAAACCCAATTCAAGAAGTGAGGCGGTACTACAAGTCTCAAATGACTGAAGGTGATTCTTTATGGTGGATTGATGACGATGCAGAAAGTTTGCCAGCACTTAGCCCAGTAATACGGAATCTCTCATCACTATCGCCTGAAGAAAAGGATGTTGTGGTTTCGTCAATTTTCGCGTTTTTCCCAGAAGTTTTCTCCAGCAGCGCCAAAAAGTATGAACGAGTACCAGCGTTTTTAGCATCACAATATGGTGTAGTGACAGCTAATTTACGAGATTTCTTCACAGCTGGAGGTAAGGTATCAATTGATTACAACGACGGTAAAATACAAGTGCCGCAAATCGTTTACAGGGCACGGTTGCTTGCTCCAAAAATTCACGCTCGTTTGGTCGGGAAAAATCAACAAACATTGGAAAATTATTGGGGGCACAAAATCAATGGTGATTTCGCTGGTGCAGACGCTGCGTGGTGCGCAGAAGTCGATAGGCTTTACTCTGATGCGTACAATCCACACCTTGTCTCTAATCAGTATTCGGCTGGCTTGACTGATTGGCAGCGCAAACAGCGAATGATGAACTAAGGGGAGTCCATTTGTTTTTGTAGCAATAATATGTTATAATTGCCAGTAGTAAATTGAGGATGTGATGAAAAATGGTGAAGCGGTATTTTTATAGCAAACGACCCGATGGGGTTACTAAAGAGGAACAAGCAAAAACAAACCAACAAAACTGGGATGAATACTATGCAAATTTAATAAGAAACTTGCAGGGAGGAGTTAATTGGTTGCAAAAAAGAGAAGAAGAACGTTGGAAGCGTAAACAAGCTTTTGAAGAAGGTGAGATTGCTTTCTCTTGTGAAGAACTGTCATTTCTAGAGTTCGACAAGGACTACACAATAGCAAAATATGATGGTAAAGAGGTAAAATTCAGAAAAGGTGGATTTGAGAACGAAATGCTTGGCATTTTAAGTCGAGCAATTGCTAGTAAGGTCAAAACTGTCACAGAAGAACAGCTGGCTGGCTCACTAGAAAGAGCGACTGGTAAAAATTGCATTTACAAAACAGTTCGGAACACTCGTGATAGATTGAATGCGAAATTTCAAAGTGGACTTGGGTTGTCGAACGTAGTCAAATCAGACAATGGCGAATATGAGCTTGAAGAACGATACCTACGCTTACCTAAAAAATAGAGTCTGACTCTTTTCGTGACAACAGGGGTAGAATAAAGAGTCGAAAAAGTCCAGTACCTCCTAGAATAGAGGTATGGGAAAACAGGAAGACCGAGTAAAGAGCGAGGAACAGTCAAAACCATTGACTGACGCAGACGAACTCTTGGCTCGGTTTTTCGATGTCCTGATTGAGATGGATTTTGAGCAGCAACGCAGACAACAGATGGAGGGCAATAATGAAAGTATCTGAAGTCAATGTAGTGCCGATTCGACCAAAGGATGGGTTAGTTGCTTTTGCGAGTTGCGTGATTGACGATTCGCTATACCTTGGCTCTATTGCTGTGCATACTCGTCCATCTGGCGAGTATCGTTTAGTGTTCCCTACCAAAACGATTGGCGACGCAAGGGTGAACGTGTTCAACCCGATAAACAAAAGTGCTGGTGTTGTTATCACCGAGGCAGTGACGAAGAAATGTGATGAAGTTTTTGGAAAATGTGATGAGGAAAATTGCGATGATGGACACCGTGACACTAATCTATACCTGTAAAGAACGTTTGAGTCGAGCAAACTCACCCTTTTCCGACTTTTCTAGGAACAGCAAGGGCTTTGCCCAAGCCATCTTGAGTGGCGATGAATTACGCCGAGAACGAGGGTTATACTACCCCACTATCCGATATTGCGAACGACCAGTCGGTGGTGGAACTACTGGCACGACTTGGGAGCTGGCTATTGAGTTCTCGATACCAAAGCTTCTGTGTGGCAATAACTTATATGAGTTTAACGAAACGTCATTAGGCAGTATTGTACAAACTCTATACGAACGTATTATCGAAATGGGGATTACATTCATCCAACAAGCTGACATTCCGCATCTTTACGTCAGACGGATGGACATTGGAAAAAATATCTTAATGCACAGCCGTCTTGAGGTTGATAGTGTCATTCGCTCCATTGGTAATGCCAAAGTGAATCATCATCTGAACTTTGACAAAGTTGACTACGTAAACGGTGGTCGCCTTGTTCGATTTTCCTCTAAAAATGAGGACATAGCTTTTTACAACAAGAGCAAAGAGTTTGAACGGAACTCAGCAAGCAATGATACTCTGATTGCGACAGAATTCTCAGGCGTGTTGCGATTCGAGATTAAGATGAACGGCAAGAGGTTAATTGAACGGCGAATGAAGGATGCTGGACTAGAAATTCCTGATGCGTGGGAGTTTCAGAATTTATTCACGAACAAAGTGTGCCAAACATTGTTGCTAAAACGACTGAATTATATTTTTGACTGTGTTCCCAAAATCCCACTTGATGATGAGAGCAACACTCCAAGCTTATTAGCTAACATCGTAGCAGAAGAATCCCAGACATCAAAGCGAGGCGGTTTTAGCAGGTCGCTCACACGTCTAGGGCTTGTCTACGCCCTAAAAAGCGGGATGAGTATGCGAGAACTTGAAACGATGGCTGAGGATGGATTCGGTAAAGCGGCACTTGGGCAATTGAGGAGCATCCGAGGTAGCCCTGAACATTCCCAGTTAAAGAACTTACTAACCATCAAAAAAGCGGTTGAAGAGTTTAGGATGTTGGATCTGCTTTAATGGAGAATGCTCCTTATTTATGTTATAATATAAGTAAGGAAACATTCTCTTTGCGATAAAATAATCATTTTGAAAGGAACGATAGCTATGCACAAAAATTATAAAGGCGTTAAATGCGTGCTTATTGCCAGAGTGTCCGAAGAAGGTCAGCGAAAGGCTCTACCAGCCCAAAAACGAAACTTAGTGGAATACGCCAATAAGCTCGATTTAGACGTGGACATTGAAAAAGATTATTACGAATTTGATGAAACAGCTTTCAAAAGTGATGAACGAGACCAGTTTCATGAACTCGCATATAAAATTAGCAATTTGACTGAATTTCGTATTATAGCATTTGATAAAGTTGACCGTTTTACTCGTGATTATTCCGATGAAGCAGTCAAAAACTTTAGAAAGCTCGTAAAAGCTGGTAAAATTGAACTTCATTTTGTTTCCGAAGGGCTTATTATTCATAAAAATTCACCTGCAAGCGATTGGACAAGGCTAGGAATGAGTATGGTAATGAGTGAAAATTACTCGGCTTGTGTGTCTGACAATATTAAACGGTGGCAAAAGAACGCCGTTAAAGTTGGTAAATACCCAGGAAAGGTACCGATTGGATATCTTAATGTCACTACTGGGTATGATGCTCGTGGTGACAAAATTACGGACGTCATCGTGGATAAAGACCGAGCACCATACATCAAGAGAGCCTATGAACTAAGGTTGCAAGGATACTCGGTTAAAGCGATTACGCTACAGTTAAAGAAGGACGGTTTTACAAACCCAAAGACAATGCGACCGTTACCTCCAAGCTCCATTGACGTAATACTGAAAAATCCTTTTTATATTGGGAAAGCCAAATGGGGAGACTACAATTACCAACATTGCTATCCGCCGATTATCGACTCTAGGTTATTTGAGGTGGTACAGAGAGTAAACAATGAAAACGCAAAAGGCAGTTTCGGTGCAGCAAAAACCAACGTCTGCAAGGTGTATCCACACTCAAAGCTCCTATATTGTGGTGTTTGCGGTGGCATTATGTCACCATACACCAAAAAGGGTCACGTTTATCTACGTTGCTCAAAGAGTAAAGCAGAATGTGGTAACTGTGGGGTGTCCGAGGTCGAAGTGGACGAGACGATTACTGACGTACTTAATCATTTACAAATCACTAATGCAGATGTATCGAGGATTCTCAAGAGGATGAAAGATAAGCATGATAACGAGCAACGATATTTTGCCAACCAAATTAAGCAGGTTCGTGACGAATATCGTAAACTAGAACGAAAAAAGGACATGGCATACGACGACCGCCTCAATGGCAGTATTACGTTGTCACAATATGAAAAGATTGCAGCACAATGTGACAAACGGATGACTGAATTGGACGAGCAGGTAGTAGAGTTAGAAGGCGAGGATGGGAGTTTCTTAGTGGATGCTGCGTATCTGTTAGAGTTGGCAAAACGTGCATCTGACCTATACAAAAGTTCGAGAAATGAGTTGAAGAATAAATTACTCAAAACTATTTTCTCGAACCTAAAATCGACCAACAAAAAAGTCGATTTCTCTCTGTTGAAAGGCATCGACATCTTCTTTTTTGCTCCAAAAACGGAAATCTGGCTCCCCGGACTGGACTCGAACCAGTAACCTCGAAGTTAACAGCTTCTTGCTCCACCATTGAGCTACCGGGGAATAATTACTGTATGTATTATAGCACACTTTTTGGTTTTGTGGGAAGATTTTGGCAGGAAAATAGGCTGGAGTTTTGAGAAAAAGACAAAAAAGTCAAGTAATTTTCACAAAAATATGGTAAAATAGAGGGAACGGATTATAAAAGTTAACAAAAACTTAAGAAAGGAGCAGCGATGAGTACAGAGGTTGCGACTGGTTCGGCTGGTGATGATACTGAAAAAGTCATTCGGATTGCTGGCTCGATTACGGTAGATGAATTAGCTGGGGCTCTAGGGTTGTCGGTGACGGCTTTGATTGGTGAGCTATTTAAGAATGGCATTGTAGCGACGATTAACCAACGTCTAGACTATGAGACGGCTGAGATTATGATTAATGAGCTTGGCATCGAGAATGTGCGCTTAGAGCGCAAAAATACGGCGACGAAGACGACGGATGGCTTCCGGAAGGAGCTGAGCGATCATGCTGTTTCGCGTCCACCAGTGGTAGCCGTGATGGGGCATGTTGACCATGGTAAGACGACTCTGCTTGACACTTTGTTGAATAAGAAAACCGTCGAGACGGAAGCTGGTGGGATCACGCAGCATATTTCGGCGTATCAGCTAGAATACGAAGGTCGGAAGATTACTTTTCTTGATACGCCGGGGCATGAGGCTTTTGCTGCGATTCGGCAGCATGGCGCAATGTTGACTGACATTGTGGTGATTGTGGTGGCGGCTGATGACGGCGTGAAGCCACAAACTGTAGAGGCGATTAAATTTGCTCAGGGGGCTAATGCGAAGATTATAGTTGCAATTAATAAGATTGATCGCGAGGGAGCTGATATTCCTCGGACGATGGCCGATCTGTCGGCGCATGGTTTGCAGCCCGAAGAGTGGGGTGGCGATGTAATGATGTTGCCAGTTTCGGCGAAAACTGGTGAGGGGCTGGATAAGCTGCTTGAGAGTATTTTGCTGGTAGCCGATGTTGAGGAGCTGAAGGCTGATGTTGATATTCCGGCTGAAGGTTTGGTAATTGAATCGCACATGGAAGTGGGCAAAGGCTCAGTGGTGAATCTGCTGGTGACCGGAGGTGAGCTGAAGGTCGGCGAATTTGTGACGGCTGGTAGTAGTTATGGTAAGATTCGCACGATGTTGGACTTTCGAGGAAAGCCGAAGGGGAAGGCTGGGCCGTCGACGCCGGTAACCGTGACTGGGTTTAAGGAACTGCCGAGCTTTGGTGATAGGTTCTTGGAATATCGGGACGAGAAATCGGCGCGTCGGGCTGCTGTTTTGGCTGCACAAGATGAAGCGAATAAGATGGCGAGTGCTAATGTGACTAGCACGGATCTTCTGCGCATGATGAACGTCGAGGACAACTCGAAGGTGTTTAATGTGATTATCAAGGGTGATGTACTGGGTTCGGTGACGAGCGTGGTTGACTCGCTGAAGATGATTGATACAAAGGGGGAGGTGACGCTCAACGTAGTTGCGACTGGCGTGGGCGACATTACGGAAAATGATGTCTATATGGCTGCTGGTGATAATAATACCGTGATTTATGGTTTTAACGTTAATGTGCCGACGAATATTTCTAAATTGGCCGTGCGAGATGGTGTACATATTCGCAATTATCGGGTAATCTATGAGCTTCTAGACGATGCGCGCGACAGCATGGAGAAGCTGCTGGGCGAAGAAATTGTCGAGACGGAAACTGGGGAGATGAAAGTGATGGGGGTTTTCCGAGTGACGAAGACGGAGATTATTGCTGGTGGGCAGATGTTGAAGGGTAAGTTAGTTTCTGGCGTGATGGCGCGCCTGAAACATGGCAAGGAAGTGCTAGGCGAGGCTGAGGTGGTTAGTGTGCAGAAGGAACGGATTGAGGCGAAAGAGCTGATCGAGAATGAGATTGGTGGCTTGGCACTGAAGACGGAGAAAAAGCTGAACCTTGAGGTGGGAGATAGGCTAGAATTCTTTACGCGTGAGCGTAGGCAAAGGAAATTAGGCGAATAAAGATATGCTCCGGTTAATCTCTAGCCGGAGCATATGAGGTCCGTAAAAAGCTGGAGCTTGACCTCATGGCTTTTCTTGGAGCTCGTAGACCGAAATCTACACTATAATTATAGCATAGGCTTTTTGCCTTCCTTAGCCTGTTTGATTTGGTGGGTTTGGCTTAGGATTTTGGTCGCGATGGAGTTGTTTTGCATATTCGCGACCGGTCAGGCGTTCGATTTCTACCAATTGCTCAAGGATGGTACAAAGTTCACGGTGGTGCAAGAGGCGTAGGTTTTCGAGATTGGCCATGTTGTTGCGCAGGTTGCGTGCCGAGAGCAGGAGCTGAAAAAGATTTTGAGCTTTGGCTGATTGGGGCTTGCTCGGGGAATCAATAGTAGAGGCAACGGTGGCGTAGGCCGAGATTTGCGATTGGTAGTGGACGATACCACTGTTGGTCTTGGCATTGGCGAAGTTCAGATAGCCGACTAGCATTTCGTTAGCGTCGAGGATGATTTGATGGACTAAGGTCTCGCGTGCGAGGCTGTCGGAGATGCGCTTACAATGGTGATAGAGGTTGCGATTCAGGTCAAGAATGAGTTGATAGAGGTCGGGCAGAGGAGATCTCGGCAAGATGAGCGAAGTAATGCGCTCAATATCTTGGCGCGAACGGTCGTGCAGCTTGGCGATTTGTTCTTCGTTATAAGTTTTGGGAAGCTTATAAAAGTGCAGCTCGGAAGTACTCAGCTCTTCGTCCGGGTGAATGTCGATGACGCCGAGTTGAAGATGCAGCTGTTCGCGCGAACGAATCGAAACGATGCCTTCGTCGGAGCGAGAATAATCATCGGTATCGTTTTTGACGTTGTAGCGTCGATGAATTCGGTCGGCGATAGTGAGAGTATAAAAGAGAACTGAACGGCCAGCGATCTTAGAAAAGTTGTCGGTCGAATCAAAAATCAGCAGGTGATGATCATTAGTTTGCTCGAATTCCATGACCTGAGCTTTTAGTAGACGCATACGCTGACGGAGGGCTTGGCGAACGGCGCTGGCCTGGCGTTTGACGCTGGGTGACGGCGTGGACTCGTGTAGGGTTTTAATAACGGTTTCGAGTTGATGTAAGTCGTAGTCGCGATATTGGTCTACATCGGCTGTTTTTATCGAAGCTACTTTTGTCATTTTCTTGAGAGTGTTTTACGAAAATCCTCTATAATTTATAATTATTATAGCGTTTTCGGTTGTGCTTGTATAGATTCTATAGGTTATATGCTATAATTGGGGAAAGGAGGAAAATGGTACAGGTAGATGATGAATTTATGGTGGCTGTAGGTTTAGACGAAATGCCAGAGGATGATAAGAAAAAGTTCATGGAACAAGCAGAAGAAGAACTAGAAGTGCGCGTAGGACAGGAAATTGGGCGCAATTTGTCGAATGAACAGCTGGAAGAGTTCGGAAAGATTACAGATTCGGCCGAGGCTGTGAGGTGGCTGGAGATGATGGTGCCGGATTTTCGGGAAATTGTGGCCGGGGTGTTTTTAGGATTTCGGGACGAAATCAAGCGCGAAATGGCATAGTTTTAATAGGGAATTAGTCGCCAGAAGCCAGACAACGTACTGGGAAACCGTGCTGGCGACTAGTCGGCCCGTTCGGGGGATAGAGATTTGAGGCGTCAAAACCGAGGAAAGATGCAGTAGCTGTCGCGATGCCACTTGAAGACCAATCATAATTAACTAGACCTACGAACTTCGATAAGTTGAAGCTCGTGTTAATAAACCCACTGCGCACGAAGTAAAGTTGGAGTTGTGCGCAGTGGGTTCATTGACTTGACCCTCGGCTTTTCAAGAGTCGCAGGAATTACTGGTTACAGTTGGTCATCGGCCACAGCAGTATCATCTAGCGCCACTCCAGCTACTGCGTACTTCCTCGACTTCGTCGACTCGAGCCTCGCCCCGTCAACCGGCCCAGATAACCGTTACTATAGTTTCCCAGTACGTTGTCTGGCTTCTGGCGCCTAATTGCTCAGTTTACTTCTTCATCTAATACTAACTTTAGAGTGACATGCTTAGCAATATGCAAACATAGCATTATAATATATTATTCTAGTATTAGTTTCTTATAGTCACTCAAAAGTTAGTATTAGATGAAAGAGCAATCTAAGTTGACTAGCCTGTTGTAAAAAATACAACGAATATTTCTCATCTTTTGCATTAGCGTGATATAATAGAAATATCTAATCCAATACGAGCCAATTTTTGGTTAGTTGTACTGTTTTCGAGTATGATGAAACGAACGGAAAGAGCGACACCGCTTTTTGAAGACCGTTGGTTTTGTCAATGGCTCGAAAATGGATTAGACACCTTGCGGTGTCGCTTTTTGTATAAGCTTATTCTTATGCACGTTCGTATGGAACGTCAGTGCGATGTCTAGCTAGGTAGGTCTAAAGAGGTTTGTATATATACTGTATATACAATATGATTACAGTGTATGTAGGTCGTGCGTACAATGTAGATACGGGGCTATTTGCGACCGTAGCCGTTGATGAAAGATCTTGCGTCCATGGGGCGTTTGCCTTCGGGCTGGAGCTGGTCGATGACGACAAAATTGCGATCGGCGCACTTTAAAACCAGGGGTGAATTGGCAATCTCTGAGGAAGATGGCTCGCAGACGACTTCGGCGACGTCGACGACGTGGGCCTGGAGGATGATGCAAGTTTTGCCGAAGAAGTTATATTTAGGCTTAGGGAAGCCTTGGTAGGCGACGATTTGGCGCAAGATAGTATCGGCCGGGAAGCGTTCAGGCTGGAGCTCGGAGAGGGACTTGTCGAATTTTTCGGTAAAGGTGGCTGATTGGCCGTCTTGGGTTTGAGGGGCGATGCCGGCTGGGGTTTCGCCGAGGCGCAATTTTGCGAAGTCATCGAGATGGTCGCAGAGCCAGGTCGCGCCAGCCGTAGCTAAGGCCCGGTAAATCTCGGCTTTATCGAGAGGAAGATCTTTCAAAGTAGCCTGATGATAGACCGGGCCGGCATCCATAGCCTTGACTAGCTTCATGATAGAATAGCTAAAATCAGTATCCCCGGCAAGAATGGCGCTTTCGATTGGGGAGGCACCTCGATATTTTGGCAGAAGGGAAGGGTGGAGATTAAGGATGCCCTCTGGCTCAAAGAGCTTGAGAAAGTCTGGCCGGATAATGACGCCAAAAGAGGCCAGAATGCCAAAAGCGTCGGGGAATTGACGCTTGAGCTTAGCTGCTTGCTCAAGGTCACCCTTAGAACGGGCATGGAAGATGACCTCGGTACGCTCCTTAAAGACTTCGAGAGTGGCGTCGGCAAGGGGGCCGTTACCGAAAAAGATGACTTTTGGCAGGCTAGGGTTGGGCTTTAATGTATCAGGATTAGTCATCGGGGAAGAGCTCGGGGTTATTCTTGATTTCGGCATAGTCGACTGGCTGGAGATTGCCGTCGGCATCCATGCGATAAAAAGCTGTTTCGTCGTCTCGAATATGGTCGATGAAAAGAATGCCGTTCAGATGGTCGATTTCGTGTAGCAGCGTGCGAGCGAGGAAACCATCGACCTTAAGGCGAACTTCGCGCCCGTCTTCGAGCTGGGCCTTGATTTTAGCCTTGGCAGGGCGGTTGACGAGGCCGTAAATTTCTGGAACCGAGAGACAGCCTTCATAATCTTTAATATTCCTACCTTCGGTGCGAATTACCTCGGGATTGATCAGGGCTGTGAAAGAATTATTGGTCTTGTCCTCGAGATCGTCGCGCACAATGATGATGCGTTGGTTAATGCCCATCTGAGGTGCAGCCATAGCGGCCGAAAGCTCGTGGGGGTGGGCTTTTTCCCATTCCAAAGAGAGCCGGACCATGTCGGCGATGATTGCCTGGGTTTCTTCGGTAATTTGGCTGACTTTGGTTGAGCGTTGACGCAGGCGTGGATCTGGGGTCGTGATAATACTGCTCATAGATGTAATTATATCATATATTTATGGTCCAAACACACTTACTAACGTGGTTTGGTGGGCCTCTCAAAAGTCGATGCTACGCACCTCTCTGTGGGCGTCACCTCGGAAAATTGTGCAAGCACATTTTCTCTCGGACTCCTACACAGTTTGAATCCCTCACTTCGTTCGGGCCGTGGTCTCGACCCGGCTTAGCCACATAGTTATAACCACTTATAGCAAGTGTGTCTAGACCAGAATATATGGTGTAATCAGAGTAGTGAGGGTGGATCGAGCTCGAGGTGGTACTGAGCGAAAGGTGCGAGCGACTTTAGGAGGAGATTGCGCGAGGTGGCTTTGATGATGATTTGCCAGGTATAGCCCTTAGTGGTGCGTTCGTGGAAGGCTGGCATTGGGGGCGAAAGTTGCAGACCGGGAATTTGGCTCAGGGCAGCGTGCGCGAGTTGGATTTTGGCCAGGGTGGTTTTCTCGGTTTTATAGGTAATCGAAAGACGCGCGAGATAAGCGTAAGGAGGAAGTTCTTGCTTACGACGCTTGGCGAGGAGATACTTGGCGAAAGTATGAAAATCAGCCTGCAAGGCAGTTTTAATAACGGCGTGGTCGGGCTGATAAGTCTGGACGATGACATGGGCTGTGTCGAGGTGACCTCGGCCGACGCGCCCGACGACTTGGGTGAGGAGCTCGAACGTGCGTTCTTCGGCTGCAAAATCGGGCAGGGAGAGTCCGGAGTCGGCCTGAATAATGCCAACGGTGGCGAGATGGGGCAGGTCGAGGCCTCGAGCCAGAGTTTGGGTGCCGATGAGGAGATTAATGTGCCCGGTTTTGACGTCGGCGTAGAGGCTGGCGAGATTTTCGTCCTTTTTGTTATCGCCGTCGAAACGCGCGATTTTCGCCTCGGGGAAGAGGCGAGCGAGTTCGCTTTCGAGCAGCTTTGTCCCAAAGCCTTTATGAATCACGTCGGGCTGGTGGCATTCGGGGCAGCTAGAGGGGACTTTGGTTTCGTGGCCGCAGATATGACAGGTGAGGAGATAAGTATCGGCGTGCAGCGTAAGGGGTAGATAGCAGTTCGGGCAGAGGGCCTGCCAGCCACACTGCTCGCAGAGGGTTATAGGCGATGAACCACGACGATTATGAAAAATCAGGGTTTGGTGGCCGGCTTTAAGGTTATTTTCAATATCAGTGAGCAGAGCATTAGAGAAATAACGATTGTGCATGAAATTAGCACGATCTTTGAAGTCGATGATTTTGATCTCTGGTTGGATAGCCGTAGCTTTGGCTTTTTCGGAAAGTTCAACTAGGGTAGAATGGGATTTCGCGAGGTAATAGTCGACGACATTCGGCGTGGCAGTACCTTCGATGCAGGGAATTTTGAGATTGTGCGCCATGAAACTGGCGAGGCGCAGGGCAGAATAACGGGGAGTGTTTTCTTGGTAATAGGCGCTTTCGTGCGCCTCGTCGATGATGATTAGCCCGAGATTGGCGAGGGGCGCAAAAAGGGCCGAACGGGGGCCGATAACGATAAGGGGTTCGGGGTTCTCGAGGAGTTTGATCCAAGTTTGGCGACGCTCGGCGAGAGTTTGGTTCGAGTGGATGAGGACGACACGTTGGCCGAAGGTGGATTCGAAGATTTTGACTAGCTGGCTGGTGAGGGCGATCTCTGGGACGAGGAGGATGGTGGATTTTTGCTCTTTGAGGGCATTTGCAGCCATTTTGAGGTAGATATTGGTTTTACCACTACCAGTAACGCCTCGGAGGAGTTTCGTGCTTCCTGGGGCCTCCTGGAGGGCTCTGAGGGCGTTTTTTTGGGCAGAGTTGAGTTCGATTAGGGGGAGTTTGAGGCCATTTAGCGTTAGAGGCGCATGAGTACGCGTTGGAGAGGTTTTAGCTCGAGAGGGCTGTCTGGTGGCTCTCTGGGACTTCTCGGGCTTCCTAGGCGATTTTGGGGCCTCTAGGGGCGATTTGAAGGCATTTTTGGTCATAAGGCCGGCTGGGAGTACGAGGCTGGCCGTAGTGGGTAAAGGGGTGAGATAATACTCTGAGAGCCAGACAATGGAGTCTAGGAGATGCTTCGGAACAGGGGTAGGGCAAAGGACGCGCTGGATTGGTTTAGTCGGGAAATTGACTTTTGGCACTCGACGCAAGATGATGCCAGTAATGGTTTTACGACCGAGGGGAATGACTACCAACTGGCCAGGCGACAGGGGTGAATCAAAACTATAAGTCAAAGCGCCACCTCCTTGACGGTAGACTTCGGTCGGAATCACCTCGAAAAACATATTTAAATTATAGCATTGTTTGCTTGTAAAAAACACAACGCTTTGCTATAATTGGGGTAGAGGAGAGAGGTAAATTATGCTAGATATTTTTATTACATCGCGCGTTCGGCGCAAGATTGTAGTGGTGTTTGCGAAATATCCAGATTTTAAGACACATGTGCGTGCGCTATCGAAGCTGATTAGAGAAGACCCGGGAAATATTCAGCGTGAGTTGCAGCGTCTTGAGCGTGGTGGCTTCCTTTTGGTGACGCAGAAGGGGAACACGCGAATTTACCAGATGAATAAACAATTTCCGTTGCTGAAGGAGTTGCAGAGTATGGTGATTAAATCTCAGCAAATGACCAAAACTAACAAAGCAGACAAGACGATTGGGTGAGTAGAATATTTGAACAGTTACTACGGGCGCGTGGGCTGGATGAGGCGTTTTTGTGGCCGAAATACGATGAATGCCTAGATCCGGGACTTTTGCCAGATGTAGATAAAGCCGTGGCGAGGATTCGGCAGGCTGCGAAACAGGGCGAGAAAGTCTTGATTTACGGTGATTACGACGTAGATGGTGTGACGGCGAGTACGGTGATGCATGATGCGCTGAAGTTGGCTGGGGTGCAGGTGGTGGAGGTCATGCTGCCAAATCGATTCCTCGACGGCTATGGCATGAGTAAAAAAATTGTTCAGCGAGCTAAGGAGCTTGGGGTGAGTCTGGTGACGACGGTGGACTGTGGTAGCCGGAATCATGAGATTATTAATGAGCTGAAGGACGCCGGGATTGACACGATTGTGACCGATCATCATGAGTGCAGCGATGTTTTGCCCGAGGCTGTCGCTGTGATCAATCCGAAGCGCAAGGACGTGAAGTCTGGAGATTTGCGCGATTTAGCTGGGGTAGGGGTGGCGTTTAAGCTGGCGCAGGCGTTGGTACGAGCTGGGTTGATTCCAGATGGGCAGGAGAAGTGGCTGCTGGATTTAGTGCTGATTGGTACGATTTGTGACAGTATGTCGCTCAGGGGTGAGAATCGTAGGCTTTGCTATTATGGAATGAAAGTGCTGGAGAAGACGCGTCGGCCAGGATTAAAAGAATTACTACGCACGGCTGGGGTGAAAAAGCTAGATACAGAGGCGATTGGGTTCCAAGTAGGGCCGAGGTTGAATGCTGCTGGGCGCATGGAGACGGCTGAGCATGCCCTGAAGCTGTTGATGGCCGAGAAAAAGACGGTAGCTGCTAATCTGGCGCTTGAGCTGGAGAACTTGAATCAGTCGCGTAAGCAGCAACAGCAGCAGGCTTTGTCGGAGATTATTGAGCGTGGCGTGGGTGATGTGCCGGTGATTGTCGAGCTGGGAGATTGGCACGAAGGAATCCTGGGGATTGTCGCCGGAAGATTAGTCGAGGAATATAAGAGGCCGGCTTTTGTGCTGACCGAAGTTGAAGGGAAGTTGAAGGGGTCGGGGCGAAGCTTCGGTGAGTTCAATTTGGCCGAGGCACTGTCGGTTTGCGAACCATATATTATAGGGGGTGGTGGGCATGCCGAGGCATGTGGATTGGCTCTGCCGACGGATGGGCTCGAGGCGTTTCGGGAAGCTGTGAATACTTATTATCGAGGCTTGGATTTGAAGGACCAGGAGAGATTTTTGGGTGTACATGAGGATTTGGCTGTAACTGAGTTTGAAGATTTTTCGCTAGAGCTGCTCGAGGAATTGAGAAAGCTAGAGCCGTATGGCGAAGGCAACGCCGAGCCGGTATTTTTATTGCCGGAAGTGCGTGTAGTCGAGGCTGCGCGACTGGGCAACGAAGGTCGGCATTTGCGCCTGACGGTTTGGGATCAGCAGGGGAAGAGCATGAAATTGATCTGGTTTTTTGCGCCGGAGAAGTTTTTGAACTTGAGAGGTGGGGAAGTAGTTAACGCTTGGATTACTCTGGCTGAAAATGAGTTTCGGGGACTGCGAAGCGTCGAAGGGAGGATTCAGAAGTTGGGATAAGATTTGATAGCTGTCGGGTGGTTATTTCTTTAGTCTTGGCATCAAAAAGGACTCCTCTTTCGAGAAGCCCTCAACTTTATTTCAGACCTAGGCGCATGCGCTCGGCTTTTTCAGCGCGACGAATTTCGCGAATGATAGCCTTGCTGCGACGCTCGCGTTTCGAAATTGGCTTTGAGAAGCGCATTTGCGACTTCTTTAATGGCATGATACCACTCTGCAAAACCTTGCGATTGAAACGACGGATGAGGTTCTCATTAGCCTCGTTCTGATCTTTTCTAGTTACTTTGATTGCCATACTGACCACATTATAGCAAATCTTTTGGCATTACGCAACCCTGTTTTACTTCGTTTCAAAAGTGATATAATGAAGACATGATTATACTTATGGGATTAGCCGGTTCGGGTAAAAGTACGCAAGGAAATATTTTAGCTAAGGAGCTAGATGGAGTTTGGCTGTCAGCCGGGCAGGTGCTGAGAGACACGAAGAATCCAGAGGTGAATGCGATTCAGGAGCGAGGTGAATTGGTGCCAGATACGATTACGATTCCCCTGATGGCTGAGGCAATGCAGCAGGCGACTGATGCTGGCAAGGAAATAGTGCTGGATGGCTATCCTCGGACGGTGGAGCAGGCGAATTGGATTGCTGAGAATGTGGCTGATCAGGTGGCGCTGGTGATTCGGATAGAGGTGCCGAAAGAGGAGCTGTTCGAGCGCATGGCGCTCAGAGGCAGGAATGATGATCTGGATCGTTCGGCGATTGAGGAACGTTTTCGGATTGTCGGGGGCAATATGAATGCTGTTTGTAAGATTTTGCAGGAGCATGGAATTAAGATAATCGAGATTGATGGGGTGGGGTCGATGGAAGAAGTAACGGAGCGTCTACACCAGGCCTTACGGGAGAATAAAGTTTTATGAAGAGTAAAATGCCAGAGGAAAGCCCAGAGGAGCGAGAGCGCAAGATTGCAGCGATGCGAAAAGGTGGGAAGATTCTCGGGAAATTGCTCGGGGATCTGAAAGCTTATGTCCAGCCGGGGATGACTGGAAAAGAGGTTGACGCTTGGGTACGCGCCGAAATTGTAAAGCGTGGAGCAAAGGTCGCCTACGATGACCTAGAGGAGGCTTTTCCGGGGGCGATTTGTATCTCAGTAAATGATGCTCTAGTACATGGTGCGCCGAATGATGAGCCGTTTGAGGCCGGAGATAAAGTTTCGTTTGATTTGGATATTTTTTATGATGGCTACTATGTGGATTCGGCCTTTACGATGCTGGTCGGAGGCGTGGGTTCTCCGGCCGTGAAGCAGATGATTGCGACGACGGAGCGCGCGATGTGGGCCGGGATTGACCAAGTGCGTCCGGGAGCGAAGATTGGTGATATTGGTTACGCCGTGGAAAAGGTGCTGAGAAAAGGGAAGCTTGGGGTGATTGAAAATTATATTGGCCACGGGATTGGCAAGCAGATGCATCAGGAGCCGGAGGTGCCGAATTATGGAATTCGGGGTCATGGTTATACGTTGAAAGTTGGCGATACGATTTGCATCGAGCCGATGTCGTGCCTCGGGAAGCCAGCGAATTATATCGACGAAGATAGCAACTGGACGGTGAGAATGAAGGATGGCTCGATCGGATGTCATTGCGAACATACGGTGTTGGTGACTGAAGATGGGGCTGAAGTATTGACGCAGGTCTAGTTCTCGTGATGCATTGCCACGTTAGAATTTCCTCCGAGAGCAAAAGGAGTTTTTTCTATGGTTGTAATTTTTGATTTTTACGCTATAATGAGCTTATGGATGAAATTTCTCGTTATGCAGTTGGAATTGACGTCGGCACAGCGAATGTGCGTGCAATGGTGGCAAGTATAACGAATAAGGGGGCTTTGAACGTGATTGGCTATGCCGAGGCGCCGAATTCGGGGATGCGTCGAGGGATGGTGGTGAATCTTTCGGGACCGGCTCAGGCGATTGACCGGATGCTGGGGGAAGTCGAGCGTATGAGTGGCTACGAGGTAAATTCTGGTACGCTGTCGATTAATGGCGCGCAGATTGTTTCGACAAAGACGGACGGAATGATTGCTGTGAATGCCGTCGAACATGAGATCAACGAGAATGATTTGCGCCGAGTCGAGGATGTGGCATTGCAAGGCAAGATTCCGGCGAATCAGCAGGTTCTGCAGATCGTGCCACTACAATTTATCTTGGATGAGCAGGGTGGAATTAAGGATCCAATGGGGATGATTGGCTCGCGTCTGGAGATGAAGGCAAATGTGGTTTCGACGCTAGTGCCGAATTATGAGAATTTGAAGCGTGCTGCCGAGGGGGCGAATGTGACTCCGGAGCAAGTGATTCCGAGTGTAATTGCAGCAGCGAAGGCCGTGCTCTCGGAGCGTCAACGCGAGAACGGTGTGGCCGTGGTGGACATTGGGGCTGCGACGACAGGGGTGGCGATTTATGAAGAGGACGATTTGCAATATATCGGCGTGGTGCCGGTAGGATCGAATAATATCACGAATGATTTGGCCGTGATGCTGGCGATTGACACGGAGGTGGCCGAAGAGATTAAACGTCGCTTTGCTAGTGGGAGCTTTGGTGTGTCTGATACGCCAGTGGTGATTCGGTGGCGAGGGAAGGAACTGCGTTTCGAGCGTAGTCAGATTGACGAAGTCGTGCGAGCGCGGTTAGAGGAGATTTTGGAACTGGTGCGCAAAGAGTTGCGACGGGCACATTATGAACAGCGTTTGCCAGAGGGCTTGGTCTTGACAGGTGGGGGCGCAAGGATGCGCGATTTGGATAAATTTGTGCGTGAGAAGCTCGAAATGTCAGTGAAGATTGGTATGCCGATGAAGCTAAATGGCGTTTCGGACGTGAATAATCGCCCGGAGTTTGCAGCTGCGACGGGACTGATGTTACTGTCGGCCGAAGGTGGTCATAATCCAGACAAAAAATCTGGTAAAAAATCCAAGAAAGTCAAAAAAGAAGGCTTCTTCGGAAAATTGTTTAATAAATTATAGTAGACGCTTGTGGAATACTGGAGCGTGTGCTATACTGTAGAGAGATAAAGAGAGGAATAAGTGAGGTACGGAAGCTATGCCTGAGATTAAGCCAACAGAGGTAGAAAGTTCAGCAAGTATTAAGGTTGTCGGCGTTGGTGGCGCAGGTAACTCAGCTATTGATCGGATGAAAGACGTCGGTTTGTCTGGCGTGGAGTTTGTGGCCGTAAATACGGATGCGCAGGCTTTGCATCATTCTTCGGCCGAGACGAAAGTGCATATCGGGCGTGGTTTGGGTGCCGGTGGTGATCCAGAGAAGGGCCGCGAGGCTGCTGAGACTGGTCGCGAGGCGATTGGCAAAGCTTTGGATGGTGCCGATATGGTGTTCATTACGCTGGGGGCTGGTGGTGGTACTGGTTCTGGTGCGAGTCCGATTGTGGCTGAAGAGGCACGCAATCGCGATATTTTGACGGTTGGTGTGGCGACGAAGCCGTTTACCTTCGAGGGACCGGTGCGCCGGGTGAATGCCGAGAAGGCGATTGAGGATTTGTCGCAACAGGTTGATGCTTTGATTACGATTCCGAACGATCGTTTGCTGCAGACGATTGATCCGAGGACGCCTTTGACAGAGACGTTTAAGATTGCCGATGATGTATTGCGCCAGGGCGTGCAAGGTATTTCTGAGCTAATTACTGAGCATTCCTTGATTAACCTCGACTTTGCCGACGTGAAAGCGATTATGAAAAATGCAGGCTCAGCCTTGATGGGGATTGGGCGCGCTTCGGGCGAGAATCGAGCGACTTTGGCTGCGCAGCAAGCGATTGAATCACCATTGATTGAAGTGAAAATTGATGGTGCAAGGGGTGTGCTGTTCTCGATTGCTGGTGGTTATGATATGGCGATGAGCGAAGTACAGGAAGCTGCCGAGATCATTACTGGAGCTGTAGCTCCGGATGCGAACATTATCTTCGGTGCAAGCATTCGTCCAGAGCTTGAGGACGAAATCGTGGTGACGGTAGTCGCGACTGGGTTTGATTCAGAATACTATCGCAAGTTGGACGCTGAGCGTGCTGGAGCTGAACAGCCGGCTGTGACGACGGTTGGTGATGCAATGGCGATGCATAATGTCGCCGAGATGAATTCCTATGGTAATATGAGCGCAAATCAAGGCTATGGTAATACGAGCTACAATGCGCCGATTGTCTCGGCTGGGAGTGTGAAGAGTGATCCGATTAGTACGGCGAATGTTGCGCCGGCGCCGGTTGTTGAGCCCACGACCTCGGACTTTACGGCTGAACCTCGGACGAATATGTGGGACTCGATTCGGACTGATAATGAAGACGATCTAGATGTGCCACCTACCTTGCGCGATCGGTTGCGTGGAAAGGGCAAGGAGTAGAATCGGATGAGTCTGGCTCCGAGAATTGGCGATAGCAAAGTGCTCGAGAGCCGAGAAACGGACGACGGAACGACGATTCGGCGACGTCGAGTGAGTGCCGATGGTCGACGTTTTACGACTTACGAGCGGATTGAGTTGCCTCAGCTTTTCGTGCGCAAGCGCAGTGGTAACCGAGAGGTGTTTGATCGGGATAAGCTGGTGACTTCGGTGAAGCGTAGCGTGGGGAAGTTCATGGGTTCGGAGCTGGAGGTCGAAGAAGTCGTGAATGAGGTGGAACGGCTGCTGCGTCAGACAGGGCATGAGAGTGTTAGCTCGCAGGAAGTCGGTAATGCCGTGCTCGATGTTTTGGCACTAAAAAACGAAGTAGCTTATGTGCGTTTCGCAAGCGTGTTCCTAAAGTTTAAAACCTTGGGCGATTTTGAGCAAATTTTGAGGGAAAGGAGAATGGAAAAATGAGAATAGTGTGCGTTTGGCGTCGCGATAGTGATTATGGCCGGGCGATGGAAGAGTGGCTGATGGAATTTGAGCGTCGGACGGGGCAGGAAGTTGAGACGCTAGACCCAGACACGCGCGACGGCGTAGGGTTTTGTAGTGCTTATGACATCGTGGAGTATCCAACAATCATTGCACTAGATAATAATGGGGCAGCGCTGGCCTCATGGCGTGGGGCAATGCTGCCGACGTTTGACGAAGTGATTTATTGGTTGAATAGCTAGAAAAAAGGTACTCGGATGAGGAGCACCTTTAGGTTGGTGGGTTAGAAAAGAGAGGGAAGAGAAGAATTAGTCTTCGAGCGCGCCGAAGTCGAATTCTGAGGGTAAGTCGACCTTTGTTTTTGAATGCCAAGGTTTCCAGAATGCGTCGATAATGCCAAAACGGGTATTGTAATTCGACGAAGGGTGGTAAATCATGTGAAAATATTGGAAGCTGACCTGGGTCACATGATTGAGATATTTTGCCTCATTCATCTTGGTGCCTTGAACATAGGCCGGAAGTGAAATATTGTCCAAAATCTTGTCGAAGTGGGAGTAATATTTTTCCGGGACGCTGATGACAATTTTCTGGCTAGGGTATCTCCGGACCGTAACTTCGACTTCCTGCCAACCATGCTCGTTGTAGGGCTTGATACTCGTGACATTGCCATAAAACTCGAAGGGCTCTTCGAGAAGAGCATGGCTGCCGGGAGTATGGCCGACCTTGAGGCAGGGCATAAGCTGGAATTTGACCTGAATAATTTGGTTAACCTGCATGTTCGGTGGTCCGACGACGCGATTAAAAACGTAAATTTCGGGTGGAGATAATGACTCTACCCAGTGCGCAAAATGAATTTTGCGCTGGTAGACCTTATTAGGGATGCGAATTTTGTGATAAACGCGCTGGATTGTCTGCTGTTGTTTGAGTTTGCGCTGGTTTTTGAGGTCCTTGGCAAAAGTAATAACGTTCATGGTAATCTCCTTTCTATAAAAGAACTTGGCTACAATAGCTTTTGCTATTTTTAGACATCCTGAAACAGGGCACAAAGTGCCATTACCGTTAGTGTAGCATAGATGAAAGCTTTTGTCAAGAGAGTCATGGCTGAGATAGGGTATAAAGTTGTTTTGAGCTCGAAGATTTATGGTATAATGATAGGGATGAAATACGAAGCAGGAAAGAGGCGACGGGCAGCCGAATATGAAAAGGCGCTGGTCGAATGGTGGAAGAAGAATCGAGTTTTTGAGAGGTCGGTAGAAGCACGACCGGTGGATGATTCGTATGTGTTTTACGACGGGCCTCCATTTATTACGGGGATGCCGCACCATGGGACTTTGTTGAGTTCGATTGTAAAGGATGCCGTGCCGAGGTTTTGGACGATGCGTGGAAAGCGTGTCGAGCGTCGCTGGGGCTGGGATTGTCATGGCTTGCCGGCCGAGAATTTTGTGGAGAAGCAGTTGGGGATTACTGATCGGCGCGAGATTGGCACGAAATGGTCGCTGGAGGACTATATCTTGAAGGCGCGTGAGTCGATGGTGGCGAATTCTGAGACCTGGGAGGGGACGATTGATCGAATTGGGCGCTGGGTGGATTTTAAGGGCGCATACCGAACGATGGATAAGAATTTTATGGAGTCGGTTTGGTGGGCGTTTAAGACTTTGTATGAGGCCGGGAAGATTTATGAGGGCGCGAAGGTCTTGATGTATGATACTAAGTTCGCGACGCCGGTGTCGAAGTCGGAAGTGACGATGGATAATGACGCCTATCAGACGGTGACGGACCCATCGGCATATGTGAAATTTAAACTCTGTGATGGCAAACATTTATTTTCTTCGGATTCGGTGAGCCTCTCGTCATCTAAAGAATCCGACCCGGTTCAGCCGGAAAATAATCCTCAGGAATCAGAGAAGAACATGAGCCAAGCTCTCGCGAGTAAGGCTGAAAACGTCAAGGCCGATGGATCGGTTATCTATCTGTTGGCTTGGACGACGACACCGTGGACGCTGGTGGGGAATATGGCGCTGGCTGTGAACCCAGAGATGGAATATGGTGCTTATGATGCTGGCGATGGCAGGATTTTCGTCGTGCTAGAAAGTAAAGCCGAGGCTTTGCAGAAGCTACTTGAGCAGGAATGGAAAAAGCTAGCTAGCTTCAAAGGCGAGAAGTTGGTGGGGCTGAGCTATGAGCCACTTTTCCTCGGCGAATCAGGGAAGAAGCTGGTAGACTATCAGGAATTTGAGAAGAATTATTATCCGGCTAAAGCTGAGAATGCGCATAAGGTCTGGGGGGCGCAGTTTGTTTCGGATGGCGATGGTACGGGGATTGTCCACATCGCGCCGGCTTACGGTGAGGATGACTATGAGCTTGGGCGGGCGAATGGTGTGCCGTGCATTGACGTTTTGGATGAATATGGCTGCTATTTGCCGGGAGCTGACGAAGGCCTGAAGGCTGCCGGAGTGCGACCGAGTGAAGAGGGGCAAATTCAGATTTGGGAAGCGAATAAGTTTATCGCGAAGTGCCTTGAGGACGCTGGTCCGATTGAGAAGATTGAATATATCCAGCATGAGTATCCGTTCAACCCACGTTCGAAGCAGAGGATTATGTATCGGGCGTTTCCGAGCTGGTTCTTTGATGTGCAAGGTCAGAAGGACCTGATGACCCAGCAGAACGAGAATATTAATTGGTTCCCAGAGTATTTGAAACATGGGCGATTTGAGAAGAATATTGAGCAGGCGCCAGATTGGAATTTGAGCCGTGATCGCTTCTGGGCGACAGCGATGCCAGTATGGAAGGGTGATAAAGGTTCCGTGAAAGTGGTGGGGAGTTATGCTGAGCTGAAAGATTTTTCGGGGGTGGAATTGGAAGATTATCATCGGCCATGGGTGGACGAGATTGAGTTTGATGCGCTCGTTAATGACACTACGGGCGAAGTTTTACCTGTTGCTCAGCCGGTGAGCCTCTCGTCATCTAAAGAATCCGACCCGGCTCAGCCGAAAAATGCTTTCCAACAGATGAAGACTTCGCCTGCGTGCCATATTGAGCATTTCAAGCGCATCGAGAAGGTGTTGGATTGTTGGTTCGAAAGTGGTTCGATGCCGTTTGCGCAGTTGCACTATCCGTTTGAGAACAAGGAGAAGTTTGAACGTAACTATCCGGCGGACTTCATCGTAGAATATGTTGGCCAGGTGCGGGCGTGGTTTTACTATGTGCACTGCGTGAATACGGCGCTGGCTGAGGTGGGTGGATTTGGTAAAGCAGCGCAGGAAAAAACGGAGAAAAATGCGTTTAAGAACGTGATTACGACGGGTACGTTGGCTGGAAATGATGGTCGCAAGATGTCGAAATCGCTAGGGAATTACACTGATCCGAATGTGCTGATGGACCAATATTCGGCGGATGCATTGAGGTTTTTGCTGCTATCGAGCCCGGTGCTGTCGGGAGAAGATTTTGCGCTGACTGATAAAGATGTGAGCGATGTGAATCGAAAGCTGGCGATGATCTGGAATGTTTATGATTTCTTTGTGACTTATGCAGAGGTAGATGGCTGGCAGGGGCCAGAAATTGCCTCATTAGCTTTTTCGGGACACGATGTCGACTCGTCCCGTCGTCACGGGCGAGTCGCATCTTCGTCCTCGGCCGTGGCCTCCGGAGATTCCCTTAAGAGCAATGACGCATTTTCTGGTCGCATGGCTACTGATGGCCATTGGCAAGGTGGTTTGAAAAATCCTCTGGATATTTGGATTATTGCGAGATTACATCAGCTGAAGAAGGATGTCATAGAGGGGATGGAAGAATATAATATTCCGAAAGCACTCGTGGGGGTGTTGCCATTTGTGGATGATCTGAGTAATTGGTTCGTGCGTCGAAGTCGTCGGCGTTTCTGGAAGTCGGAAGACGATAATGATAAGGCTGAGGCATATTGGACCCTGTGGAAGACTCTGACGAACTTGGCGAAGATTCTGGCGCCGTTTACGCCGTTCCTAGCAGAGGAGCTGTGGCAGAATTTGGTGGGAGATTGGGATGCCGAAAAGAGTGTGCATTTGCAAGAGTTTCCGACCAATGTCGAGCTGGATGAAGAGATGGAGCGCGTTCTAGACCAGATGGCGCGAGTACGCGAAGTGATTAATGAAGGTTTGGCGCTCAGGATGCAGAAGTCAGATACGGAGCAGCAGGTGAAGGTGCGTCAACCTTTGGCGAAGTTGGTTTATGCTGGCGAGAAATTGCCGGATTGGGGAATTGAGATTGTCAAAGACGAAGTCAATGTGAAGGTGGTCGAGCAGGGTGATGAAACTTGGCTAGATAAGAATATTAGTGAAGAACTGGCAAGGGAAGGTTTTGTGCGCGAGCTGATACGCGTAGTCCAGAGCGCAAGAAAGAAGGCTGGTCTGAACGTCGACGACCGGATTAAGCTCAGCATCAATGTGACTGTGCCCGAAGAGTGGCGTGAGGTGCTGATGAACGAGACTTTGGCTGAGGCCTTGGGCGAAAATGAGAATTATGCTTACGACGAGATAGTAAAGGTAGCCGGCGACAATATCACGATTAGTCTAGAGAAGGCTTAGCTAGGGGGCGAGTCCGGCTGTCTGCTGAAACGTCACTACCTTGCTATTGACAAAATTTATTATCTGTGATACAATGAGGAGATAGGGCTTTTTGTGCGTGCCCGGCAAGTAAATTTAACAAGGAGGAGACGTAATGACGTTAAAAGACGTGGAAACAATGTTGCAAGAAGAACTGAGTAAAATGAGCCTTGAGGAAAAGATAAACCTCCAGCGTGAATGCATGTCGTCTGTAATTTGGGCGACTAAGGACGATCAGGTTGCACTTGAAAGTGGCTTGGCGAAGGGTATGTCTGGCAGTAGAATTATCTATGATGCAAAACGGACACCTTTTCAGAGGGAGATTTTTCCGTTTGAAACTGAAGACGCACCAAATTTGCATTTGAAGATTATGCCGAACTTTGAGGCTGCTGGAGATGATTTTTACCATGAAAAGTGGGTGCTTCAACTTTGTGAGCAGGGTAAAGTGAGTCTGATATCATCGGAAGCTAAAGAAGAAATCTCGAAACGTGCTGTAGGAATCTTTAATGGTAATGAACCGGAATGGGTGATTACTGGCTTAAGGGTGACGGAGGATTTTCGCTTAGTATTAAAATTGAAAGCGAAGGGAAATCACTCTGAGAACAAGACGCGAGATTTAGTCCTGAACCTGAAAGATGAAAACGATGTATGTTTGCAGTTCAAATTATTGCAGACCGAAGACGAACTGGCCGAAACGAAAATTTTATACAAGCAAAATTTGACGGAGCTTGGTGACAGGCGATTGCTGGCGATTTGGCGAGATGAGTTTGGCACTATGGTTTATGGGGCGTACCCTGATAACCAGAAGCAAGAAACTGGGACACCAATGCAATGTGTGCAGTATTACCATCCGGGAGTTGATTTGCTGATACAGAACTTGTAAGACCTTTGTCGCGACAAAGGTCTTGGCTGAGCCAAGACACGAGATTTTAGAGGAGGGAATGTGAAATGGATAGATTGGAATATGAGGTTTGGGCGAAGCGCGCCGAGATGAGGAGTGTCATTTGTGTTCCAACTTGAACAATTTGAAAATGGGCCTTCTGCGTGAAGGCTTTTTTTCATGGTTCTAACTGGGGTGGGGAAGGGGATTTTTGACCTTTTGGCAAAAATTAAGCATAAAAAGTATTGACTTTTTGTAATATGTGTGCTAGTATAGAAAGTAGTTAGACAACAAATAAAAACATCTAACAAACAAAACAACGGCTAGAGTGTAGGCCGGAGTCAAAAACTAAAACTCAAAAATAAACATAAAGCAAAAAGGAAATGCCATGAGTAACAATATCAAAATTAAAACAGGAGAACAAACCAATGTAAAATCAGGAAATGTGATTGATTTTAGTACGATTGATACTAAATCACGCGAAGACGATAAAAAATGGAACGCAATGCAATTTTACTGCGAGGACGATAATTCGGAGAGTAATTACGAATCTATCGAGATGATTGATGCAGTGAAGATGAGTAAAATTCGACGGAAAGCCGATCGAGTTTTCGGCAAACGGACTTTACATATTTTGAGCGAAGTAGCTTAAAGAAAGGAAAATTATAAGATAGAGAGCAAAAAACCGAACATTAAGTTCGGTTTTTTGATGGTGGTTGTGGTTTGTTTTGAATCGTGCTAAACTAGAAAGAAGAATAAGATGAGGTAAAAAGTGAACTCGGGCAATACACTAAATTCAGGGCAGCAGGAACTGGAGGGGAATGAATGGACTTCGGAGTTTGGTGATTATACGACGGATGCGAGTTCGGTGGTAGGGGATAATGCTGGTCAGTGGCAGAGAATGGCGCAAGAGGTTGAGAAGCTGGGGGCCGAGGATGAGATTGAGGAGGGGGCGAAGGTTGAGGAGGCCGACGCTCAGCCGACGCTGGTTGAGGTAGAGAGTCCGAAGCCGAAGACGGGGCATGAGGCGCTGGATGATTGGGGGCGAAAGGTGGCGCTGACTTTTCCGGAATATTGGGAAGAACTGCAGGAGCAATATGCCGAGAAGGGCAAGGCGATTGGTGAGATGCCGAATACGAATCAGCTATGGATGGACCTAGAACAGGGCTGGCAGGATTCGGTCGATACGCGCTCGAGTGAGATACAAAACCGGCTGAGGATGGCGATGACGTCGACTTTGTCACGCTATGCTTCGGAGATAGCGCTACGCGCGAGTAGCCCACAGGCGCCAGGGGCGAATGATTCGGATGAGGTAATAATGCGCGACGTGGTGAGGAGTATGAATGCGAGTTTTGAGTGTTTTTATGGTCTGAATGCCGATCGCCAGGATGATTTATTGAAAGCCCGGCCGTCGGAGGATGAGCGCATTCTTTGGGCCTTGGCTGCTGAGCCGAGGAAGCCGGGAACCTTGGATTTATCGAGGCTGTCGGAGCAGCATTTGCGCTATGACGGCGAGAAGCCGGATGATTACATGGAGCGAATTAAAAATTATGCTAGCCAGGGGCCGAAGCGTGATCGCCAGCTGAAGGCTGACGCACTTCTGCAAAAGTGGCGCAAGCCTCCGGAGATGCGCGTGCGACCGATTAAAGACATGTTTGACGAGATTGAGAAAGCAGCTGATGAGATCGCCGAGCCGTCGCAAGAAGAAGCTGAGGTCAATGAGACTGAGAATGATCAGCTAGAGGCGTTGAAAGATAGCTATCGCATTATTAACGAGAGAATGCGTAGTGGCAAGCTGAGTCTGGATGATTATAATGCAACGTTACGGACTTTGGAACAGAGGCTGTGGATGCAGGAAGATGGCGAAGTGAAACAGCGTTGGGCCGAGACAGTGGATGCGCTGAAAGAAGCGATGCTGGCCATAAGAGTGCGTCAAAAGATCGGTAAGGCTCCTGATACTGGAGTGGATAAATATTCGGAGAATAATTTTGCTGGTGGATTTTGTCTGGAGAAGTTGCGCCTGAATCGGGTGATTGGTGACCTGGAGACGCAAGAAGATTGGACGAAAGCTCTGGAAGCATTGCAAGAGAAGCAGAAGCAAGATGAAGAAACAGTGTTTGATGGCGAGCTGGCTAAGAGTAAAGCTTATGATGAACTGAGGTTGATTCGGCCGGCGATTCGGGAGTTGCAGCAACGCTTGGGGATGTTTGGCTCAGTGTCGCAGGAAAAGGCTAAGCCAGTGGAAAGGCTGGAGACGGCGTAGATGGTATGAAGGAGTAGAGGTTGACGCCTGAAGATGCTTGTGGTAATTTAAAGTAAAGTCATGTAGAAAGGTATAACAATGCCAAAAATAAAACTAACTGAAGTAAAAGTACTGAATGCGTTTATTCGGCAGTTGATGGCCGATAAGGGTTTGGATTTGGGACCGGAAGAGACGAACCGGGCCGTGGAAGAGCTAAGAGGGCAGATTGAACAACAGATTGATCGGGCGTTGATTTCGAGACTGAGTGATGAGCAGGCGATGACTTTGGAACAGTTATTAGATAACGGTGCGAGTGAAGACGAGATACATGAGTTTTGGCAAGGAACGGGCGTGCCGGCCGAAGAAGTGACTTTAGACGTGATGAAAGCCTTCCGGGAAGGTTTTATGGCAACTAACTGGGAAGAGGAGGAATAAATGGCAGGGGAAGTTTCAGGAGCGCAGGGGGAAAGGCGTGGTGAGCTAGGTGATCAGGCTGAGTCATTGCGTAGGATAATGGAGAGGAAGGCAGCTGCAGAAGCGACGGCAGCGACTTCGATGGAAGATGTGCGTAAATTGGAAGAAGCGAGACGAGCTGAGGCTGAAGCTGAAACTGGCACGGAGCTACAGAAATTGTCGGATGAAGAGCTGTCGGAGCTTTTGGATTATCTAGGACCCTTTGAAGGCGAAAGTAGTGGAGACTTCGTGCAGCGTATTATGCGTGTGCAGGAGCGTAAAGCTGCTCTCGAAGATTATATGTATGCGCTAGAGGCGATGCGCAATGCTCAAGGGAAAGGTGCAGCGCAACCAGAGACTGAACAGCCAAAGGGTAAAGAGGGGGAAGATGAACTGACTGAGACCGAAACTGAACTTTTGAAGGGGCATATTCCTTGGGCGTTTGGTGAAGGTGGAGAGCCGAAATATAGCCCGAAGACCATGCGCGAATGGCTGGACAAGATTGATTCGGGCGTGGAAATAATCGATCCGGAAGTGGTGGAGCTGGCTGAAAGTATTTTGAAGGCGCGTGGTGAGCAGGCTGAGGAAGAAAGCCAAGCGACGCGTGAGGTGGCTGAGATTTTGCAGGGGAAGAAGCTGATTGAGCGCATGAAAGAGCTGGCCAGCGAAGGTAAGTTCCTCGAGAAGGAATATGAGCGCCTAGAGGGTATTGAGGTGGACGATGAAGCACACCAGCGCGAAATGACGCAGGTGAGGCGTGCACTGGAGATTTTGCAAGGTGAGTATGTGGCGCTCGACCAAGTGCGTCAGGAGTTTATCCAGAAGATTAATCAGTATGATCACAGGGATGAGAGGCCGGTCGAGAGTAAGAAAGAGCCTGAAAAGGAGCCGGCGCCGGTTGAGCGTGAGCCGAGGGCAGCTGACGGGACTTTGGACTTGAATTCGCCGAGCGATCGGACGGAGGCGCAGGTGCGAGCTGGTGCGTTCGAGCGTGTGGCTGCTGCTTTCGAGCAGGCTGGCGATGAAAAAATGGCTGAGAAAGTGAAGAAAATGCTCGAGCAGCTCGAAACGAAAGAGCAGGAGGCGCAGGCTGAGGAGCAGGGGAACTGGAAGCTCGATCAGGATTATTATAATCGTTTGGAACAGTATGATGCTGAGCGTCGCCCGGGTAGCTGGAAGGAGGCTGGCGAGGATGAATGGAATGAGCAACATCGCAAGAAGTCTTGGAAAGAGCGACGCGCTGAGAAGGTGGCAAAACGGGCTGAGCGCAAAGCTGAACGCCTAGATACTAAGAGAACTTGGAAGATTGATCCGGAATATTTTGCAAAGCTCGAGGCGTATAATGCTGAGCGACGCGAAGGCAGCTGGATGGAGCCGGGCGAGCGCGAGAGGCTGAATGACGAGCTGGTCGATAAGGCGAAGGGTAAGTCTGGTTTTCGGAAGTACATGATGCGAGGCGTAGTGCTTACCGGGATGATGCTCTTACTGACGGGCTGCGCAGTGAGTAGTGCTCAGAGGACGTCAATACCAAATCAGCAAACCCAAGCAATCACTGACACGGTTGATCTTGAAGATTTGGGTAATAGAGCCGTGGCTTTGACGGCTGGCGTGTTGAACGTGGCGAAGGATGGGGCTGGCAATGAGGATCAGGTTTTCTTCGACCTGCTGAATGATGAAGCTTCGGCTCTAGACTTAGAAACGGTGTCACTTGAGGCTTTGCAAGCTTATGGTGATGCTGGGTTCGAAGGTTTCATGGAACTGGAAGGCAGCCAGATTAATGAATTTGGCGTGCGTAGTAATTATTCTGAGACGGATGACGTTGAAAATAAGAGTAGTGTCAATGCTTTCGGCTATAATTATGACTATTTGTGCGATTTGGACGAGAGTGTACGCAATCAAGAGACACGCAGTGCGATGCTAAATATGTGTCGCAATAATCCAGAGGCCCTAGTGTCATCGATTGCGAACTTCCCAACGCTGCTACGCGCTTGTGGCGTGGATGAGAAGATTGTACAGAATGATGATGTGGCACAGCGTGCCTTTGCGCTAGATAATTTATTGAACGCTGAAGGTGGTGGGGCTTTGCAGTCGCGTCTTTTCGGGGCGCTGAAGTTGGCGTTTAGCAATCCTAACACGACTTTTGAGTTCTATGACGGTGAAGGGAATCACGATACATTTTACAATGCCAATACGGGAGAAGGTGCGCGTACGCCAGAGACGAACCAGCTGAAGGTAGAGCGCCATCGCGACCATGACGGAGCGATACATATCCGAGTGACGATTTATTATAAGGATGGAGCTGGAGCGTCGGGCGATGGCTCTGGTGGCTATTCAGAAGTGGCTGAATATAAGGCCGGCTGTGGCTTCCAGGCAGATGTGCATAAGGCGCAGAAACTGACGATTAGCGAATCGACGGATGGTACGCCAGAGGTGATAACTTATACCTATACTGATAAGCAGGGTGAGACTAAGACGCAAACAGTCGTCTATACCGAGCAAGCAGAAGAGCAAAACGAAGAGACAGAACAAGCAGAAGTGGGAGCGCCAGAAAGCGAGGGGAAACAACCTGAAGGTGAGCAGCCGAAGGGTGAAACTCCGGAGGGTGAAGGTGAAAAGCCTGAGGGCGAAGGTGAGACTCCTGAAGGTGAGCAACCGGAGGGAGAACAACCAGGAGGTGAGCAAGTGGATCAGAAGAGTGCTGCAATATTGAATCAAATGGTCGATCTAGTTGAAAATCGCAACGAGAATGCTGATAAAGTTGGTCAGACTAAGACGGAAAATTTGACCGAAAAAACTGCCAGTAAAGATATGACTGCTAACCAATCTACCGAAGTAAAGAGTACTGCGACTTCCGAAAGCGCTCAGCTAGATAAACAGCAGGTTGATGCTAATGCAGCTGAATTGCCAGACGAGGCCGGTAAATTTACTGATGAAGAACTGAACAAAGTAGTTGAGACACTGCAAAAGAGTGATGGTGGGGCTCTAGTAAACTTTGCGCAAGGCTTGTTGGACTCGGCTAAGGAAGTGCTAGAATCGGATGGTACGGAAGGTGGTAGTGCTGAGAGTGCTGATACTAATACAGAGAGCACTGATAGTTCGAGCTTTGTGCAGACAGGTGATCCTTTAGCTAACCAGAACAATGCGAATACTGGGACTGGAACGGAAGGGACGGATGGCACGAGCTCCACGGCTAGTATAAGCTCAACGACGGGCACAGCCGACACGACCGGCACAGCAGGTACGGGTAGTACAACGGGAACTACAGGTAGTTAATTAAGTAAAAAGGAGACAAAATGAAAACAAAAATTCTAAAAACAGTAACGCTCGGAGCAGCAGCACTATCTTTGACGATGGGGCAGTCGGTTCTGGCTTGGGGGCCGGAACGCCCACTATACACAATGGAAAATCCGGCTCATAAGGCGACGTTTAACTCGATTACTGATAACGCTGCTGTGGGTGATGAGCGAGATTTCGTGCGTATTGAAGAGAAGGATTCTGGCAGAACTTATAGTAGTGAAATCAAAGTCGAACCGGGCAAAAAATACGAAGTTTATATCTATTATCATAATGATGCTTCGGAGACATTTAACGACCAGGCGCATGGTTTTGTAGGTGTCGCTAGGGAAACACGTCTGGCGACCATGTTTCCGACGAAACTAGAAAAAGGCGAGCGAGGCACGGTATTTGGGCGTATTTCTTCGTCTACCACTGAGCCAGAAGCCGTCTGGGATGAGGCGTATATTACGGCGACCGAAGCAATGACTTTGCATTATGTCAATGGTACGGCAAAGATTTATAATGGCTGGGGTGTGAATGGGCAGACCTTGTCGACAAATATCTTTACTGATAAGGGTACATTTATTGGTCTGAACGAATTGAATGGCTTGATCCTCGGGTGTGATCGTTATTCAGGCCAGATTGTATATACGATTGAGACCAAGGCGATTGATCCGGATAATCCAGTAGAGCCGGAACCACCGGTGCCAGACGATAAATTCCCGGATGATAATCCACCAGCAGAGGAAAAACCGACAACAACGCCAGAGGAGTTGCCGACGACTGGTCCGATGGAGATTATCGTGGCGACGGTGATTATCTTGGCTGTGGCTGCCGGTGGAATTTACTGGTTCAAGATGAGCCGAGACGTGAAGCATGCGACGAGTCGAGCTAAGGGCAAGGGTAGGAAGAAATAACCATTGACATTTTGCTCCGGGTGTGCTATGATAGAAGCATAGCCTCCTGGAGGTCTTGGTTTTGACGAGCTAATTTCCGGCAAACGGAGGGATTAGGCTGGAAACCCAGTTGACTTAGGGGGAAAGATTTGCTATAATGGCAGAGATATTAATTTTATTTTAAGGGAATAAGATGAAGAAAGCAGTTGTGCTCATCGGTGGTAAGCAATACCTCGTCGAAGAGCAAGAGACCCTACGGGTGGACCTCCTCCCGGCAGGAACCAAAGAGCTCGAAACTGGTGCTTTGCTTGTGATCGACGGCGATAAAGTGACCGTTGGTGCTCCAGAAGTCAAAGGTGTGAAGGTTTTGGCTGAAGTAGTGGAGGAAAAAGTAGCTGGCGAGAAGATTCGAGTGATTCGTTATCATTCGAAGAAGCGTGTCCACAAGGAGACTGGACATCGCCAGAAGTACTCGATGATTAAGATTAAGAGTATTAAATAATTTAGGAAAGCGTCGCTTGGAAAAGGGGCGCTTTTTTGATGTAAATGACAAAAAGATGACAAAATAGCCGATACAGAGGAGAAAAAAGAATGAGTATGCTATACTGGAAAGAGAATGAAACGGCAAGAAAAAGATGAGCTAAAAGGGCTGACGAGGGTTCAGGTAGAAAACCGTCGGGAGATGGGGCTGGACAACCGTGAGGTGAAGGCGCCGTCGAAGTCGGTGGGGCAGATTATTGCTTCGAATTTGTTCACTTATTTTAACCTGATTTTCTTGATTATTGCGATTCTTTTGATACTGGTGCATTCGTACCGGGATTTGACCTTCTTGCCGATTATTATCGCGAATACGCTGATTGGGATTGTGCAGGAGCTGAGGGCGAAGCAGGTTCTGGATAAGCTGAACTTGATGAATATTCCTCGGGTTTGGACGCTGCGCGACGGGGAAGAGCGTGAGGTGTCAGTGCATGAGTTGGTAAAAGACGACGTGGTGAGGCTGGAGGCTGGGAATCAGATTCCGGCCGATGCGCGCGTGATTCAGGGGCAGGTGATGGTGAATGAGGCTTTGCTAACGGGCGAGGCTGACGAAGTGAAGAAAGAGCCGGGGGCGACCTTGATGTCGGGGAGTTTTGTGGTTTCGGGAAAATGCTATGCCCGGCTGGAGAAGGTGGGCGACGAGTCGTATGCCTCGAAACTGATTCTTGAGGCGAAGGCGATGAAGCAGGGGGAGCAGTCGGAGATTATTCGTTCGCTGAATAAGATCGTGAAAGTGGCAGGGGTGGCGATTATTCCGATTGGGATAGTGCTGTTTTGCCAGCAGTTTTTCGGGGAGGGGCATGGGATGCAGGTGAGCGTGCAGGCGATGGTGGCGGCTGTGATCGGGATGATCCCAGAGGGGCTGTTTCTCTTGGCGAGCGTGACGCTGGTAGTGAGTGCGATGAAAATGGCGCAGCGTCAAGTGCTGCTGCACGATATGAAATCGATTGAGATTTTGGCGCGCGTCGATACGCTCTGTGTCGATAAGACCGGCACGATTACGGAAGAGAAGATGAGGCTGGTGGATGTGATCAGTTTTGATAAGGGTCACGGTAAAAGTTTGGAGGGAGAAGCAGTTAAGCCTGGTGAGGAGGGTGTAGCGCATTTGTCGAGCTCGGTAGCAAGAGGTGAGTTGAGGAATGATCAGGAATTGCTGTGGAACTTTGCGATGGTGCAAGAGGCTGATAATGCGACGATGGTAGCACTGAAAGAAGGCTTAGAAGTCGATAAATACCGGAAGCTAAAAGTCACGGAGGAACTCGGCGAAGTGAAAAAAGTAGTGGGGTTCTCTTCGCGTTATAAATATAGTGCGGTGGAGTTTGAGCAGGAGACATTGGTCCTGGGTGCGCCGGAGTTTGTGCTAGGGAAGGAATATGGGAAATATGAGGCCGAGGTGGAGAAATATAGTGAGGAGGGCTATCGAGTTTTGGTGTTTGGTAGGTATGACGGCGAGCTGGATGGGAAGGCGCTAAAGGGTAAGGTGGAGGCCGATGCCTTGGTACTGCTCGCGAATCCGATCCGTGAGAATGCAGCCGAGACGTTTCGGTATTTCTATGAGCAGGGAGTGGAGATCAAGGTAATTTCTGGGGACAATCCGGTGACGGTGGCGAAAGTGGCTGAACAGGCTGGGATTAAGGTCGAGGGGAAATATATTGATGCGACGAAATTGAAGACGAAGAAAGAGATTCAAGAAGCCGTGATGAAGTATACGGTATTTGGGCGAGTGACGCCCGAGCAAAAGCGCAAGTTTGTCCAGGCCTTGAAGGCTGTCGGGCGCACCGTGGCGATGACTGGGGATGGTGTGAATGATGTCTTGGCACTGAAGGATGCTGATTGTTCGATCGCGATGGCGTCGGGGAGCGAAGCAGCTGTGCAAGCAGCGCAGTTGGTGCTGTTGGATTCGGATTTTGCGAAGATGCCGGATGTGGTGCATGAAGGGCGCAAGGTGGTGAATAACTTGGAGCGTTCGGGAAGCTTGTTCTTGGTGAAAAATATCTTTTCGTTCTTGACTGCGCTGCTGACGATTATCTTTGGGATGACTTATCCACTGACGCCATCGCAAGTCTCGCTGGTGAGCATGTTTACGATTGGGTTGCCGGCGTTTCTCTTGTCGCAAGTGCCAAATACGGCTTTGATTCGGGGGAACTTTGCGAAAAATATTATTGCGCGCGCGTTCCCGGGTGGGGTGACTGACATGGTTTTGATCGTGATAATGATGTTTGTCGGCGAATGGCTGGGGGTCGATGGGAAAGAGCTGGCGACAGTGGCGACAATTTTGATGGCGATGATTGGGCTGATGGTGCTATTCGACATTAGCCGACCGATGGATTGGGAGAAGCGTTTTATTTGGTGGCTGTCGGCGATTGGGCTGGGGCTGAGTATTTCTTTCCTAAGGCCACTATTCGGCATTACTGGGCAACTGGGCTGGACGGCAGTTTTGCTGCTGGTCGGGTTTGGAATTTTGGCTTGGCCGATGTTGATAGGGTTGAAGCGCGTGGTGAGGTATTTTACCAAGAAAAACGTGGTACAATTAAACTAGATGAAAGATAAGCTGAGATATTGGTGGTCAAAATTAGCTAAAAGTACGGCGTTTTGGCTAGGGTTGATAATTGTCGTGCAGACGGTGGTTTATGCGCTAGCTGGCGCGAGCAAGGCTTATTTTCACATGGATGAGGTTTATTCTTATGGACTGGCGAACCATGAGATTGTGCAAATTTATGAGACGGAGAACTTCTATGACACTTGGCATGACGGGGCGTATTATGATCGCTATCTGACAGTGGAGGACGGGGAGAGAGGAGACTTCCGACCGGTTTATCAAAATCAGCGTGACGATGTACATCCACCACTATTCTATTTCCTTTTAAGACTAGGAATGGAGCTGACGCCGGGGCAATTCTCGAAGTGGACGGGAATTATACTGAATATGCTGATTGCCGGGGTGAATACGATTGTAATGTATTTGGTGATTCGGAAGCTGGTGGAGACGAGCAAGAGGGGTAGGAATAACCAAGAGAAGGTGCGAGCGCTGGTCTTGACGGGAGTAGTGGCGCTGTCGTTTGCGATGGTGGGTACGGTAGTGTACATCCGGATGTACATGTTACTGACGTTGATAGTGTCAGTAACAACCTATCTATACCTGAAGTTGCTGGAGGCGAAGACGGCAAAGCTGAAGCTATTAGTAGAAATTGGTGTAGTGCAGCTGCTCGGAGCATTGACGCAATATTATTATTGGTTTTACGTTGTGGCACTGTTTGGGTTCATGATTATATATTATATAAGGCAGCGACGCTGGCAAGAATGGCGAGGTTACTTTGCGACCGTGGTGGGGTCGGGTTTGGTTTCGCTCCTGATTTGGCCATTTGCGATTTCGCATATGTTTTTTGGCTATCGAGGGGAAGGAGTGATGGCGACCTTATTGCAGCCGGTGAAGCTACTAGAAAATCTGTGGAATTATGCTAGTGTGTTGAATGATTGGGTGTTTAATAAACTATTGTTCGTAATCGTACTAGGACTACTGCTGCTCGGGGCGTATGTGCTAGTGAGACGAAAGTCGGTCGAGGTGAGCGAGCGTCAAGGGTTGAGATGGGCGCTACTGGCAGTGCCGACGGTGTTTTATCTATTAATTGTGGCAGCAGTGTCGCCGTTTGCGACTTTGCGTTACATCGCGCCGGTGGCTGGCTGGATGATTGTGATGGTGATGTACGGTGTGTGGGTGTTGATCGAGGCGATTCAAGGAAAAAAAGTGGGGAATATCTTGATGGTTGGAATCATAGCGATTTTTGGCGTGGTGATGCCGGTAGGGGCGAAACTGGAGCCGGACGCCGTCTATTTGGAGCGAGCTGGATTGATTGACGAGTTTAAAGCTTTGCAAGATGTGCCGATGCTGTATATTTTTAAAACGGGGAATGATTGGGGATTTTTGAATGATATTTTGCTAGTGCGTGAGCTGAAACGCTCGTATTTAGCGAAAGATATCGGCGCGAATGAGGCTGAGATTCGCCGGATCCTGGCGAAGGAGGATCTTGGACGAGGATTGATTTTGTTTGTCAATGATGATCAGGATAAGGACGAAGTACTGGAGGCCGTCGAGAAGGCAACTGGGCTAGAGAAGGTGGAATGGACGAAACGAATTGTGATGAGTGATGTTTACTATTTGCGCTAGACCTATGCTATAATGGTAATAGTTATGGCGAAGGTGATTTGTATTACGAACCAAAAGGGTGGCGTAGGTAAAACAACGACCTCGGTGAATTTGGCGTATTTTCTGGCCAAGGATAGATATCGAGTACTACTGGTGGATATTGACCCTCAGGGGAATGCTTCGTCAGGGTTAGGCTTGGACAAGATGAGCCTGGACGCCAGTATGACGGAAGTGATGCTGGGGGTGGTGAATTTTAGTGATATTATTCAGCAGACAGCGTTTAAGAATTTTGATTTGGCGCCGACAACGCCTCAGCTGGCGAATGCCGAAGTCGAGATGGCGAGTATGAAGGGGAAGTTTGGCGTACTGAAGAAGGCGATTGATAGCGTGCGCCAGGATTATGATTTCGTGATTATTGATTCGCCTCCGAGCCTGTCGCTCTTGACGGTGAACGGGATGATTGCTGCTGATTATTTGATTTTGCCAGTGCAGACGGAATTTTATGCGCTCGAAGGAATGGCGCAGGTGCTCGAGAGCATGGCGACGGTAAAGAAGGCGATGAATCCGGACTTGAAGCTGCTCGGTGTGCTGGCGACGATGTACGATAAGCGTACGGGGCTGAGTGCTGAAGTGCTGGCCGAGGCGAAGAAATATTTTAAGGAAAAGGTCTTTAAGACGAGTATTCCACGCAATGTGCGTGTGGCCGAAGCGCCGAGCCATGGGGTGCCGGTGGGGGCGTATGATAAGTTTAGTAAAGGGGCAAAGGCGTATAAGGATTTTGCGCGTGAGGTAGAAGAAAGGACGGGAGCATAATGGTAGCGAAGAGAAGTATGGGGCTTGGACGGGGATTTGAGAGCTTGATTCCGACGAATTTAGTCGAGGAAGAGTTCGACCCGACGCGCGAAGAAGACGAGAGCATGAGTAAACTGCTAGAGGTCTCGGTCGACGACATCGTACGTGATGAAGAGCAGCCGAGGAAGAATTTCACCAAAGCGAGCATCGAGGAGTTGGGCGCGTCGATTAAGGAGCATGGCGTCTTGCAGCCGATCGTAGTAGTGAAGAAGGGGAAGCAATATCAGATTGTGGCTGGCGAGCGTCGGTGGCGAGCGTCGAAGCTAGTGGGGCTGGAGAAAGTGCCGGTCATCGTCCGGACACTGAACGACCAGAGTCGGTTGGAGATGGCGATCGTTGAAAACGCGCAACGCGAGGATTTGAACCCGATTGAGCTTGCGACGGCCTATGCAAAACTGAAGACCCAGTTTAACTTGAGCAACGAGGAAATTGGTCAGCGCGTAGGGAAGAGCGCGAATAGCGTCGTGAATACCATGAGACTATTGAAGCTGCCGGAAGAAGCGAAGAAGGCGATGCAGGAGCATAATCTGATGGAGGGGCCGATGCGACCTTTGATTTCCCAGGAGCCGGAGATGATTCATGAAATCTTACCGAAGATGATTGAAGAAGGTTGGTCGGCGAGGCGTGTGGAGCGATATATTGCTGAGCATAAGAAGAAGAGCTCCACTAATGCCGTGAAAGCAAACACTTTTGTCAAGGAAGAGGCGAAGTTGTGCAAGAAATATGAGGCTGAGGTGAAAGTGCGTGGGCGTAGTGTGACATTTAGCGCGAAAAACGACGAAGAGTTTCGCAAGCTGCTTGACAGATTTTAGTATCTGTGCTATGATAGAGGTAGAGGGTGCGAACCCTAGTCTTTTGAGTGGCTTATAACTCGTTTTGGTCGACGTGGAGGTTACCTTCCCGACCAATCCCTCTCGGGGGTGCGATGGAAAATCGCAAGAAAGGAGAAAGAAATGAGTGAAGTTAAGAACGAAGCAGCAGTTGAGGCGCGAGCTACAGCAATGGACTTGATTTGGAGCGAGTTGGCGAGTTATGCGATTAAAATCGCTCAGCTCGGCGGTGGCGAAAGGATCAGGTCGGTGCTGGCAGCTTGGCATGAGTTCCAGACGCATTATCAACTCTGGACGACAGCGTATTGACGGGATGTCGAAGCTGATGATGCAGGTGGCCTGTGAAGGCGACCTCTGTATTTTGCAGCAGGAAGTCAATCTGCTGGAGGTGGATTCGATGGAGAGACGTGTTCTCCAGAAGGTGGTGACTTGTCTGGAATATTATGTGGCGCTGAAGAATACCACCGTGATGCCCGTGATGAAACAGGCGACGAATGCGCTGCTGGCCTGCATGAGGGCTTGAGGCTGATGCTGTAATGACCTAAAGTTATTCAAAAGTAAAATGATAAGAGTAAACCCCGGCTAAGCGCCGGGGTTTAAGCGTGAAAGGAAAGTTGATAAAACATTAGGAACCTTACTCAGCTTTAGTAATATAGAGGAAGTTCTGGACAGGCAGGAAACTGTATTGGTCCGATTTTTTATTGGGGATATGGTAGAGCAAAATGACTGATTCGTTTGGATTGTTTCGCTTTTTTAGCTCACGACGAAGGTGTCTGGCGAAAGACAATGAAATCATTGGGCGTACGCAGACTAATTCGTTGTCGGGTAAGTGCAAGATGTAAGGAAAACGGCAATAGACGGCGCGCTCATTTTTCATGTAATAGATCGCTGAAACCAAATTTGCCTTAGTTATAATCATGCCGATTATAAAGCCATCGTCGTTGATTGACAACCAATTCTTAGAGTGGCTTCCGGTATACTCGTCGGTGGATATTTGGTCGGTGAAGAGGTAATACTTAGCGTAACGTGACAGCTTATTCTCGTGATTATAAAGTGGAGATTCGCGACCTGTTACGCAAGCAATGAGGAATGCAATAAGTCGAAACAGGAGTAGACCAAATGCTACCTCGACGAATAAAAAGCCGATTTCTAAATCATTTAAGACGCCATCGTCGAGCTCGGCATAGGTTGTAATACCTGATGATATAAGCAAGAAAACACTTACTCCATAAGTAAGAACCATACTGGTTAGACCAAGCAGTAGGATAATGGTATAATCGACCATATGTTCGGCCTCGTGGGTTTTCTTGGGTGTTTTGCCGGTAATATCTTCTTCTGCGACGTCTGTAACTGAAATATTTTGGGTGTTTTTCATAACAACCCCTCCTTTCTATTAATGTGCGATAATCTTATACTACCATATGGCTAATTGTTTGTCAATAGAACAGGGGTAGGTAGGGACTTGTAATTTTCGGGGAGTTTGATATAATAGGGGTATCTAGATCGACTTTAGGGGGATAAATTAACGGAAAAGGAAAATGATGAATAAGCAAGAGAGTGAGCGTCGTGCGCGCCTGATGAAGATGCGTGATGAGCGCTTGCCAGACATCAAAAAACAGTTTGAAGAGGCTCAAAAGCGTAATTTTAACGCTAATTTTGCTGAGGGGGGCAAAGATGAGGCTTTGGTGCGAAAGAGCGCGACAAGGGGCGAAAAAGCTACAAAAAGCACAAAAACGGCTGACCAGAGTGGCCGAGGAAGCGCCAAAAAAGGCCAAAAAGCCACAGGACGCACGGAGAAGGCTTCTCAGGCTAGCTTAAGTAAAAAGGGCTCTGGTAGAGCCAGCAGCGCGAAAAACGCGCGAGAAGGGCAGAAAACGGCCTCTCAAGCGCAATCAAGCGCTAGCAAGAAGGCCGGGTTGGGAGTTTCGGTGCGCAAGGGGGAGATGGTGCATCACCAGCGCATGTTGTCGCAGGACGTGAATATGCAGGCGACGCAGCATATTATTGGGATTCCGGTGAATAAGAGTCGTTATAATGGCTATAAGGGTCAGCAGGTGACGGCTGCGCAGCTGAAGGCTGCGCGTCCCGACCCAGAGGCTGTGCGCGTAATCCCGATGGGTGGAGTCGGGGAGTTTGGGATTGGTAAGAATATGACAATCGTCGAGTATAAGAGTGAGATGATTGTGATTGATATGGGGACGCTGTTTGCTGGGACGGATTATCCAGGTGTGAATTACCTTGTGCCGGACATTCAGTATTTAGAGGATAATAAGGACAAGGTGAAGGCGATTTGCTTTACGCATGCGCATCTGGACCATATTGGGGCGTGTCGGCATCTTTTGCCGAAGTTTAACTCTTTGACGCCAATCTATGGAACGCAGTTTACGATTGGGATGATCGAGAAGCAGATGTCGGAGCTGGCTGATGTGCCGGAGCTGAATTATCAGGCTGTGGATCCGTTTAAGCACGAGATTATCAAGGTGAGCGAGCATCTCAGTATCGAGATGATTCATACGCTGCACTCGATTCCGGGCAATGTGGCGATTGTCGTGCGCACGCCGAATGGCTCGATTTACTTCTCGGGCGACTGGCGACATGAGGCGAATCCTCTAGGGGTGCAGACGGATTACGAGCGAATCGATGAGATCGTGAAGAAAGAGGGAATTACCCTGATGCTGAACGAGAGCACGAATATTGACAGTCCTGGTCGGCATCCGCATTCGGAATATGACGTGGGGGAGAATATCGGGCGAGTGATGGATCACTATGCGAATGGGCGCGTGATTGTAAGCTGTTTTTCGAGCCAGATTAAGCGAATTGAGTTGATCTTGCACGAGGCTGCGAAGCGTGGGCGCAAGGTGGCGTTCGCTGGGTTTTCGATGATTAATAACGTCGAGGTGGCGCTGCGTAGTAACGTGATTAAGATTCCGAAGGATACCATCATGAAGATGGAGGATATCGTGAAGCTGCCGGACGAGAAGGTGACAGTGGTCTGTACGGGGTCGCAGGGTGAGATGAATGCTGTGCTGAACCGGATGGTGACGGGCGCGCATAAATATATTAAGATTAAGCCGAGCGATGTGATTGTCTTCTCGTCGAACCCGATTCCGGGGAACGAGCCACATGTGGTGGGGGTGGTGGATGGTTTGCTGCGCGAGGGGGCGCAAGTGATGCAGAATGGCAAGACACACATTACGAACCTTGGGCCGTTGCACCTTTCGGGGCACGCTTACTATGAGGACCATGTAGATTTCGTGGAACGTACGAGGCCGAAGAATTATGTGCCGTATCACGGTGAGTTCTATATGTTGGAGCATAACGCCGAGATGGCTGAGAATGTGATTGGGATTGATAAGGATCGGATTTTGGTGACGGATGATGGTGACGTGATTGAGCTGATGCCGGACCAAACAATTCGGAAAAATGGCCGGATTCCGGTGGGGAATAAGCTGTTTGATGACGCTGACAAGCCGGTGCATGAGGCTGTGGTGAAGGATCGAATCCACATTTCGCGCGAGGGGATCTTCATTATCGTTCTGACGTTGAGTAAGAAGACAAATCGGCTGGTGAAGACGCCGGATATCGTTTCGCGTGCGTTTATCTATCTTGATAACTCGGAGGAGCTGGTGGCGAAGATTCGGCATTATCTCCGGGTGAGGACAGAGAAACTGCAGGGCGACGACATGAAAGCGTTTAAAGAAGAGATCAAAGAGGATGTAACACATATTCTGTTTGATGCGACGGGGCATACACCGATTGTGATTCCGGTGATTAATCGGGTATAAAGAGCTCCTTTCTCCATAGTATTGACATTTTAGCACTCTTTACAAATGAGTGCTAATTTGGTAAAATAGAGGTAGAGTCTGATATACTAATAAATATAACAATTTTCAGGCCTGAGGTAAAAATGGATAGTGATTTTAGTGAAATGATGAACCAGCTGTCGGAAGACGCGCGCTTTGCTTTGCAGAAGGCGGATCTCTTTAGCAAGAAGTATAATAACGGCTACATGGGGACTGAGCATATTCTGCTGGGGATTTTGGCGCAGGATGCGTCGATGGGGGCGAGGATTCTCAATCGGCATGGGGTGGAGCTGGGCGAGGCTGAGAAGGCTCTCGGCCAGGAGGCTGCTGAGGTGAAGGGTGATTCGGCGATGGCGATGATGTCGCTGTCGGAGGCTGCTGTCTTGACGATTCGGATGGCGAGCCACTATGCAAATGAAAAAGGTACAGGGGTGATCGGTACGGAATATTTGCTTTACGCGTTGATGTGTCAGCCAAATTCGCGTGGGTCGGTATTGCTGAGAAAATTGGGGGTGGAAGATGATGAATTGCTGGGCGAGCTGGAGGTGGAGATGGATACCCAGATGCGTCGTGAGCAGAATGAGAAAATGAAGCAAGAATATCACCGGGCGAAGTTGAAATGGTTGTCGCGTTTTGGGCAGGATCTAACTGAGCTAGCAAAAGACGATAAGCTGGACGCTGTGATTGGGCGCGAGCGTGAGATTGAACGCGTGGTGACCGTGCTGAGTCGCCGGACGAAGTCGAATCCAGTGCTGATTGGTGAGGCCGGTGTAGGCAAAACGGCGATTGTCGAGGGTTTGGCTGAGAGAATTGTGAAAAATGATGTGCCGGGGGCGTTGATTGGTAAGAGGATTTTTCAGGTGGATCTTTCGACGATGGTGGCTGGAACGAAGTTTCGGGGAGAGTTCGAGGAGCGAATTAAAGGGGTGATTGACGAGGCGATTCAAAATGAGGATGTGATTCTGTTTATCGATGAACTGCACCTTCTGATGGGGGCTGGATCCGGAGAGGGCTCGATGGATGCAGCGAATATCTTGAAGCCAGCGCTAGCGCGAGGACAGCTCCAGTTAATCGGCGCGACGACGCTGGATGAATATCGAAAGAATATTGAGAAAGATAAGGCATTAAGTCGGCGTTTTCAGACGGTGATGGTGGAAGAGCCGAGTAATGAAGTGACTTTGAAGATTTTGAAGGGAGTGAAGCGCCACTATGAAAAACACCACGGGGTGGAGATTCCGGATGAGATGCTAGAAATTGCGATTAATATGTCGGGAAGATACATTAATGATCGCTTTATGCCGGACAAGGTGATCGATGTGATTGATGAGGCAGCAGCGATTGCGAAGGTGGATGCCGATAAGAAAGGTGGTTCACAGTATAAGAAGCTAAAAGTGCAGCTGAAAGACGCTGAAGATAAAATGCAGGAGATGGCTGACAAGGAAGATTTTGAGGCTGCTGCGCTTTGTAAGACTGAGGCTGCGAAGCTGAAAAAACAGCTGAAGGAGATGAAGAAGCAGGGTGCCGAGCAGTTGCCGGTACTTTCGGAAGATAATTTGGCAATGGCTGTGAGCTTGAAGACGGGGATTCCGGTCTCGAAAGTGCATGGTTCGGAGCTGGTGATGCTGAAAGATCTAGAGGGGCATCTGAAAAAGTCGGTAGTGGGGCAGGAAGAAGCGATCCAGACGGTGGCGAGGGCGATTCGTCGAGGTCGCAGTGGGATTGCAAATCCGAACCGGCCGATTGGGAGCTTTCTCTTCATGGGACCGACTGGTGTAGGAAAGACCGAGCTAGCGCGAGTAGTGGCACGAGAAGTGTTTGGGGGTGAGAATGCGCTGATTAAAATTGATATGAGCGAATTTGGCGAGAAACATAACGTTTCGCGTTTGGTCGGTGCGCCGGCTGGCTATGTTGGCTATGAAGACGGGGGCAAACTGACGGAGATGGTGCGACGCCGGCCGTATGCCGTAGTGCTGTTTGATGAGATTGAGAAAGCGCATCCGGATGTATTTAATATGTTACTGCAGATTCTGGAAGATGGGGTACTGACCGATGGTCAGGGAAATAAGGTGAAGTTTAATAATACCGTGGTGATTTTGACGTCGAACCTGGGGGCCGAGGAGATGTATCGTGAAGGCGAGCTGGGATTCGTAGCGAAAGGCCTGAAAGCAAAGCGTGAGCTGAACGCTGAATATGAGGCGAGCAAAGTTGCAGCGATGCGTGCGTTGAAGAAAGTGATGAAGCCGGAACTGATTAATCGTCTGGATGGGATTCTAGTCTTTAGGCCACTGACGCGCGAGAATGTGGAGAAGATTTTTGACAATTTGCTCGAGGAATTGCGTAAGCGTTTGGCTGAGAAAAAGCTAGGGATTAAAGTTTCGGACGAAGTGAAGTCATATCTGATCGAGACGGGCTATGACCCGAAGAATGGCGCGCGACCACTGAGGCGAGTGTTGGAGAATAAGCTGGAAGATCTGGTGGCTGAAGAGATTATTGCAGGGAACGTCGAGCCGGGCGATATCGTTGCGATTGGATTAAAGAAGGCGAAGACGGCCGAGGCTGAGCCGGAGCTGACTTTGAAGGTTGTGCACGAATAGATGGAAGCTGAACAGTCGACAAAACGGGCCTTCGGGAAGTTCTGGCAGAAATATTATTGGCTGGGGCTGGCGATGCTAGCTCTAGCGATAATTTGGGCTGTCAGGCAGCCGGCTGTGCAGGATTTTTGGCTGGGGCTGGGCTACGAGGCCGATGCGAAGGTGCAAGAGATTAGCGATGCCTTAGAACTGACGAATTCTGGGAAGCATATTTTAAAGGCGACGCGTCCGGTAGTAGAGAGCGCTGATGGCTTCAATGCGCATTGTAATAGCCATAATGCTGATATTTCGCTGTTAGGCTGCTATGTGGATGGGAAAATCTATGTCTACGAGGTGACGGCTGAGCGTCTAGTCGCAGCTAATAGAGTGACGATGGCGCATGAGCTACTACATGCGATCTGGGCGCGTCTGGACGAGCGCGAGCAGCGTGAAGTGACGGAGTTGCTAGAGCAAGTTTATGCTGAGAAGCAGGCCTGGTTTGACGAGGAACTGAAAGCGTACGAGGACAAGGATCGAATTGAGGAAATCTATACGCGCGCTGCGACGAAGTTGACTGATCTGCCAGAAGCTTTGGAACGGCACTATGCACGATATTTCCGGAACCGTCGGCAGATCGTGGCGTTTTATGAAGAATATGAGGCGCCGTTCTTGGAGCTGAAGCTCGAGATGGAAGAATTAGTGAAGATGATTGAGCAAGTGCGAGGAGAAATTGAGACGGATAAAGAGCAATATTTGGCGCGAGTGGAGGCGTTGGATAAGGAAATCGGTGAGTTTAACGTTTGTGCTGACCAAGTTGGGTGCTTTACCAACGAGGAAGATTTTGCCGAGGCGAGGAATGCATTATTGGCGAAAAAGACGGCGCTTGAGGCCGAGAGAGGAGCTTTGAATCAAAAGATTATGGAGAATAATGAACGGATTGAAAAGTATCGCGAGCAGCAGTTGATGCTGGGAGAATTAAATGACGCAATGAATTCGAATATCGAACCGGTGGTAGAATAAGATATAATAAAGTAAAGGAGATATTATGAAAGATTATTTAGTGCCGACAGTGGTGGAGGAGACGAATCGAGGTGAGCGTGCCTACGATATCTATTCGCGACTGCTGAAGGAACGTATTGTTTTTATGGGTGATCAAGTGACGCCAGAGACGGCAAATTTGGTGGTGGCGCAGCTACTGTTTTTGGCGAATGAGGATCCAAAGCGCGATATTAAGCTTTATATCAATTCGCCTGGAGGCTCGGTTTATGCTGGGCTGGCGATTATTGATACGATGAATTATATTTCGCCGGATGTGCAGACGATTGGGATTGGCTTGCAGGCGTCGATGGGGGCGATGTTGCTGAGCTGTGGGGCGAAAGGTAAGCGATTCCTACTGCCGAATTCGCGCGTAATGATTCACCAGCCGAGCTCGGGCTTTGAAGGAAAGGTGACAGATCAAGAAATCGCCTTAAAAGAGGGAATCATAGTAAAGAAGAAGTTGATCCAGATTTTGGCTGAGAACACGGGGAAGAGCGAGAAACAGGTAGAGAAGGATATGGATCGGGATAATTGGATGAGCGCTGAGGAGGCAAAAATATACGGCATTGTCGACGAGGTAATCGAGTAGGACTCGCTACCTGAGCGCATTACTTCGTCAGAGAGTCCACTTCGCAGGAGACGTACCATGTAGTACGTCTCCTTTGCGATGCTCCTCTCTTTCTTGTACTGCATCTCAGTTAGCTTCGTCCTAGCCTAACTAGACTCGAGATAGCGTCGTCCTGGGGTGTACGGCTCGGTTCGTTGCTCGACTTCGTCTTGTATCCCATCTCAGATAACTTCGTTCTTAACAGCGTGTCCACTTTCCGATGTTTTTGTACTATATCTTGGTTAGCTTCGTCTTAAAATGCTGGAATAGTAAAAGGTAGCGTTGCCTGGAGCTAGATAGTGTAGTATATTAAGAGGAGGAGATATGAATGAAGATTTTGTGGACTGACGGTAGCGCGAGCCCGAATCCTGGGCCAGGTGGATTTGCTGTCCTAGAAAATGGCAAGCCGGTTTGTTTGGGCAAGGAGGCAGATTCGACTAATATTCGGATGGAAGGTAAGGCGTTGATTGCTGCGATTAAATATGCAAAGGGCGAGGAATGTGAGATTCATACCGATTCGGAATTTTGGAAAAATGTGCTAGAGAAATGGGCACCGGCGTGGCAGAGGAATGGCTGGAAGAAGAAAAATGGTGCCATCAAAAACCTAGAATTAGTGCAGGAATTGTATAGTTTGTATCAAGAATGCCCGGTGAAGTTAGTATGGGTGCGTGGGCATGTTGGTACCGAAGAAAATGAGTTGGCAGATGAGTGGGCTAATCGGGCGCGCCAGGGCGAAACAATTTAGGACTCGTTCTCTCGGGCTACTGCGTTGTCAGTGGCTTGCGATGCGCGTTCTCGGTATATATAATACCGTTCGCTTGCGCTTCGCACCACTTCCTAGCATTAGCTCCGAGATAACTTCGTCCTTAATAGTACGTCTCCTTTGCAATGGCTGGCTGGTCTTTGGTTCTATCTGCGACCTGGGCGATGTGTTCGGTTGTGTCGGGTGAGGATGAGGGCTGAGGCTGTGGCGACGGCAAGGGCGCTGGCGACAATCGCGATCAGGCCGAGGGTGGGCAGGACTTTGGTTTTGTCACTTAGGTCGCCGGTGGCTGGGACTTCAGGATTGTCGCCAGCATTAGCCGCTGAAGCGAGAGCGTCCGAGGAGCCGGCGCGTGAATTAGTGTCAGTTGAGTTTTGATCGGTCGCGCCGGAGTTCTGAGTTGTAACTTCGGCTGCAGGCGAGGCTGAATTTTGGGCTGAGGCGTCGGACCGGAAATTGTTGGCAGGAGCCTCGGGGGCAGAAGTGCTGGCTTTGCTCGAGACGGCTTCGTGCACGGTGACATTGACTGTAGTGCTGGCAGAACCAGAGTTGGCATTATTTGCATGATTAGTATTATTTGAAGAATTTACATGACTTTGAGAATTAGCTGGAGTTTGAGCTTTGGCTGTGCCGGTTTGTGAAGTAGAATTAGCGCTTGGAGCTTTGACCGTAGTCTGGATTGAACTTTGAGACTGATTTTTGCTAGCTTCGCGTTTGGCTTGGCCGGAAATAAGATTGAAAGAAGTGACGGCGTCTTGGAGCGAGCGATAGACGGTGGCGAGCTCGCGAGGAGAAGCTGAATCGTAAGAATTGACGAACTGGCTAGCGACAGCGACGCAATTAAAATAATAAGTATAATATTTCGCCAGAGGAGTGGCCTGAGCGAGTTGGGACGGACTGAGCTTGCTATAAGCTTCAAAATTTTCGATAGCCATGAGATTAGCAATGGCTGCGATCAGTTCGGCCTTGGTCGGGACTTTGGCGTCGGCCGAGACTAGGATATTATTAGAATTAGAATTAACGCTAGTGGCGAGCGTAGTCGATGGTAGCGCGAGGCAACCGACGAGCGAAAGCGTCAAGATGCCGAGAAGATGAGTGGTTCTCATGCAGAATAAACTCCGAGTTAACTTTTCCTTATTCTAGCAGAGGCGAGAGAGATAAGCAAGCAAAAGCACAATGAATATGTTATAATATAAAGATTAAGTTTAAAATTATTGGGCAGTTACGAGGTGGCGACTATAATAATTATGGTGTACTTTTGACTTTGAGCAAGAGCTGTGCCATAATGGGAAGGCGAGCTTTAAATAACGAGAGCAAATTAACAGAAAGTGAGGGAATGATGAATGAACAAAGCAGGAATGCGATTGATGACATTGGTAGAAATGGAGAAATTGCTGTTATCGCTTTCATGCTCGGCAGGTGAGCTGAAGCATGCCGGGGGAGACATGGTTGAGGTTGTTGGCTTAATGATTGGTGACCATCCGATTAGAGTGAAGGTGCCCTGTCATTGGATATGGACGTCGTTTTGGCAGTATGAAGATCCCTTGGCGCCATATTTTGACGTGCATGGCAAGATAGCTGAGGCGACGGGTATCAATTTCAAAGCACCGATTGTCAAGATGCTTTTTGGCTGGTTGGATGTAAGACCGGGAAAGAACGAGAACGATCCGGAAATATGGGAGATTACCCTGACGACGCCGATGACTGCGACGGAGATTTTTGTCTTTACGGAATATGATACGACTGATAAATATCTGAAAGAGTATCAGGGAATCAAACGTCTGGAGCTGATGGACGGAGCTTCGATAGCGGAGATGGAACGGGTGAATGCGCAGTTTCAGAATGATACCGAAGCACAAAAGCAACTGGTGGAATATTTAGTAAAAATACCAGCGAGCGAGAGTGCCGAGAGGCGCAGTGGCCAGGATTGTTGGGTGCTGAACATTCATAATGGTTTTCTGGAAGAGTTTCGGGAAGCTCTGGAACAGCAGACGCAAAAACAGATGCAAGCCAGCGCAAAATGGATGGATGTTTTCCTGAAGGACGCGAAACAATATCACCTAAAATTGGAGCAGATGTATCAAATTATGATGGAACGGGGGACATCGAGCGTGCGCTGTAAAGCGTATTGGGAGGACCATTATCTGCGATTGTCGGTCGGGGCGAATAATACTAAAAGAGTCTATTTCATCTTTTACTATGATGAGGCGCATCTGCGCGCTTTGTCGGCTTTTATGGGCAAGGTGCGACGCGACCAAGCTGTCCCGGGCGAAAGCGATTTTCAGACGAAGCCGAAAGGGATAGTCGACCTCGGCGACGGTTTAGTACCGATTCACTGGTATGATGAGTTTACTCTGAAAAATCGCGTTGTGCTCTTTTAATGTCCTTCACGGTACTTTAGGCAAACTAAGAGCCTGGGAGAGATCCCGGGCTTTTTGAATTGTCCTAGTGGTCTGGGAAATTTTGTGTGATGGGTGCAAAGAATTTATGCTATAATGAGATTATGAAAAAGGTGGTAGTAAAATGTCAGTTACCAAGTCGGGAGGATTTTGAGGTGCAGACCGAGAAGGTTGGCCTGAAATTTCAGCCGTCGGTCTGGCAGCACGAGCGTATTTATTGGCCGAGAGACTACCAGCCGATGATGAATTATCCTCGTTTGGTTTTGCGTACCGAAGTGCATGATACGGCGCAGCCGGCGAATTATACTTTGTACTTGAAGCGTCATATCGAAGATAGTGGCGTGGATTGGGTGTTTGAGACGGCAGTGGGGGATTATACGGCGACGACGGCGATTGTGCATCAGCTGGGATTTAATAAAGTCGCCGAGGTGAGTCGTCAGCGTCAGACTTTGCAACTGGACGAGAAGACGCATCTCTATATGGACGTGGTCGAAGGGCTGGCTGGGACTTTCTTGAAGATTGAGATTGAGCTTGGCGAAGACGAATCGGTCGAGCTGCTCCGGGCAGAAATGTTTAAGACGCTGAAACTTTTTGGGCTCGAGACGTTTCTATTACAGACTTATGCTGACTTATTCAATAGCACGATGCAGCCATATTTGGTGCCGTAACAGGGGTGGACTGAGCGCGCTATTGACATTTTAGGTAAAGTGTGCTACAATGGAAGGATGGGGGCGTACTTTTAGTTTTTGATAGCTAGAACTGCGCCAATTTTTGATTTCAGGAGGGAAATCATGGAAGAGATGGATAGGATTATGAAACTTGGCCGAGTGAGCTATGGAATAGCTAGGAAAACGGACAATTTCATGCAGATGTCCGACCTGCTTTGGGGGACTGACTCGGAAATTTATCCACTTTGGCGACCGGAAAAGGACGAGTTTGTGGCGCTGATGCAACCCTTGATGTTCGAGCGTGGATTTATCTTTTATTATGAGAACATCCGGGTAGCACGGATGAATGGCGAAATAATCGGAATACTGGCGACGTTGAATAGTCGGGGGATGTGGCTGGACTATGATTATTCCGAGCTGGCAGAGCATGATGAGCGTTCCAGGCGCGTGGTCGAGGAGTATATTCAGCCGTTAGTGAAGTAGCAAAGGGCTTTGCCGAAGGATACGATCCTGGGTGTGGCATTTTGCGTCAGGGAAGATGTGCGTCAGGCTGGAGTCGGCCAGAAGCTGTTCTGCTCGATGCTACGTCAGGCGATCCGTCAGGGTTATCACTATATCGTTTTCGATTGCTTGAAGCATAATACGCCGGCGCGCAACTTTTATGCCAAAATGGGTTGCGAGGTGATTCGTTCGGGCGAAGGTTTCGGTAGAGACCCGGACAAACGTCCAGAGATTGTGACTCTGGCGAGACATATTCTCTAGGCCTTGAGTCTAGCGAGCAGTTAGCTATGAGAACAAAAATCCTTCGGTGATGAGCCGAGGGATTTTTAATGGTTTAGTTTACGGGAGCTCTATCCACGAGGTGGCTCGCCTTCGGGCTCGGAGAGGAGCTTTTTGGATTTGATTTCGTAGCGTCGGCCGTTGACCGGGGAAATATAATAATCTTCGCTGAGGAGGTTGACGAACATCGTGAGGTCTTTGTCGTCCATGATGATGATTGAACCGTCGTCGTCGGTCATGAGTTCGAGCTGCATGTCGTCGGCATAGTCAATCAGTTTGTCCTGGGGCATTTCCTCGGCAATGTCGAGAGATTGGAGCTTCTTCACCAGGGGCTTTTTGTCCTGCAAGAGTCCGTTCAGGGTGAGGCCTTCGGCGAAGGAAAGTTTGTATTTCTCGGTCAACTCTTTGGCCTTCGCGTCGGCGATGACTTGGGATTTGTAATCATATTGAAAGAGATTTTCGAATTTGGTCTGGTTGAAAATGATGACGGTATCGTCGATAATGGCGACTTGGTTGTCGTCAGGCATCTTCAAGGCGACTTCAGCCGAGAATGGCTCGAAACCTTCGCCATTTAGCTCCCAAGAAGAGCCACCTTTGAGCGCCGAACTAGGGGAGATTGCCTTCGCGATATAGAAGACCTTTGTGCCACCTTCGGGACCGGGGTAGGTAAAGCGCGCGATGATGCCCTTGATCTTTTTGAACTCGTCGAGGTGGTCGCTCATGGAGTCGATATCGCGATATTCGTGTTCGATGAGATGGATGAGGGTCTCGGCGCGACCGACATTGCTCAGCAGAGTGCGATAGATGACTTTATCCTCGCCGTCGGACTTTTCGTAATCACGACATTCGAGGCCTTTGTCGGCTTCTTTAATAATATAGCCGGTAGCTTCTTGCATAAAGAGAGCCTTGACGCTGGCTGTGAGATTTTCGGAATAGCGCACGCGATAAGGGGTGTAATTCTTATTGAAGAGGAAAAGCTCGACGGAGACGTTGTTTTTTATCTCGTCGATTTCGTTGGCCCACTGGAAAACGTCAAAATTGCTGCCGGGGCGCGTGGCCGGAGCAGGGGAGGACGCTTCGGATGATGTTTCGGCTGATGCCGAAGGCTCGGGAGTGGTTGTCGTCTCCGGGGTTTCAGGCTCGGTTATTGTAGTTTTTTGTACAGATTCGTCTTGATCTTGCATGGTTTTACCTCACTTTTAGGCTATTATAACACGAAATTCTCCACTTCTTAAGTTAAAGTGACTCGCTCGGTAATATGCAGTGAGAATTCAAAGACTTGTAGTATCGAGGTAAAGATTTTTATAGTCACTTTAACTTAAGAAGTGGAGACTATGCGTTAAAATATGGGATTTGGCACTTTTACTTTATATTGTATACAACTTAGCGAGTCACTGAGTTTAAGCCCTGAAACCCAGGTGGGTATTTTTGCAAAAGTGGGGGTCTGGTGGTTGAGGGTATTGACTTTTTGGCGAATGTGTGCTACAATGGAAGTATAAGGGTTTTACACCTTTAAGCAACTTAGCATCTTTGTTATCCGTAAAAGCCAATCATAAACGGTTTGGCTCGCTTAAGTGTGCTTTTGGGCAGAAAATCTGAAGTCTTGGTAGGAAATATTTTTTGTGTTTTTAAAATAAAGGAGGGAATGAAAATGACACAAAAAGAAAAGAAGAAACTGAAGAAAAAGAACTTCCGAAATCAGATTCTGCTGGTGATGGAGCCGATAGTTGTGCTCATTCTCGGCATTTTGATTGTCGGAGGCTTCGCGAGGCTGATAAGCGTGATTCGTGAGTCGCATGCTGCTGTACAGTTCACGGTAACTGTAGATGAGCAGAGTGTGACAATGGACCGTGAATCAGCTAAAATGACGGTGGCGAGCTACAAGGAAGCCGGTGTCGAGGCTGAGATGGAGAAAGTCATCCTGGATAGCGACGACTACTTCGAACGGTATTTGACGGCGAAACTGCCGGGGAGATTTTTTAAGACCATTTGGCCGTTTAACAAATGGTTTGCCATTAGCTTTTTATTCAGCTGCGTGGGTACGATGTTCATGCAGAAATCTGGTTATTCTCCGGAAATGACCCAACAAATCTCGATTTTAGTTGGGTGGATGTTGGTCGCGCTAATTATCTTATTAATCATTGAGAAGAAAGCCTGGAAACTGCGTTTTCAACTTGACCGGGATGTCGAGAGTGGTAAAATCACTCAGGCCCAGGTTGACCGGATAAAGGCTGAACAGCCTTTGACGAAGCTCGGTCTGCTCTATGTCGGAGTTATCGTGATGACGGTGATTCTGGCGATGAATACGCAGAATACGGTCGGCTGGATTTTGCTCGGCGCTGTTATCGTGATGGCAATCGAACGTATCAGACTGCAGAAGGCTTATACGAAATTCCGGAAGGAATTTTTGATAGACTTCGGCGAGACTTTGATCGAAAATCCGAGAGCGAAGTCGAAGAATCCGTGGAAACGGTTTCGGAGATGGTTGCTCGGGCCGGAGCGCAAGAGACGATGAGGGAGGCGAGAGGATAATGAAGATGGGATTGGACGTCTGGAAATTAGGCGTCCTTTTCTTATGGTTAATTTTCCACATTGTGGAAAAATGATTAGAGGTCCGGACGGGGAATGAAGCTGGAAATGAAAAAAGTGGCAGAATTTTGTGAAAAAGTGCTTGCGTTTTTCGAAAAAGTCCGGTAAACTTAAATTAGTGGACGAGCACCCACACAAACAAGTGAAAAACTGCAATAAAAATAAAAATGTAGTAAACACAGGTGGGAACCACAAACAAACACGATTAAAATAGTAATTTAACAACGTTTAAGGCCGACCAACTAGGAGTTTTTGCGCGCGTTTGGGATACGCGAAACCTAAACCAATAAGCACATCCAACAAACACCTCCCAATTAACTCTATTTGGTCGTATCGCAAGATATGATCCAACCCACTTTTACACTATAAGTCTCTCAACGGCCGTGATTTGTGGTCTGCTTCGGCAGGGCTGATCATGGTAGATTAAGTGTATAAAAATTAAACAAAAATTACAATCAAACACAAAAACGTGGAAATTTCTAGTTGAATGGTCTTAAACAAAGAAAAGATGTTAGAGTTGTGTCAAGAATGCGCAGAAAAGCGCAAAGAATGATACAATGATAACATGGAAGAGCTTCATCAGCCTGTATTATTATCGGAAGTCCTCGCGATGTTGCAACCGAAGCCCGGAGAATCTTATTTGGATCTCACGGTGGGGTATGCTGGACATGCGAGTAAGATTTTGGATGTAACACAGAATTATAAGGAGAGCGTGCTCGTAGATCGAGACGCGAATGCTGTGAAATTAGTGAAGGCAAAGTTTGCGAGTTTGCCGATTACGATTTTGCAGAAGGATTTTTATAGTGCAGTGCTACAGGAAATTGAGTGTGGAAACACTTTCGATATGATATTGATGGATTTTGGAGTGTCTTCCCCGCAACTAGACCAAGCAGAGCGAGGGTTCTCATTTGCAAAGGATGGGCCACTGGACATGCGAATGGACCAGGGGCAAGAGTTGGATGCCGCACGGATTGTGAATAAATGGAGTGAGCGAGATTTGATGGGCATCTTAGAGAAGTATGGAGAGGAGAAGCCGGGGTTTGCGAAGCTGATCGCACGGGAGATTGTGCATGGGCGACCATGGACGTCGACGAAGGATTTGGGCGAAGCGTTGAAAAAGTATGGGCGAGGAGGAAAAGTCCACCCAGCGACGCGCACGTTCCAGGCGATTCGGATTGCCGTGAATGATGAGCTGGGTGAGATTGAACGGACTTTGCCGTTGCTGCCGAAGGTATTGAAGCCGGGTGGTAGAGTGGCGATGATTACGTTTCATAGTCTAGAAGACCGATTGGTGAAGGATTATCTGAAAGAAGCTGCGAGTTTTGGCGAGGAAAGCCAACTCGAAGTGGTGACGAAAAAGCCAATAATTGCGGGAAATGAGGAGTTGGTTATCAACCCCAGAGCGAGAAGCGCAAAGCTGCGCGTGGCAATTAAAAAGTAGAGTGTGGAAGCGAAACTAGGATTGCGCGAGCAGAGCGAGGCTTTTGTAGGGCATGCGAGGTTCCTGAATGTTTGGTAGGGATTCGCAGAAAGTGAAAAGGCAAAGGCTGAGCTACAGAGCGTGGAGTCGAACGGCGTGTTTTTGATGCGCTGGAAACGATGCAATGGGCTGGCCAGGCGAAGGCTTGGCTGGGGAACGATCGAAAGATGGTTCTGGTGATAATAAATAAAAACAAAACATAAAAAGGAGGCAAAATATGCCACGTCAAATCATTGTAACTAGCAACCGTTCACGCGCACAGAAGGTGCAAGTTCACTTTCGCTAAGCGTAAATAGGTGATGCTGTGCCGGGCTTCGGCCCGGCCTGATATGGGCCGAAAGGCCTACCATATAGCAGAGGTTGCTAGAGTTAAATATAGAGTGTTTACCCATATACATGACCTTCCCGGGGAGGTACGCGATTACTTATAGCTCTGTCGTGTGCCAATCCCTGGTCTAAGATTTTGGTGCTATTACGCGAAATATAATTCGGAGATTAATTTCGCCTAAGTTTGCTGCGAGGGTTGTCATTTCCGAGATTCGGTGATCCTCTCAAAATCGAGTCCTTCGGACCGTGATTTTGAACCGGCTCAGCCGAGCTATAATCTCGAGAAATTGACAACACCTTCGACGCGCAAACTTTGACGAGAGCAAGAATTATATTTAGCGTGATAGTATCAAAAGCGTGCAAATAATAAGAATTAAATAAAAACAGCGAGGAATATAAAACAAAATGAGACCCCAAACCTATGTAACGCGAAGAGGAACGATGACGAATGCTGGATGGTCGCGTAACCAGAATACGGTGCGACACGTCTCGCGTAATATGGGGCCAATTTCTAGTACGGCGATCATACTATTACTAGTCTTAATCATTGCTTTGTTTTATGTCGCACAAGGCACGCAGGCGACAAATTATGATTATGAATTGTCGCGTATGGAAGATGAGATTGCCGAGCTGGAGGCGAAAAAGGAAGACTTGACAGTCGAGAAGGCAAGGTTGACTTCGATTGCTGCGAGCGAGAATAGTACCGTGGCGCAAAGCATGGAGCAGGCGCAGAATTCGGGGTTTGTGGAACAATAAGGTTCGGTGTACTTTTTGCTGGGTGATGATATAATAAAATTATGAGCAGGAACAAGCTGATGAAAATCGGACTGTTAGGCGTGATGGCAGTGATCGTGGCGCGACTTTTTTGCATTCAGATTTTGGAGCATGATGCCTGGGTGGAGAAAGCGGCTGCGCAGCAGACACTGCAAAATGTTTTGCTGGCGAAACGTGGCGAAATCTACATGATGGATGGGGATGAGCCGGTGGCTGTGGTGATGAACGCGACTGTATATACCGTAATTATTGACCCGATGACGGCTGAGCGTGAGGCAGTGGCAGAAAAGCTGGAGGCCTTGGTGGCTGATAAACAGGTGGCGACGCTGGATGAAGTGTTTGCTGACAAGAAATTGCGTTACTATGTGCTAGCGAAGAATGTGGAACGAAAAGTGGCTGAGCAGATTGCCGAACTGGACCTAGACGGGGTATGGTTGCAGTCGGATACGAAGCGAGTTTATCCAGAGGGGACGTTGGCGTCGACGCTGCTGGGGTTTGTCAATGCTGAAGGGGTGGGACAGTATGGCGTAGAAGGGTCGCTAAACGAAGAACTTTCGGGGAAAAATGGGCTGCTCAGAACGGTGAAAGATGTGAGTGGGGTGGCGCTCTCGATTGGGGATGATAATGTTAAGATTCCGGCGAAAGACGGGGAGAATGTCGTCCTGACGGTGGATAAGGGGTTGCAGCATAACGTTGAGAAGATTTTGGCGCAGCAGAGCCAGGAGATTGGGTTTAAGAATATTAGTGCGCTGGTGATGGACCCAAATAATGGGAAGATTCTAGCAATGGCGAATATCCCGGGGTATGATCCGGCGAATTTTGGGCAGGTGGAAAGTGCTGAAGATTACGTCAACCATGTGATTGAGGATCCGTACGAGCCAGCGAGCGTTTGCAAGACTTTTACTTTTGCGACAGGGTTGGAATACGGAGCGATGACGCCGGAGAAGACGTTTCACAACGAAAATGTAACTTATGTCGATGGTTGGCCGATCAAAAATTCAACCCAGAGGGCAGAGCTGGTTGGGGAGATTAATATGCAGACGGCGTTGAATTGGTCGATGAATACTGGTTCGACGCAGGTTTTGCGTTGGCTCGGGGGAAGTGAGACGGAGATTACGCCGATGGGGCGATCGAGGCTGTATGAATATTATTATGAGCGTTTTGGGCTGGGGAAAGAGACCGGGATCGAGCTGTATGAGGCGACGGGGCTGGTCTATGCTTCGGACGCTGAGATCTATGGGATTGACTCGACTTATGCGAACATGACTTTCGGGCAGAATATGCAAGTGACGATGCTACAAGTGGCTGCCGGGTATGCTTCGGTGATTAACGGGGGAAATTATTACGCGCCGACGATTGTGGCTGGGAAGATTGAGAACGGGAAATTCGTGCCGGCTGAGCAGAAGGGGGCTGTGCGTCAGACGGTGAGCCAAGAGACGAGCGCGACAATGCGCGAGATGTTATATAATACGCGCGTGAGTTTTCGAACGAATGGTTTTGATGCGCCGGGATATTATGTCGGGGGGAAGACCGGGACGGCACAGATGATTAAGGATGGAGCGTATTCGTTTGACGAGACCGTGGCGACGTATGTCGGGTTCGGGGGGACGGACGGGGAATTGCCACAGTATTTAATTATGGTGCGAGTCTGGGAAGATGGTAAAGTGGCTGGGGGTGAAGCGCAGGCTTTGCCGGTGTTCAATGCGTTGAAGAGTTTTGTGCAGGATTATTTGAAGGTGAAGCCAAGGGTATAAAGACAAAGCAATAATAGAAGTGGGCCCCGGTTAAGCGAGCTCAGATAATGACGCTTATGGTGGTAAATAAAAGGCGATTTGTGATATTATACCGAGGCCAGATATAATTTTTAAAGGATGTGCTTGTTAAATATTGTGAGTTTGATATAATAGAGATGTGATGTGGCTGAAGACATACATCATGCGACCTAGTCTGGCATCCTTAGAATAGAGTAAGACCAAAGCTTGGCACCGCGACAAGGTACGGCATCCTGAATAGGAAGCTAGGGCCTTGCTAGATTTTAGGGAATAGCTCGTTTGGGCTATTTTTTTGTTGAGGTTTAGGAACAAAAAATGAGAGCTAGGTCGCTCTCAATAGGTTCATTATATCACGTTTGAACAAAAGGTGGAGGCTCGGGACGAAATTTATAGAGCAACGTTAAGAAAAAAGAAGTCCCCGTCTCAGCGAATGCTCGCCCTCGTGGACTTCGATATCTTAATTTTACTTCAAGAGTTGATTTATGTCAATCACTTTGCGTTTACGATTTACAAAAAGCACTCGCTGTAGCCCACGACCACGCCGTAGGCAAGATAATAGAAAGCTCTGAATCAGCAAGAGCCTCGGCAGTATAATACTCGTGTGGCTTAGGTTTAGTCCCGGCTTCTCGAGTAACTACACCTTTTATAGTAGATGGTTTAGGGTTGCTTCTTGTGGACGGCATTATAACACGACTTAGGAAATAGTTACCACCATAAGCATGAAGGAAAAATAAAAAACCATAAAGTTTTTTGGCACAAAATGGCATGAGCGTGATATAATAGAAATGTCCTACTATTAATATAACTACCGTTTTTGATATGTTTCCCTTTAGGGACACGCGTGTAGTTCGCAATTATGATTCGCAAAACATAATCTACGATTGCACGAGTGGTTAAATGGTAGTAGGACACCTTGCCGGTGTCGCTTTTTGTCATTGGGGACCATGACCTAGACCTCCCCAACAGCGATAAGCGACCCCAAGGTGGCCAACAATTTAATAACCACACGGAGGTATAAAGGGTGAGAACACAAAAGTTAAAAACTCTAAAGAAGCAGGGAACTTGGAGTCTGCTTGGCTTGGCGAGTGTGGGCGTCATTGGACTCGTGACAGTGGCTATGCTCTGCCCAATGAGGAATGAAGGCGCTACGGCAACCGAAGACGCTGTGACTTTCTCGGCTGAAGTTGCTTCAGTTGTTTCGATTGGCTTGACGGACCAGGTAACAGTAGATGTAACGCCAACGTCGGGTGGTACTTTCCAGTCGGCGACGACAGATTTGACCGTGACGACGAACAATACTAGTGGCTATCAAGTTTCGATGAGTGCGACTGATGGTGATCAGAATTTGAAGAGCGTCGATGCGACGAACACGAACGTGATTGGTCCGGTAGCTGCTGGTGCAGCCCAGGCGAACTTCGGTAATAACACTTGGGGTTATAGCATTAGCGAAACAGCTGGTGGCGCTGCTGGTACAACTTTCAATCCTGTCCCGGCGACAGCAACCCAGATTAAGAATCCGGACTCAGCGACGACAACTGGTGACACTTATAAGCTGACTTTCGCGACGAAAGTTGATTCGAGCTTGCCGGCTGGTACTTACACGAACTCGGTCACGATTGCAGCTGTAGCAAATCCAATTACGATCACGAACTTGAATCAGCTAGTCTACATGCAGGACATGACGACGGATATTTGTAAGAGCACGGTCTCAGCCGACAAGAAAAATCCGGTGACGAAGCAGCTGATCGATGTGCGTGATGGCAAGAGCTACTGGGTAGCGAAATTGGCCGACGGGAACTGCTGGATGACGCAAAACTTGGCGCTCGACTTATCGGCGAGCACGAACTTGACGGCTGATACGACTGACCTAGGTAACGTGACGCAGGTGAAAGGGAAGCAAACTGGTAAAGATTCAAATGGTAAACCAGTAGTTGATGCAAATGCGACGACTAATTATACGGCTGGTACTTACACTTGGAACTCGAGCTCACCATTCCCAGTGACGGCGACTAACTCGGTAGCGTTTACTGGCTCCGGTGGTGATTTGACTCAGACTAATACTTTCTCTTGGAATATGGGTGAAATCGTGCTGGCGACACCAGTACAGGCGAAACTCTGTGGTGGCCGTGGTGGTACAGCTGATGGTACGAACCAAGAAGGTAATAACTATAACTCAGCAATGTCGACTGATAATTTAGCAGATATTTGTAGTGGTTCAGGCTTCGTCGATGTTTCTGGTAGTACTTGGACGCCAACTTTCCAGGCACAAGAGGGAACGGTAATGTTAAAGCCGAATACTTATTTGGATAAAACTGCAGATAAGAAGTATCCACAGCTGAATCCAGATCAAACGCCTGCACCTTACAAGGGTTATGTGGCTGTCGATCAGGCTGGCACACAGTATGACTCGCACTATCTGATCGGGAATTACTACCAGTTCAACGCAGCAACAGCTGGAACCGGTGGTACCCTCGCAAATGCTAATGCACAGGGGAGTATCTGTCCGAAGGGATGGAAGTTGCCAACGAGTGGGACAGGTAGCTTTAATACCAATGGTAGCTTTGCATACCTCTTTAGGCAGTATGGACTAGCTACGGGTGACAATGCAGGTACGGTGGCTGCTGGCGATTATAATGTGGCAATGGCTCCCCTTTACTTCGTGCGCAGTGGGTATATTAGTATTTACGATGGATTTTTAAATCTTACAAGTGTACGTGGTTATAGTTGGCCATCTTCGGCTGGTACTTTTGCTAGTATTACTTCAGCCAATAGTAACGGTCTTCACTTTGATGCTGCTAACCTTGCTCCATCAAATTCTCTTCGTCGCGCATATGGTTTCCCAGTACGTTGTCTGGCTTCTGGCGCCTAGTTCCCTAGTGTTCCCT
>CAZEVF010000003.1:0-85900 GCA_964515845.1 uncultured Candidatus Saccharibacteria bacterium | reverse complement strand
CGTGGGACTCATAAGCCCAAGGTCACTGGTTCGATCCCAGTCGGTACTACCATTGTATTAGAATAAATCGCAGATTTGTTTTAATATGATGAGGAATAATTAAACATGCACGACAAAAAAGGCTTCACCCTGCTAGAAATCACCATCGTTGGTGCTTTTGCTGCGCTCCTGTTGATCATTTTCTTCATCCAGAAGTCGAATGTCGAGGCGATGGATCGCGACGACCAGCGCAAGACGGCGATTAACGCCATGTACTACGCGCTAGAGAATTATTATTATCCAAAATACGGTTATTATCCTTCGGAGATCGACGAAGAGGTTTTGCCGGTGATTGACCCAGAGTTTTTCACAGATCCCCAAGGTCAGAACCTTGGCATCGAGGGCAGCTCGTATACTTACGATGTCGCGAATTGTAATGACAAGAACGAATGCCAAGAGTTCACTCTGCGCGCTACTTTGGAAAAAGAAGACACATATATTAAAAAGGGAACGAAGAAATAAATTTGCCAAAACTTAGGTTTTAGCTTATACTTTTTACATGAGTAAACCACGAGTTGTAATTGCGTTAGGTGGAAACGCGCTGCAGCAAAGCGGCGAAGTCACTGCCGAAGCTCAGAAAAATGTCGCGAAACAGGTTGGCGAAGTGATTGCCAAATTATCTGGCAAATACGAAATTATCGTTGCGCATGGTAATGGTCCTCAAGTTGGCAACATTCTCATCCACGAAGAAGCTGGTAATACCGACACGGCTCCGGCCATGCCCCTCGAGACGGCCGTCGCGATGAGCCAGGGTCAAATTGGTTATTGGCTTGCCCAGGCGATCAATAATGCTTTTGCTCGTCGTCGCCAAAACAAGAAGGTTGTCAGCATTGTTACCCAAGTCGTCGTCGATCGTAACGATCCAGCCTTTCGTTGGCCGACGAAGCCAATCGGCGAGTTCTATACGGCAAAAGAGGCCGTACGCCTTTCTAAGACCCTGGGCTGGGAAATGCGCGAGGACTCCGGTCGTGGTTATCGTCGAGTAGTGCCCTCGCCAAAGCCAATCGACATCGTCGAGCGTCGAGAGATTATCTCTCTAGTTCAGTCTGGCACGATTGTTATCGCCGTGGGTGGAGGAGGTATCCCAGTTACGCGTAGCAAGATTCTGAAAATTCTGCGTGGCGTAGATGCCGTGATTGACAAAGATCTTGCAGCCGAAAAGCTAGCCGAGCTAGTCAAAGCCGACATTTTCGTCTCTGTTACAGCTGTGCCTAATGCTTATCTTAATTTTGGCCAGCCCGATCAAATCGCTATTGGTTTCATCACTCCGAGCGAAGTCCTTGAGCATATCAAAGCCGGCCAGTTTGGTGCTGGTTCGATGCTGCCTAAGATACAGGCTGTCGCCCAGTTCGCCAGTAAAAAACGCGTAGGTATCATCACTACTCCCGACAATCTCGAACTCGCCCTAGAGCGCCGTTCCGGCACGATTGTTCAAGGCTAATTTCTAGAAGGCGTATTTTGTATATACATTGTATATACAAAATGCATACACCTTATATACATTGTACTTACAATGTATATACTACGCCAATTCGCGCGCTGCGAGCCGTACAGCTTCGCCCCAGCCGGTCGCAACGTGAGGCGTCCCAGCTAGCTCTGACACTCTTAGCCCACAGCGAATTGCCATCGCTACTTCTTGGATAATTAGATCTGCTTCCGGCGCTACGACCGTCGCCCCAATTAGCTGTCCACGCGTATTCACCGTTAGCTTGACGAATCCTGCCCGAAAATCATTCGTATTCGAAGCGCTAATCATATCAAGTGGTATAATCGCCGATTTCTGCTTTTGCTTAATCTGAGCACAATCAATTTCGTTCAGCCCAACTTTGGCCACTCTCGGCATTGTATTTGTCATGCGCGTGAAGCCGGTATAATTAATAATATTACCAGAATTCTTCAGCGCATTGAGCGTGGCTAGCTTACCTTCATAAGTTGCTTTTTCGGTTGAGCTTTCTCCACCAATAATATCACCAGCAGCCCAAATATTCCGATTCGTCGTGCGTAGGTTCTGATCGACTTTCACACCTCGATAGTCAAATTTCACACCAGCATTCTCCAGACCAAAATCCGTCGTCGGCTCAGGAGTAGTAGCGAGCACAATTGCTTCCACGCGCACGGATTTTTCCTGGCCATCACGAATAAATATCGCTTGTTGACCACGCCCGTCTTGTTGCAGGGCAATCACGCGCGAATGCTCTAGGATCTTCACGCCAAACCGATCACGCAAATGCTTATCAATCACTTCACTCGCTTCAGGGTCTTCACGTGGCAGAATGCGATCTTGCGCCTCAATCAATAAGACTTTAACGCCTAGCGCAGCAAAATACTCGGCCAGTTCGCAGCCAGTCGACCCAGCACCAATTACTAAAAGTACTTTTGGTAATTTCGCCATGCGCAGTGCTGTGTCTGGCGACCAACAGTTCACTGTATCAATACCAGAAATACCATTCACGGCAATATTTGTGCCGGTCGCAATCAAAAACTTTTCGCTACTAATCTGCTGATTTCCGACGGCGATCTCGTGATGCCCAATAAACTGTGCAAAACCATGATAACAATCAATCCCAGCGTTCTCAAAGACCTTGCGATTACCTCCACCAGCGCGCCTGACAGCAGCAGCCTGCCAGTTTAGCACGGTCGGGTAATTATAACGCAATGTCGAACTCGACATTCCGAATCTGGCCCCAGCCACGGCATCAGCATAGAGCTGAGAAAATTTCAGCGCAGCCCCGTAGGGAATATCACGATAGTTTAAGGTCGTTCCACCCCAACGGTCCGACTCGACAATCGCCGTCTTGACGCCCATTCCGGCAGCCAACAATGCAGCAGCGCTACCAGCAGCTCCACTTCCTACTACCAAAAATTGGTAATTGCACCGTGCCATTTTAGTTTTTACCCACCATATCCATTTATATTATTTTACCACGATTTTGATAAACATAAGCTAAATCAGTCTGATATTTTGCAATTTCTAGTGCTACACGTCGGTTAATGTCGTCTACCGTCACTGTCACGCGCTGATTCACCCACTTCGCCACTAATTTTGCTACTTTTTCAGCAATTACTTCAGCCGTCCCGACTGGCACTCCGAGCGCCTTGGCTTCGCGTATGATATCATTTTTCAATTCCTGCTCATCGAACTGCCAGGAAGATGTTTTTGGATTCCGTCTGTGCTTAATCTGAAGCCGTTTTTGCTTAGTTTGATTCGGCTTTTGCTTTTCTACTTTCACTTTTTCTGTCATGATAATACCTCAAATGCGAACAAGAAAAACCCTAACGCTAAGAATCCAGCACCTGTCAGAACTCGAAAGAAAGTCTTATGCTTCACGCGCCAGCGCTGTACATCGACTACGGTTTGGCCCTTGCGAATCGCGAAACGTAAAATAATCGGAGGGATAATCGTGATGATTGTGTATAATGCTACTGCTAAAATTTGATAAACTGGAGGCAAAACTATCAGGCTGTTCGCAGCGACTACGAGCAGGACTAAAGTAAAAGGCATCTCGGCAAAGCTCGTCAGCATCCCGAGCGAGAAGGCCTCAGTATTGCTATCGGTCGTCTTGGCGCGCTTATCGATGAATTTTGCTACTCGCCTCGGTAGCCAAAGCTCGGTGCTCTTGCCCCGGCGATAGTAAAACGCCCAGGCAGCAATCGCGAGCGCTACCAGCATCCCAATCACGATTACGAGCTCCTCGGCATACAGTGCTTTCTCAAAATACCGATCCATGACGAATGCTAACGTAGCTAGCAGAAGAAAGACTAAAGTCCCGATTCCGGCAATGTAGCTGTCGACTAAGTTGCGCGTTTTCTTGCGCACATGTTTTCCCAAACTCGCATGGTAAAGCAACAACAAAGCACCAAGTTCGAGCTGGAAAGTGGCATGAACGACAGCTGCTAAAAACACCTTGCTGAAGGGAAAAATCATCTCCATACAAAAATTATATCACACTTATGGTTGCAAAAAATTTCGATTTTGTGCTATGCTCCCTTCATGAAGAAAATTTTATCTCATTTTCGCGTTAGCCTGCTGCTCTGGCTCATGCTATGCGCGAATTTCACCACCAGTTATACCAAAAGCAATATCTTTGACGGTCGAGTCGCTAATCTGCTCGCGCTTACTCCGAATTTAGCAAACGCAGCCACGTCCGGGTCAGAAACTGATCCCGACGTCGATTCCGACGTACCAGATTTGCCCGAGCCTCCCACGACGGATCCAGTCGAAGATTTTACTGCCAAATATGATTTAGTGATCCGAGCATTTAACCCGGGCTATACCGTCAACGGTGAACGCGATGTCGGCGAGTTCATCGAGTTGCAGAAAATTGCCGACGCTTCACCATTTTCGCTCGCTGGCTACTCGCTCCACTACACCAATTCTAGTGGTGGCAGTACTCCCCTCCTTGACTTTTCCGAGGGAACCATGATGGTCGGCGAGTCTCTCCTCTTGCGTCTGGCGAAATCGCCTGGCAGCGACCAGTCAGACGCAACTTATATGACCACACTAGCCATGTCAGCTGGCAAACTCAGCCTTGCCTACAACGGATCTACGGTTGATGAAGTTTGCTGGGGCAAATCTGGCTGCTACACTGCTTTCAAAAGCGCCAAACCAACTACCCTCGTACGCGATCTGACGACTGGTGATTTCGCTCATTTCGAGGCCTATGCGCCCACCTACAATCCTGATTCGCCGTCGCTAATTCTGCCGGAAGTTCCCCCTGACGCTTCAGAGGACCCGGCCGATGATCCAACCGAAGGTGAATCCCCGACCTTGGTTTCGCATTGCTACGGTCTCGTCTTTTCGGAAATCTTGAGCTACTATGACGTCGACAAATCTGAGCAGTTCATTGAGTTTTACAATTCAACGGATCATGCTATCGACCTGAAGGGTTGCAGGTTGCGCTATAAGAAGAAAACCTATCCCTTGGATGGCACCTTAGCTGCTGGAAAGTTCCAGACTCTGATTCCTGTCCAAGCTTCACCGAGTTTCACCTTGACCAAAAATCCCACTACTTCCAACACTCTCGAACTGCTCGAGGCTGATGACATGGTAATCGACGTTTTGGTCTACAACCACGGCCAGAAAAAGCACGCCTCTTATGCTCTTTTCTACGATGTGCGAGGCGAACCGATTTGGCAAGCGACTTACGCCCCAACTCCCGGCCTCGACAATCTTTATCAAGAGTTCCAAACGTGTCCTAGTGGCAAAGTAATCAATCCGGCGACAGGGAATTGTGTTAAAGCCTCAGCTGCAGCTAGCACAGCCGAATGTCCAGCTGGCAAATATCGCAATCCTCTGACTGGTCGTTGCAAAAATCTCGAAAGCGAGAGCAAAGAGCCTAAACCGTGTGCCGAAGGCTACGAACGCAATCCAACTACGAATCGTTGTCGCAAAATCTCCGGTACCAATGATGGTGCTGGTTACGCTCTAGTACCTACGACTTATACTGGCAAGTCGCACTTTGTCGCTCTCGGCGTAGTTATTCTGATCGTATCGGCCGGCGTACTTTATGTAACTTTACAATTCCGGCGCGAGATTGCCCGTACGGCTCGCAAAGTCGGCCAGCGCCTTCACCACGTTCGCAAAGACTTGGTCGCGCGAGGCATCAGCTTTCACCGGCACAAGAAGCCCTAACTCTTGATAATGTTTCAAGACCGGCACGGTTTTTTCGCGATATTCATTGAGGCGCGTCTGGAAGATTTCTGGGTCTGCGTCGTCAGCTCTCAGGCCTCGGTCGCCTAGCAACTTCGCAGCTTCCCAACGCTCTATTGCATTCTGTTCCGATATCTGCAACATTACCACGGCGCGAATCGGATGCCCACTCGCCTTAGCAACGCTGATTACTTGGTCTTCTTCTCCCAGCCAGCGACCAATCGATGACAATACGAGAGGATAGTTCCAAAGTTCCTTTTTCTCAAAGTAAGGCAAAACCCAATCATAAAACAAGTTCGACGGCATCAACTTGCCATGACCAGTAATATTTTGGTTCGTAGATTGCTCAAGCGCTCGCACAATAATACCCGATGACAGAAACTTGCCACCAATCGCCTCGGCTAGACGCACTCCAACCGTATCCTTGCCACTCATCGGCACTCCGAAGATATTTATACTGCCCGTCCCGAGCCAAGCTTTAATTTTTTGTAGTTGCTCTTCCATGTCTGCATTATAACATATAACTACTATAATATATAATATATTCGCTGCTAGCACTATTGCCCTCTGGGTGCTAATTTGCTACAATATAAGTATGAGTTTATCTAAACGCCAAGAAGGAATTCTCTTCGCTGTCATCGAGGAATACGCTGAGCTCGCCACCCCAGTTGGTAGCGTCACGCTAGCGAAGCTTTTTGACGTTTCCTCGGCTACGATTCGTGCCGAAATGGCTCGTCTCGAAGAATTTGGTTATATCGCCCAGCCCCATACTTCTGCCGGGCGCGTTCCGACCGATGCTGGCTACCGTTATTATGTCAATGCATTGTCCGAGCGCCCCGAAGAGATCACGAACGCCAGCCAGCAATATAAGAAAGCCCCAGCCGACGATAAGCCCCTAGAGCGAGGCAATCGCGCTCTCGAGGTGCGCATTGGCTCTCAGAATCGCGCTGATTTTGCGATTCGAGGCGCCGTCGATACCCTAGTCGAGTTGACTGGGAATCTTGGCCTGGCCACGATTGGCGACCAGCTCTATATTTCCGGTATTTCGCGCCTCTTTACTCAGCCCGAATTTCTCGATAACCGTCGCGTCCAATCCGTCGCCGAGTTGCTTGATAACCTTGAGCCTTGGTTGCGTGAAGCTGCCCCTGGTCAGCCTCTAAACATCTTCATCGGCCAAGAAAACCCTATCGGCAAAACTTCCCAAGTCTCCCTCATCATCAGCCGTTTTCGCTCGCCCTATTCTGATCGCAGTTATATCGGCGTGCTTGGTCCTACACGCCAAAACTACGCTAAAGTCATGTCTCTGGTTCGTCTTGCTGGTGGCATGCTCGAGGAAGCACTAGCATTAAATAAGTAAGGAGAATCATGAAAAAGACTAAAACCACACCAAACTCACTTGAAGCTTCAGCCCCAGAAACCGACGAACAGCCAAAGCATACCCCAGCGTCAAGCCCAGTCGAGACTGAGGTCGATGCTGCTCCCCAGGAAAGTCCAGCCAGTTCTAGCGACAACACCGAGCTGATGTCGGCCATCGCTGAGCTTACTAATGATCTCCAGCGTACGCGTGCTGATTTTGAGAACTTTCGTAAGCAGGTCGAAGCCCAGAAGTCTCAGGCGATGTCGGCAGCCAAATATGCCACGGTCCAAAAGTTCTTGCCTCTAGTCGACGATTTTAGCCGAGCGATCGAGACATATCCTGACCAGCTTTCTCCTCTGCAAAAGAGCTTAACGAAGACTTTGCAAAGCCTCGGCCTTACTCAAGTTGACTCAAAGCCTGGCACCGAGTTTAACCCAGATTTCCACGAAGCCGTTTCCGTAGAAGATGGCGAAGGCGATCAAGAAGTCGTCGCCGAGACTTTGCGCCCAGGTTACGCTTACGACGGCATCGTCATCCGCACCGCCATGGTCAAAGTTAAGCATCAATAAGCTTCCTTATTTTTGCCATGAGTGTTATAATGATTCTATGAATCATCTCGGAGGTAGCCAGATCGAGCGCATTCGTCGGCGTGTACGCGCTTGCGATTATCTTTCAGTCGCTCAACTTTTTTTGCAAGACGATTTTTTACTCGAGCGCGAGCTCACTTTCGATGATATTAAACCTCGTCTGCTGGGTCACTGGGGAACTTGCCATGGTATCAATGTCGCCTATGCTAATCTCCGGGCTTACTTTAGCAAAACCACTATCCCTCGCCATGCCCCTTCTGCTAAACCAAAGCAAAAGCTAGATGGCGTGAATCCTTTTGCTGTCGATTCTAAGGCTGACGAAGTTGATAATTACCAGCCCGACCAGACAGTAGTTGACCCGAATTATTCTTTCGTCCTCGGCCCGGGCCACGGTTTTCCTGCCCTGCAAGCTAATTTATTCATTGACGGCGATCTCGAGAAAGTCGATCAGAAAGCCTCGCCCGATACTGCCGGTATCGCCTATATTTGTCGCAATTTTTCTTGGCCGGGAGGCTTTCCTTCGCACGCTAGCCCCTTTACTCCGGGCGTGATTTGCGAAGGTGGTGAGTTAGGCTATGCTTTGGGTGCTGCCTATGGCTATGTTCTAGGCCAGCCGAAGCGTACGGTGGCCGTCCTGCTGGGCGATGGGGAATTAGAGACAGCTTCGGCCCTCGCCTCACTCAATCTAGTCAAACTGCTTGGCAATCACGACATCAACGGACGCGTTTGGCCCATTCTCCATCTTAACGGCTACAAGATTTCTGCCCCGACGCTTTACGGTCGTAAATCCGAGCGCGAACTGCATGAGCTCATCCGTGGTTTTGGCTATATGCCGATTGGGATTAATGGCGACGAGCCAGAAACCTTCCAGGCAGCCTTGCAACGCGCCGAAAAATACGAGCATCCCTTCTTCGTCTTGCGTACCGAGAAGGGCGCGACCGGCCCGAAAGAGGTCCACGGTCATAAAGTCGCCGGGAATTACCTTGCCCACCAGATTCCTCTGCCGAATGCGAAGACTGATCCAGAGGAGCTGCATATCCTTAGCGATTGGCTTGCGAGCTATCATTTTTCCGAACTATTTGACATCAAGAAAGGATTTAGAATATGATTGACGCTGTCGAACATTCCGGTGTAGAAAGCTTTTCTCCGGCCAAAAGTATCGGCGCCGTAATGGCCGATTATATGTCGAAGCATCCCGATTTTTATCTTTTCTCTCCGGACGAAACCACTAGCAATAAGCTCGATGCCGTCTACGAAGTCTCGACTCGCGCTTGGGATTTGCCTCGCAAAGATTTCGACTTACCTGAATCAGCCGACGGCCAAATCATCGAAATGCTTTCCGAGAACGCTCTCTTTGCCTGCATGGTGGGCCACCTCGTCGCCGGTGGTTCGGCTGTCATGACGAGCTACGAAGCATTTTTCAGCATTATCGCTTCGCAAGTTTTACAGCATCTCAAGTTTTTGCAACAGTCCAGCCAGGTCAGCTGGCGCCCAGCCTATCCGGCAGCTAACCTGCTCTCGACTAGTACCTGCTGGCGTCAAGATCATAACGGCTTCACCCATCAGTCACCAGCCCTGATCTCGCTTTTGTTAACTTTGCCTAGCCGGCGAGCGAACTGTCTCTTTCCTCTCGATGATGTCGCTGCCGAAGCCAGCTTCATCTATATGCAAAATTCACGCGACGTCGTTAACCTCGCAACATTCAATAAAACCGACCAGCCTCGCTGGCTCGATTCGCATCAAGCTGACACTGAACTACAACAAAATGGTGTTATGATTCTCGATTTTGTAGCTAATGCTGACGACCCGGATTACGTTTTCGTCGGCGTTGGTGATATCGTGACGAATGAAGCGATCAAAGCTGTCCAGCTGCTCAAAACCGATTTTCCCGATAAGAAGTTCCGTCTGGTTAACATCGCTGCTTTGTCGTATAATGCTATTGGTACGGTGGAGCATCAAATATCGCAGACCGACTTCGACCAACTTTTCACCAGTGACGCTCCGATTATAGCTAATTTTCACGGTTATCCGGCAACTTTGCAACAAATTCTCACTCAATATACCGATCCTAAGCGCCTCCACGTTCATGGCTACGAAGAACACGGTAGCACGACTACTCCTTTTGAGATGTTGAGCGTCAATCACGCCTCGCGCTACCATCTCGCGCTCGACGTCGCTAAGCGCGAAAAACGCCCAGATTTGGTCGAAAAATACCAAAAAATCCTCGAAAGTAACGCTAAATACGCCCACGAACACGGGGTTGACGAAATTAAAGATTGACAAATTCTGCCATCTGTGCTACAATAGAAAGAGAACCTGTTGATTTTCTCTACCTATTATGGAATTATTGATTTTAATTATTACCCTGCTAATTTTAGCAGAAACTACCGTGCTGACGATTAAAAGTTGGCAAAAACCCTTGCTTAGCTCTAATCCTCGACGCAAGCTCTATGTTGATACGTCGGTTTTGATGGACCCCCGTTTGCTTGCCGTCGCGCAGACCGGCTTTATTAGTGATGAGGTGATTATCCCTCGTAGCGTGATCCACGAATTGCAACTTTTAGCCGACGGCAAGGATCATGATAAGCGCCAGCGCGCTCGTGCAGGCTTGGATGTCGTGCGCGAGCTCGAGCGCGTAGTCTATTTTAACCTCACGGTACTAGACGATGCGCTTGATCGCACGCCAGTCGATAATCGTCTACTCGAGCTCGCAAAGGCCGGCCGAGGCGCCATTTTGACGAACGACTACAATCTCAAAAAAGTCGCCTCGGCCGAACATATTGACGCCATCAGCCTGCACGAGCTAGCGCTGGTGCTACGCTCCGAGTATCTTCCGGGCGAACGGGCGCGCGTCAAACTCCTTACTGCCGGCAGCAGCCCGAACCAAGCCGTCGCCTATCTCAAGGATGGCACAATGGTAGTCGTTAATCACGCCGAGAGTAAGATTGGCGAAGAAGTCGAAGTCGAGTTCGAGCGTCTGAACCAGAACGCAGCCGGCACGATGATGTTCGCGCGCCTGGTCAACAGTCGTAATACTTCAGCTTCTGCTCCGAGGTCGCGTCTCGACGCCAGCAAGAGCAAATCCCTCGCCAAGGTACTAGCCAAAACCCAATCCGAGTCCCAATCCAAGCTTCAATCTAAACTTCAGTCTAAATCGCAACCAAAGCCCAAGCAACCTGCGAAAGCTCTCACTAGCAAATCTATCAAGAAATCCAAAAACTAGTTCGTTGTCCCAGTGGACGGCCCGGCAACGAATTTATCAAAACTCTTTTCGAATGACACTCCGGCCGAATCGATCACCTCGATTGTCACCAGTTTTTCCTTGCCGGTCAACGCATACTTCAGCCCATTTGTCAGAATCTGTTCCGTAATCGTCCCACTTCCACCCGACACTAGCTGTCCATCAGCGTAAATCTTATAGCTCACCAGCTCGTGCGACCCCTCTGTGAAAGCAATATTCATATGTGGGGACGTCGTCGTAGTCGGCGCATAGTAAGTAATGCTGATTGTCGGGTCGACATTCTCACAAGTATCGACTTCATCGTATTTATAACCTTCCGGTACTCCACTCCAGATTTCCGTACCCGAGACCGGATCGACAATCTTCGTTAGTTCTACTTCGACGCGCTGGCTCTCTGGTGTACATTCTGCAGCTCTCAGACCATTCGACTTATTAAACGCTACAGTCTCTTTAATCACGCCCGAATTCTTCGAATTGTACCAGCTCGGCCAAATGTCTTTGCGTCCATTGACCGTCAGCTCCTGAATTCCAGCCGGGCGTTTCGGCTTGTCGCCAGATTTCCACTTACCCTCCGAGGCATAAAGATTATGATGGACATTACTCATGTAGCTATTCACCACTACGCGTGTCACGTTGTTCGTACTATTCTTCAGGCCCGAACCGTCATGATTACCATTCCAGACCACGGTCGCTACAGCCGTCGAATAGCTTGCCATCCAGAGATCCTTCGCTACAGCACTGTTAGAAGTGGTCGATGTACCGGTCTTCGTTGCTGTCCAAACTCCATTCACTACGAAACCTGGCGCGCTACCAGAGTTGCCAAACACCCTCGTACGAGCCGAAGCATCGGATAGAATATCAGAAAGCTCATAAGCCACTTGCTCATCAATCGCGCGCGTTCCTTCGGTATCGTGCCACGAATCGACTACCTTCCCACTCGGATCTTTTACTTCCAGGATATAGACTAGCTCCTTGTAAATTCCTTCACGCGCCAGGGAAGCATAAGTATTAGCATGCTCGACCGGCTTGACCGTACAGCCACTGCCGATCGCCATCGAAAGCCCAGCCGATTCCCCATTCGCACAATAGTTCAAATCGCCGAGTTTATGCAAGGTCTCAAGACCATTATCAATTCCCACGATCGACAGCGCTTTGACGGCGCCGATGTTCAGCGAGTTACCGAGCGACTCACGAATCGGAATATTACCATAAAACGCCCCCGTGAAATTACGCAAAGCGCAAGAGCCAGTATATCCAGCACAGTAAATCGCATCAATATTCTCATCTTTCAGAATCGAGCCCGGACCATAGACTGCATCGCCCGTCAGCGAGAACAGCGCAGCGTAATCCAAGACCGGCTTGATCGTCGAGCCTGGCTCGAGGTTTGAGACAGCAGCATTCACCTCGCCATAAACTGGGGTGTGCCAATCCACTGACCCCACCATCGCAATCACCTGCGCACTCTCGACATCTACCGACGCCAATGCTAGGTTGTCGCTACCGTTAGTATAGAGCATGTTGCGACCTTCGGCAATCGCAGCCTCGGCCATCTCTTGTGCGCGATAATCCAAGCTAGTCGTAATCGTGTAACCACCGGTACGCATCGCCTGCATACCATATTTCTCTTCGAGCTGCTTCTTTACCTCCATCACGAAATGTGGCGCCTTGATATTATCATATTGGCTCGACTCCGGCAGAATCTGATCCAAGATCGGCACAGCCTTCGCTTCTTCAGCCTGCTCTTTTGTGATGTAGCCCATCTCTACCATTACATCTAGCGTCTTGTGCTGGCGCGCAAGCAAATCCTCATTCCCAGGAGTATAGTATGGATTTAGCAGCGCCGGGTTGTTTGGAATCGCTGCGAGCAGCGCCGATTCGGCCAAAGTCAAATCCTTCGCGCTCTTCCCAAAGTAGGTCTGCGAGGCGCTCTCAATCCCGTTGCGTCGCCCACCATACGGCGATTCATTCAGATACATCGTAATAATCTGCTCTTTGCTATACATCTTCTCGAGCTCAATCGAGAGAATCAGCTCTTTTACCTTACGCGCAATTCCACCACGGTTTTCCGAAGCAGCCTCGTCCGAGAAATAGAGCTGTTTGATCAGCTGCTGCGTCAAGGTCGAACCACCTTGCACCCCACGCCCCGTCAAGGTCGACAGCGCAGCGCGCACTAGCGCCGACAAATCAACGCCCGGATGCGTATAGAAGCTCCGGTCCTCGATTGCCACCGTCGCCTGGCGCACATAAGTCGCAATCTGGTCGCCCTCGACCACCAAGCGATAATCAGCGTCGCCTTTATCTTCCCAAAGTACAACTCCATTCCGGTCCAGATAAGTATTCACAGTCTCAGAAATCGTCAAATCGTTCAGCTGAATCTCTTTCAGCTGGCTCTTGTAATAGACAAACAGCGCACCGACAGCGATAATCCCCAAGAGGAAACAAGCAGCAAAAATCTTCCCGATACGCTTCAGACCGGCCTTAGAAAACCAATAAGCCTTAATCCTCTCCCATCGGAAATGCGCAAAAAACCGAGCCGGCTGTTCCTTTGGCAACGGCCTCAGATTCGGCGTATCAGACTTCTTTGATGAGCCACTCTTGCGCCTAGTCGCCTGAGCAACTTTACCCTTGGCAGACTTAGCTAGCTTTCGTGTTCGGTCTGTCAACAGACTAGAATAAACCCCCATTTTACCCTTATTCGCAGTTTTTGTCATAACCCGATTATACCACGTCAAGCTTAAAATCCAACTAAAATGGCTGCCAAACTTAGTATTTTGTCACTTTCCAGTCATTTTAATGGTAAAAAGCTTGACAAAATAGATAATGTGTGCTACAATGGAAAGATAAGGTCTAGCGAACAGCTAGCGCCCAAGCTTTTTGTTTGCTTAGGGTGAGAACCTTAAGTAAATTAAAAGGCTTGTTGCGCGAAGAATATGCTTTACATTTGGAAAAAGGAGGAAAGACAAATGAAAGTCAAAGAAAAATTAGCAACAATCATCCGCAATATGGCCAATGACCTGATTCGGCACCTGGCTACTGAGGAGACTGCACCGGATTCTCAAACAGAGTTCGAGGTCATCGAACCGACGAGCGAAGCAACGGCTGTGGAATTAGCCCCTGAGGCTAATCAGGTTGAATCTGTTCAACCTGAAACTGTCATTATTGAAAAAGAAATCCGGCCCTCAGTCAGGGTTTCGGTCATTGCGGAGGGGACTGATGTCGATGTTGATGTGCAGGTTTCGGTGCGTGTCAAACCGATTCAGCAGCCTTACACCCATCAGGCCCATGACAGAGCTTTTATGCGTGACGGCGTGAAGGCGCAGAAGGGCAGCACACGCTACCTCGAGACCTACCGGCCGGCAGTCATACCTAACTTTCAGGGCAAAGATTTCGACCAGCTGATGGAACGTATTGACCAGTTGCAGGCCGAGGCAGATTGCGCCCACGAAGAAGAGCAAGAGCCAGCTACCTGCCAAATCATCGCCTACCGTGAACTGAGCCAGATTTGTGAGGCTCTGGGCGCCGGTGTTTGTCAGGTGAAGCCTCTGACCCATCGCGATTACTATTTTGCGATTATCGGTCTGCGTAAGGCAATCGTCAGACATCAGCAGAAAGCCCAGTCCATCCCGAAGGCCCAGGCCGTTGGCTAATGGCAGAATATTTTTAGCGTAAGAGCAAGCCAAAATCCCCCAGCTGCGAAGTTGAGGGATTTTTGATGTTTACATGACGACGGCGAACTTGTTTTTGCCTCGTTTTAGCAGGGCGATTTGGTCCACCGGCAGGTCATCGGTCACCTTGATACCGTTGACCGTGATTGCCCCGGCACTGGCGAGTTTGCGCGCCTCGCTCTTGCTGCTTGCGAGGCCAGTCTTCGTCAGCAGGTCGAACAGTTTTTCGCCGATTTGCCCCTTGGCTAGATACTTGCCAAATTCCACGATTTCGTCGCCCGTTAGCTCGTCCAGACCTCCGGCAAACAGCCGTTCGCTCAGGTTGATAACGGCCTCGGTGTTTTCGGCGCCGTGGACGACTTCAGTCACGCCCTTGGCCAGGGCTTTTTGCGCGATTCGTTGCTCCGGATGCTCGGCCTGCACTACCAGTAGCGCTTCAACCTCTGGCTTCTCTAGCAAAGTGTAGATCTTCATCAAATATTCTACTGAGTCGTCCGGCTGGTTAATCCAGAACTGATAGAAGTCAAAAATCGAAGTCTTCTCGCTATCTAGCCAAATTGCATTACCTTCCGACTTGCCAAACTTGCGCCCGGTTACCGGATCGATCACTAGAGGTGTCGACCAGGCATCAGCCGTGGCGTTCTCTAGGCGTTTAATCAGATGAATCCCTGACGAACAGTTCCCAAACTGATCTGCGCCACAGAGCTGCAAATCAATCCCATATTCACGGAAGAGGTGCAGGAAATCATACCCCTGGATCAAAGTGTAAGAAAACTCAGCATAAGAAATCCCCGATCCACCCTCACCAATGCGATTTTGCACAAATTGTCGGTCGAGCAACTGGGTCATTGAGAAAACTTTGCCCACCTCGCGCAGAAACTCGAGGTATTTCATATCCTTGAACCAGTCGTAGTTGTCGACCATCGTGATGTTGTCGCTCCTGATAATGCGCTTCATCTGTTCGCCGATACAAGCCTTATTATGCTCGACCTCTTCCAGAGGTTTCAGCTCACGCTCGCCATTATCTTTCGGATCACCAATCTGACCAGTCGCACCTCCGACCAATAGGTAAGGCTGGTAGCCGTGGCGCACGAAACAAGCGCACATCATCGCTGCTGCTAGGTTGCCAATCGTCAAGGAATCAGCTGAGGGATCGGCACCCCAATAAAACTTCTTACTGGCTCGCGTGTCAAGTTCAGTTGGATCTTTAATTGTTGTCTCGGCGCTAAATCCTCGCCAAATCAGTTCTTCTGCTAAGTTCATATATTCATTATATCATAAGCCTTCGGCTTAAGGTATAATTGCGTCACCTCGGAAGAAATATCAGATGATATTTCTTCACTCGGGTTCCTTATTATATCATAATCTTATCCTCTCGGAGCAAAAGGGACATTTCAGCCTAGACATTGACGTCGTAGCGTGGTAGAATAGGGTTATTGTACGTTTTGGATTACCGTCGTCGTTTGATGACGGTAATTTCTAGCTTAAGACGTAAACGTCCGAGGCCGAGGGTAAACGACATAATCCTCCTTTCTACTAAATTGTTAAATTTTATCTAGGTGTCCCTTTGCTCCTGCCCCCGATACTAGCAAACCTGCTCGCAAAAGTAAACCCTTAGCCTTGACCATCAGCAGCGCTACATGTTACGCTATGACTATGAAACGAATTTTAGCGTTTGAACCACAGGAGCATTCAGGAGAAAGTGCTTGCACTTTCGAGAATGCGAGCTGTGGCGACGCAAGAATGCGCAAACGCATTCTTGCGTTTGATATTGATCAAACTTTAAACATCGCCAAGACCCCCATCCCTCCGGAAATGGCTGAGCTTTTGGTGAAATGCCTCGACCATTTTGAGATTTGCCCGATTTCTGGTCAAAAATTCGAGCAATTCATCATCCAGATTGTCGATCAGCTCAAAAAAGCCGGCGTTACCGACCAGCAGCTGACACATCTGCATCTTTTCGTGGCGCAGGGCACGCAGTATTATCGCTATCGCCTCGAGCAGCAAGATTGGGAACGGGTTTATAACTTTCCCCTACCCGAGGAAGATGTTGTAAAAATTACAACAGTTCTCGAGTCGGCAGCCAAGGAACTCGGCTATTGGGAAGCCGACCAGCTAGCTGCAGGTGATGAAATTATCGAAAATCGCCTTTCTCAGGTCACATTTTCGGCCCTTGGTCAAAAAGCCGGCACCGAAGCTAAATACGCTTGGGACCCAGATTGCAAGAAGCGCGCAGCGATTGTCGCGAAATGTCAAGCGAAATTGCCCGATTTTCTTTACGAAATCGGTGGCACGACCTCAATTAATGTCGCCAAGCCCGGCATGAATAAGGAGTTTGGTATGACCCATCTCCTCAGTGAACTAGGCGCTAAAAAATCCGAAGTGCTTTACTTCGGCGACATGACCCAGCCGGGAGGGAATGACTATCCCGTCGTCCAGATGGGTATTGATACAATTACCGTGCGCTCTCACGAAGATACGGCCTATGCCTTGCGAGGCATTTTGGGCATTATTGGATAAAGGGATTGAGCTCGAAGCGTAGAGCCTGCCCTTGCCAAAGGCACGCACAGGTTACGAAATAATAAAAATTGCCCCCAGCAATCCACTGAGGGCAATTTCTGAATCCTAATACTGCAGTATTAGTTGACAAAGATCAGTCTTTGTCAACTCCGTTCCGATAAGCCGTCCTTAATGTCGCCAGAATCGCCAGAGTATCATCATTGTAAATACCGGGAGATTTGGTGCCGTCAATCTTTGACCGGGCGTCGCGCCAGTCCACCTCAATCTGCTCGAAAACATCCAAGACGCGCTCCAAGGCATCCTCGCTAATCACCTCTGGTGCATTTTTCAGCTCCAGCATATGCTCAGCTTTCAGGCTGTCCTTCGACCAGCCGATAACCACGGCGTCCACCGGCACTTTCGTCCACTCGCAGATGCTCTGAGTGGATATTCCACTATAAGGCAAGGGTTTCAGCACCTTGACATTATCGGGTGGCATTAAACAGCCATTGCGCAAAATCACGAACAGTTGTTTACCTCCGATTTTATCCAGGTACTGATTGCATCTATAATGCAAATATTTCTTGGCAGACGTTAGCTGTTCGGCGCCTTCGACCGGCCGCTCGACTTTTTCATCAGGGTCAGAACCTTTTTCTGCATTTGCAGGCTTTTCCGGCGTCAACGGTTGGGGCTGATCGTCACTGGCAAAGAGTCGTGCGATCAATTTCGCATGTGCAATCGGGCTGCTCGGCTGCAGCTCGAAGTGTTCGTCAGATTTGATAATGCGTGCGCCAACCTCGAATACGAAATAGACAATCACTGCCTGCGAAGTCGGCTTCGTCTGACCAATGCGATGGTAGACTGCCAATTTTCCCACTTCTTCCAGCGCCTTCTTGAACCCTGTTTCCAGCTTAACGCTGGCCCGAATTAGGACGTGCGAGGCTTTCTCCGGCTGCTCGGCAATGACTAACGACGGGCCAGGGACATCTTCTCTCTTCATGTAGAAGAATCCCGGGTAGATACAGACGCTAGACGCAGCCTTGAATCCGTCCCAGATTTCACCAGGCAATTTGGCGTCAGACACCCCTTTTGTTGCGTCGAAAATCTCACCACTTCGCAGTCTCGGCAGGCACTTTCCTCTGACAATGAAACTCAGGTTTGGTCGACAAAGCGTGCCGACGTCAGTGCCATACCAATCGATGATAATATCGCGCGCCGTTTCGCGTACTTTTGCCGATTTGCTTTTCATCCTCTCTTTGAGACTGTTCATTTCACTTTTACTTAGCGTTTGCGATTGCATATATTCCCTCCGTTCTCGATTTTTAGGGGCAAAGCCTCGCAGTTTTAGCATTCAAAAACCATTTGCTAAGCTACGAGAGGCTAAAACGCCCCTATCCTTCCATTATAGCACACATACTCAGAATTGTCAATAGCAAAGCTATCTTTCACCTCGACTTTTAAAAGTATGCTATACTTAGTATATGAAATCATATATCGTGGGCAACTGGAAGATGAACTTTTCGGTCGGGGAATCTTCCGTCTATCTTCATAAACTACAGCAAAAAGTTCGGGCCTTTCGCAGTGTCGAGGTGGTAGTCGCGCCGTCTTTCGTCGGCCTGCAGCCTTTGTCCTTGCAGATCGATCGCAAGAAGCTGCGCCTTGCAGCCCAGACGGCCAATCCTCATGATTTTGGGGCCTATACCGGGGCCGTTTCCTTTACCCAGCTTCGAGGTATCGTTGATTATTGTATTATTGGCCATTCCGAGCGCCGTCAGCTTTTCCACGAGAGCGATAAAGACATTCGCGCCTCAGTTGCAGCAGCCTTGCGCAATCAAATCACCCCGATTCTTTGCGTCGGTGAGACCGAGACCGAGCATACTTTTGGCGAAACGCTGGACGTCTTGCGTGACCAGATTATCGGTGGCCTTTCCGAAGTTTCGACCGAAGATATTGATAAAGTTATCATTGCCTACGAGCCAGTCTGGGCTATTAGCACTACGACCGATGCTCATATCGCTGCGCCCGACGAGATCAGCGAAGTCGTCCAGTTCATCCGTCGCACCTTGGCCGATACTTATGGCGAGAGCGTAGCGAAGACCATTCCGGTGCTATATGGAGGCAGTGTCAATCCGTCGAACGCTGGTGCTTATTTGACGATTCCGGGTGTGAATGGTTTGCTGGTCGGAGGCGCTAGCTTAATCGCCGATCAATTTGTCGAAATCATCGAAACAGCCAAGAAGGTTCAAGATTAACCATGGATCAGGGCATGTCAAATCAAAATCCCGAAGCTGCCAAGAAACAGCAGCGCATGGATTTTGTGCCGACAAAGCCCATGGCGAGCCCAGCCAGTCCCGAGCCAAATCCGGCCGAATCTGGGCAGGAAACTAGCGAAAACCCCAGCGTCCAGCATCCGACTTATCAAGCCGAACCAATCGCGCCCGTGATGTCGGCCAAGGCAGCCATTAATGCCATGTATGCAGCCCGGGCGAATCAGCCAGCCACGCCGATGGCGACTTCGGCGCGCGAAGCTGTCAATGCAGCAGCGAGCCAGGCTCAGCATCAGACAAAATCGGCCTCTAATTTGCATCGGGGCAAGATTCAGAAAAGCATGGAATCGACTCGCACTTCAGCTTCATCAATATTGCGCCGAGCGTCGGGCGAGCAGCCGAAGGCTAGCCATCTGCGCCCAGCCGGCTCATTCGACCCGTTAGCCCGTTCGGCTCAAGGTGTGCGTGGCCCAGCTAGCCCGAGTCGCCCTGGCGAACGCAATATCCAGGTAGTCCATACCTCTTTGAAGCTGGGCTCGGCTGCTCGCCCGAAACAAGACCCAGTTGTCCTCCCGGCGAACTCACGCATGGTGCGCCAGGCTCGGCCGGTCGGTCCTGGCGCCGGGCGCAGAGTTCATGGAGCGTCGAACGTGGCGAGTTTGCACTCTGGTAACAGTAATCCTAATCGTCTAGCGAAGCTGCTCGAGCACCAAGCGATCGACGCTCAGATGATCCAGCCCGGCGCCAGGACTTTTGGGGCTGGTGACGGCATGGTGATGGCAAAATCTGCTTCTGCTAGCCCTGCTCTCGGCTCGGGCGCGCAGGCTGCAGCTCGTGCGAACGCCCCGAGCGATTCTGACCACGAAGGCGCGCTCGAAGTGCAAATCCTCACCGGCCATTCCGACGCTCCAGCTACAACTTCTACCTCGGCTGCTTCGGCCAAAGTGCGTCGTCCTACGCAGCTGCGCGCCCCGAGCCGAGATCCTCAAATGCTTGGCCATACGAAGCTCACCCCAGCGCCGTCCCAGCCCCATCGCGCTACTGATATGATTACTGCCCAAATGGGTCAGCCACGCCGTTTCCGTCCTGCCCCGAAGGGCTTTGCTGCTACCAAACCGACTACTACGGTCTCGCCGGATAATGCCTATGTCATGTCCGAGCCTCCGAAAATTTTGGGCAAGAAACGTCCTTCGGCTGTACCTGAGCCTCTCGGCGTAGTCGAGGATTATCACGCCACTAATCCTCCTCAGCCCCTTGGCGACAAGGCTCCGATTGGTCGCATTACCGAGCAGAGAGTGGCTTCGGGCCATGGTGGTGCTGCTCCGTTCTCGGCTGCGACGACCAAATTCATGGCCCCAGCTGCCAATTTTGCCCCGAACGATGCCTCTGAACATACCACGATCAAGGCTGACAATACTTCTAACTATAGCTTTAGTCATAAGGCTTCGACCTCTGATACTAAATCGGCCGAAACGAAGAAGTCGAAAGCTGGCGCAGCCCCGATTGGCCAGTCGGCCTTCCTCAAATCCGTCAACGTGGAGAAGCGCCCTCTCTCGAACAACGCCAAACCTCGTAAGCCGAGCAAGATCGAAGCTTCGCCAAAGCCAGCCCCTAAGCCTTCGCGCAAGAATTTCTACCCCAAGCCCGAAAACCCAGCCGTTCCCGGCGTGCGCCAAGATTTGCCCACTCGTCCTACCGTCATCGTGCCAGCCGGCCGGCGCTCGAAAGCTCCCCTTTTCTTCCTCATTATTATCACTATTATTCTCGGCGCTGCCGTCGGCGCAGCTGCTTACCTCTGTTTCTTCCAATAAACTATTGACAAAATCAAAAATCTGTGCTACAATGGAAAGATAGCGCTTTCGCGCGTTATACTTGTAGACCGGTACCGGTCTTTTTGGGCTCTCTAAAACCCAAAAAGTCGCGCTTTGTCAGTCTAAGGCCTTTAAAAGATTGCTTTTAGTGCTTTTGGTCCGGCGTTTCATCATGCGCCTTTTAGGTGCAAATACAAAAATACTGGAAGGAGTGAAATGAATGCGATTGAAGAAAATTATCCTCTGGGTGCTGGCTGTGAACTTCGCTACCTGTACCATTGTGCGCCTTTGCCAAGGGGGAAGATTCGTCGTGGAAGCGCGTTCGGACGCTGTTCCAATCACGACCGAAGCGACCAAAAATCGCCTGATCGAGATTGCTGGCCTGCAGAACCAAGCTAATAAAGCCTATCAATACTTGCAGTTTCCCGATTACGAGGAAGTGCCCCTGAGGTTCTCTTATTTCGGCTACAATCCGAGAAACACAGCCAAGCAGCTCCAAGCGATTGTTCAGGATGGCGACGCCGTTCTGGCGATTTCGATTAGTGCGAAAACCGTCGAATTTTCCGATGTCAGTCAACGTTGCACTACGGTTTTAATCAACCCTTGCAGCCATCCGTTAACTTTGAAACCACCGTTTCGTCTGCTGACGAAAACTTTGACTTGGCCGGCCGAAGTTTTATCTTATGGACTCGGATGGATTAGCGTTTTGCCGATTATTCCGGCCGACATGGGAGAGCGCACTTCGCTCGCGCTGATGTTTGACCAACTGTTTTGGATTGGTCATGGCGAACCGACCTGCAGCCTGGAAAACACTGGGATAATTCTCAGTACACAGGACGAGTTTCTCGATAACGACGCCTTGAGGGAACTTTACCCTGGCATGCCTAGCCGAGAAATCGACACTCGTCACGGGCGCACTGGTTCGCCCAAAGTCGCAGGGCTCTACGAAACGGCAATCCAGGAAATCTTGACGGAATTACAGCACTAAAATTCACCAAGCAGCCGGAGCTACGCGCTCCGGTTTTTGCTGTATTCTATTCTTAGCGTTTTATGAATTTAACGCCCCTGACATAATTCTAAACTTAGGCTCGTTATTCCACACTGCCAGTATCTTATCGAAGTTTTTATCCGGTTCAAGCAGGAGTTCCGCTAGCTTATCCAATTCCTTGTATTCGCCTTCATTCAGTTCAAATTTTTTATCTTGAAGATATTTCGGCAAGTGCAAGAATATAATCTCGTCATTCATTAATGCATGAAAATCATAAAACAACCCTCGGATGCTCGCCTTCAGGCCCAAAGTCGGGGGGTCTGAGGCATAATAAATCTCCTCGGCCCTGTATTTACCACTGCGTATACCCAAATAAGCCTCAGCGCCAAAGATAAATTTTTCCCTTGGGATATCGTTTAGGTCAAAACCAAGCTCGTGATCTGGGCAATGCATGTCGGCGTCCACCAATACCCCCCCCCCTCTATTTGCACTATCAAAATATTCGGTAATCCAATGATCGTAACCTACGCCATCAGCCTTAATATAGGGCGCGAAACCACTCCTAACTCTTGCGGCAAACCCTTTTGCTTTCAAGATACTTGCTAGCAGAATCGCTTGTCCTCTGCAGGTGACGTGAATTTTATCCTCAGCCTTTCTATCAACCTGATATCTCTCGTCTTTTCTCAGGAGTTCATGCAGCATGGCTGCTGCAGTAGGGAACAAATCGTCTTCATAGTTGAGCCGAGTAATCGGCACTTTTGTCATATCTCCCCAAAAACAGTCGGTTTGTTTTCTAATATCAGGATTGATATAGGCGATAGGGTGAATGATTTGCTTGCGTTGCAATATACATAATTCGTCAATATCATCAGGTAACTGCCTAGCAAACTCTTTATATAAACCTAAATCGGTATATGGACTAGTCTGTCGGTAAAATTTCAGTATCTTTTCATCTATCATCATTGTATTTTCGCGAAAAGTCTCATATCATATAACTGAACTTTTTGGTGCGAGTGGAGAGAATCGAACTCTCATCTCAAGTTTGGAAAACTTGCATACTAACCACTGTACTACACTCGCAGGCGTATTCTGGGGTGGGATATCGGGATCGAACCGACGACCTTCTGGACCACAATCAGACGCTCTAACCATCTGAGCTAATCCCACCATGTCCCCAGTTCATTATAGCACATTTTTCCGATAAATCCTAAATTCTCCGTGAATCAGTGTAGTTTCTATGCTTTTACTATTGACTTTTTAAGCATTCTGTGCTACAATGGAAGTATGTGATGTTACACTATAAAACAGAGGTAGCATAGCAAATTAACATAGATAGATTTTAGCAAACAGGACGTTTTCCTTGCGCTAAGGTCAAATTTCATTTATTCTGGGTACTACCCTTGATCATATATTCCTCTGAAGTCAGAGGCTACATCTCTTGTCGAGAACGAACGGAAATTCAGTTGCAAAAAATTGCCAAAAAACAGGAGGGAATGAAGAAGATGGCGAGTATTTATAAGAAAAGGAAACCAAAGAGAAGCCGGTACAGACGTACCAACAGGAGACATAACGTCTACGACCAAATCTCTGAAAGAGAGAGGCTCGAAGGACGTCGGAGCAACAGTAGGGACGACAGATTTTCCAGAGAAAGGGAGGAATCAGAGATGAAAAGAGAAAGAGAAGGAAAAATCACCATAGGGAACGTAATTAAAGCGATAGTAATAATTGTGATTCTCTTGTTGGCCTGTGCAGGCATCGCCTGCCTGGGATTCAGCAATATTTATTCATCACAGGACGCAAACCTGGCAAATAAGCTGAAAATCGGTTTTTACATTTCTGGCGGTGCCAGCGTAGTTCTCGTGGTCATTACTATTATCGTTAAGCTCTTCAGTAAGTATCGTGGAAAGGAAGACTACGAAGATTTCGAAGATGACGATGATAGCGCAGACGAGGAAAACGACGCTGAAGGTGATAAAGATGAGGAGGCAGAAGTGCTCAAATTAGAAGACAAGGGCAGTTCTGCGCCCACAGAAATCGGTACGCGAGAAAACGAACCGGATGGCAATCAGCCCTTCTGGCTCGACCTGAGCCTTGGCTCTCAGCCCGAAGCTGAAGTTCAGGCCAAAACCACGGAGGTTTCTCACGACGTCGAATTACAGGAAGCATTAACGCAGCTGAATATCGACCGGGAAGATTTCAAGTACTGTGTCGACCAAATGCAGGCTTACCTTAACGAAGAAGCAGGACTCAGTGAGCGTGATATGAGTACCATCTTAAGGTGGTATAACGACGGTATCATGCCGACGCTCACGGGTAAGGTTCTCGCCAAAGCCGGTTGGCTTGAAGATGGCCAGGGTGATGCTAAGGAAAGCAATGAAGGCGGCGTGCTGATTTTATTCAGCAGCTCCTGGAAGAGGAGGAAGACGAACCTGGCAAGGCCAGTGGTACGGCGTCAAGTGGTGGAAACGGCTATAATTTCGACCTCGATGGCATCGACACCCTCGGTAATCAGGATGGTGTATTGTCCCTGGAAACCGGCATTTAATAACTTGCAGCAGACGTTGGAAGTTAACTGTTTCAAGTTTGACGACCTGTCTCTGGACGAGAAGGAGAGCCTGATTGACTGTTGGGACGAGGCAATTTTGCCCCACTGCAATGAAGGTGACTGGCAGTCTCTGGCACAAATGTGCGCTGGCGACAAGGACATCACTGCCGGAGCGACTTTGCTTCTGGCAAAAGTGTTGGCCGACCCATTCTTCGAATATCTCGTTGATGATTGTCGGGACATTCTGATGGGATGCCGGGGACGTATCAAGACGAAGACTGGAGTCAGCCTCAGAGAGTGGGTTGAAAAATTCGACGGCGATGAGTCTGCCTTGCAGACGGTAATCGTGCCGGCGAACCAGTCGACGGCGCCTCAGCCTCCCAAGGCTGCGCCGGAACAGGCCCCGGAGGACAAATCCTCTAAGCAGTCGGAACGCGTCATTATCCCTGGCCTGAACGACAATACCGAGAAAAGGTATCCGGACGGCCTCGTTACTCGTGTGGTCTCTGGAGGCCCATCGAGTCATGAAGCCATCTTCAAAACCCATGCGCCGACGAAAAAAGGTAAAGGCAAGAAAGGCGACCAGGGGAATAGCCAAAATAATGGCCAGAAGAAAGGTCAGGGCAAGACTGGCAAATAACGGCTCTAAGAGCAAGAACGGCCAGAATCGCTGACAGGATGAACAAAATTTCCGGTCTAATTGAATTGCGAAATCTATCTATAAAACGAACAAAGGCGCTCTTTCCGGAGCGTCTTTTTCATGCTATTGCTAAGAATATACTGTCAAAGCTTGCAAAAACAGCGTTTACATATTGACAAAATAGAAAATCTGTGCTACAATGGTAGGTGAAACTGCATACGAAGCCAACCGGCCTCGTGCCGGTTTAGTAAATTAAAAGGAGGAATATGAATGAGTAGGAAAGAGACACCCAAAAGCTACAGCTTTACCCTGGCACAGGAACCAGACAGCCTTCGCCTTGCAGTCTGGTATATTGTCTATAGGGCAATGTCCAGAGAGGAGCTTGACAAGCTCTTGAAAGGAGAGCGGGCAACTGCTCGGTTGAAAGATGACCAGAGGGATAAAGAAGACTTTGACTGGTTGTATCTGCTGGACGACGAGCCCTACTATGAAGGAGAACTCGAAGAAGAAGATGAGGCGAGAGCAACCAAAGTCGTTGGTCCCAGGATGCCTGGAGGCGTCATCGGCAGGATTTATCGTTTCTGGAAGAAACGCCATAGCAAAGGCAGATTCCAGGAGTACTTCCCCGTAAACATCTCCAAGAAAATCGAAAAGATTTATAAGGAGATTGAGGACGCACGGAAGAAACTCGACGATGCTGAGGATGAAGAGGCCCTCCACCCGACTCCGAAAGCGGTCACGACGGACCCGAGAACGGACGAATGGTTCAAAGAGCTACTGGAAGCATTGTCTGGCGTCGTATATTCCAAGGAACAGCGCAACGAGCTGTTTAATCAGATGGTGCAAATTACCGACAAAGACAAACGACGGGAGTTTATCGACCATTTGACGCAGGATTACGAGCTCTTGAGCAAGCGAATTACCGTGTTGATTAATCGCACGGCAATAACACCCTTAGCTGAGAGTACCAAGATTCTGCGTACGGCTCTGGAAGAGCTGGAGACGAATGAAGCTAAGGCAAAAGGAGGAGATTATGATTTCTCCCTGGGTAGCACGGATACGGTAGAGGTCGTGGCAATGCAGATTTTGGGCAAACTAAAATTTTACGGCACAGGCCCCAAAGGAACTGCAGTTGAACTGTCTCCGGAAGAAGAGCGTAATATCGCTCTGGAAGCTGCACGTTCCGTGGAAGCGCATGCGCGCAGCACTGGCAAATCGGTTGACGAGATTTTGCAGACGATGATATATAAGTTGAAATCTCAGGGCGCGATGGAGCGTACTCCGGATGACCCGTTTACCGGTCAGGTTAAGCATAAGTTACGCAGCGTGACCGAGGTCGCTGAAGGAAAAAATCTTCGCGAGTATATTCGCGCTAGGGTTTTTACACTTTCTGGCACAAACGGATATATTGTAAACCAGATGACGCTTGAAAACTGCCTCAAACATTTCAAGGACGGCAAGGAGTATACCTTCGCCGACATTGAAAGCTGGTTGACGCAGTGTGGCATCAATGCTTACTTAACCATACCTGATATGTATGAGGCAGAGATGCAATATCGTGCTAAATAACAACTGATTCAATTCTACCCAAAAAGAAAGGTGGTGATCATTATTCCTCTATTTTTACCCCATGCTGACGATAGTTGGCATGGGATTTTTTTGACCCAAAATTTTGCCCATAAACATAAGCAATATAATTCGTCAAATTAGCCTCACCTCTAAACATAAGCATAATAAATTGCTTAAGATTTCAAATATATGGCGAAAAATTGTCTAAAATAACAGAGGTAAAGCTAAAAGAAAAATACTTACGCTAAATAGTGATAAAATACTTGACTTTTTTAACCATGTGTGCTACAATGGACATAGTCGGTGCAATCCGGGTAAAACCAGATTGTATAGAGGTCCATTGACAATCGAATCATCCCAGATACAATACCATACGCAATTTGACGCACTCGCGCTCGTTGCGTGAGGATGTATCTGTAAAAGATAAAATATATTACGTTTTGTTTGTGCTAGAGCTTTGCTCGAGGCACGCTCCAACTTTTCGTCTGCGATTTTCGATATCCATCAGGAGATCGCCGGCTTTTCATAGATGTAACATTCATATTCTGCAGGGTCCGGCCCTGCAACCCACAGTCCCCATTTCTTGGAGGCTGTGGGCCTCCTAAAGAAATGGAATCACCATAAAAATTCCAAAAAGGAGGGAATAGCAATGGTAAACACATCAACAATTGGGTTGATCGTTGCGACGGGAGTCTTGGCATTGGCGTTTTTCGCAGCTGTAGGCTGGACTGGTTTTACGGTAGCCAAAGGCAGAAAGCTGCGCTGGATTCAGCCGGTAGCAGTACTCATGGCCTTCGGCCTGGGATTTAGCACATTCGCTGCAGCCATGCCGGAATTAGGCACGCTGGAACCAGTAAACGAAGTTTACGCCAGCGAAACACCGAAGGCAACAACGACAACCTCGACTCCGAGCAAGGAGCCGAAAGAGGACGAAGAAAAGGTCCTCGAGGAGATTAATTTTACCGAGGCCGACCTGCTGGCGTTGTACGGGGATTACAAGAATCTCGAGTACAACCATGGCAGCCGGCTCATCTCAGCACATGTAAAGCGCGAGATGACCGGTATCGGCGATGCCGTCGACTGGGCACTCTATGCTGACCAGGAGTATCTTCTGCGACGCATGGGAGTCAAACCCCTGACCGACGAGGAAAAGACGGCCGGCGTCAATCCGAAGGGATTAATTTCATTGGATAAGCTGTCCGGCGAAGAGCAGGCAGCAATCCTGAAGGACCTGGAGGAGAAGACGGCCGAGTGGCAGAAGGAATGGATGGATGAAATCAACGCCATCGAGGACCCCAACGTCAAGGAAGCCAGACTTCGCAAGGAAGCCTGGACGCCTTTCTTCATGAACCCTGTTGACGGAGAGGAGCTGTATCAGTTCCTCGAAACACAGGCCTATTTTATCACAAATAATATGTGGTTAAAGCAGGAACATCAGAAACTTTTAGATGTTTATCCTGAGGAGTTGAAGGACGGCGAAGAAGGCGAAAAGGAACAGGAACAGAAAGTAGACGAGGAGAAAAAGGGTATTACCCATTGGATTCTCGTCGACCCGGGTGACCCGACACGTTACTTTTTAAGCGATGAGTATTTCTTCATCGTGGCGAAGGCAGTGGCAACTCTCGACCAACATTGCGAGGTTGAGGGAATCGTCACTAGAGAATCCAAGCATCATTGGATTTTAACAAGTGACGGGGACCCAAATAATGCGCGCACAGTCATGGTCGGAGACCAGAATATCGACAGCGCGCTAACCAAGCCGGACGGATACCCGGTGGATCGTGAAGCGATTGCTTTCTACGTTCCTGGGAAAAATCCGAAGGTTAAGGTCGCTTGGTTTGGGGTTGATATACATGATGCCAGAATCGAGGACTATCTGTCCAAGGTTCCGGTTATCAAAAAGGAAGAACCGAAGGCGACTCCGACGTCTACACCCGTGGTGCAGAAGAAAAAGCCGGAGCCGACAGCGACGGTAACGACGACACCAACGGAGACGCCGACTGACAATCCTCCTGGAGACAGTACACCACCGGGTGACGATACACCACCTGGAGACGACACGCCTCCCGGCGATGACGACCCTCCCGGCGATGATGACCCTCCCGGAGAAGATGACCCACCACCACCGGATGGTGAAGGTGGAAAGGACCCTGCAGAGGAGCCAATCCAGACCGGAACCAGTGGGGATGGAGGTGGCGGCGATGCCACCAACTCCGGTGCTGACGGTACAGAAAAAACTACCGAAGAAAAACACCAGGAGGGACAACAGGTGACCGAGCAGCAGGAGCAACAACAGCAACAGGAGGAAGAGAAGAAGGAAGAAATCAAACAGGAAGTTGCCGATGGTAACGGTGGCACCACCCATGGTGGTGGAGATAGCATTCCTTCGACTGATACCTCAGGCACAAGCACTGCACAGGGTGGCAGCACCGTCACGGAAGAAGTCAAAGATGTAGGAGGTGGCGACAAGGTAGTCGAACAGGAGGTCAATGACAAGAAGACCAGCGAAGAAGACAGCAATGCTCATACCGACGAGGGCTTCTAATCGTTCCTAAAACGCAATATATAAGCACCTTTTTCTGGAGGCCATTCTCTATCGGCCTCCAGATACCCCAAGCATTGTATTTGAGATGATTCGGTTGTCGGACTGATGAAGTTTAACAAGATGGACCAGTATAAAAGTAAAAGAAAAGATATTAACTTTAATTTGTATATTAACCAATCATAAATCTATAAAGGAGATATTATGAAGCAAATATTCAAATCTGCACTTGCAGTAGTGGCTGGTGTGGCTGCTATGGCAGGTACTGCTGCAGTTATGTCGACTGCAGTGTCTGCTGCGAATCATACTATGTATTCGCTAGAGGACGCAAACAAACTAGATCACATCACACTCAACTCGATCAAAGTCACTGGTGACCACAATACTAAAACTGGTGGTGACTATGACTGGTACAAGAAGACTTATGGTAAGGAATTGCCAGATGGTATGCTAAAGAACGAGTCTAACTTCGTTGGTGCTCGTGTTAATAACGGCGAAAACAAAGGCAAATACAATAAATGGGACGACGATATTACGGTCGAAGACGGTAAGAGCTACATTGTTCGTATTTACGTCCACAACAACAATCCAAATGGCGTAGATGCCATCGCTGAGAACGTCAAGACTCGTTTCTTCGTTCCAACTCTCATTTCAAACTCAATCACAGTTAACGGTTGGGTTACCTCTTCAAACGCTACTCCAAACGAATATGTTGACGATGTAGTATTCAAGAGCGATATTCCTTTCCACCTAGAATATGTTAAGGGCTCAGCTTTGCTTGAGAACGGTAACTATGCTAGTGGTGCCGGTAAACCACTAAGTGACGCAGTCATTGCCGACGGTACCTTGATTGGTTACGACGGTCTTGACGGTCGCATCCCTGGTTGTTATAAGTATGTTAACTATGTCACTATCGAAGTTAAAGCTGTCTTTGACTACGATTATAAGATCGAAAAGAAAGTTCGTCTTGCTGGTACTAAGGAATGGAGCAAAACCGTAGACGCTAAAGTTGGCGATAAGGTTGAGTTCCAAATTGAGTATACCAACACTAGCAACAAGCGCCAGGAAGGTGTAGTCATTCGTGACGTGCTTCCTTCAAACTTGCGCTACGTCGCTGGTTCGACCAAGATCAAGAACGAGAACCATCCAAAGGGTGATCGCGTACTTGAAGATTATCTAGTCGAAGGTGGTCTAGCCGTTGGTAACTATGGCCCGAACGCAAATGTTTACATTTTGCTCACGGCTGAAGTTGTTAATGATAACTTGGCCTGTGGTTCTAACACTATGGTGAACTGGGGCCGTGCTAGTGTAGGCGAGCAAGTCATTCAGGACTACGCTCGTGTCCACACTGATTATGTTTGTAAAAACACTGACGAACCTACCGATGATCCAAAACCGACTCCGGATCCAATCGACAAGCTTCCGACTGCTGGTCCAGAAGCTGTGGCTGGTGGCGTCATCGCTACTGGTTCAATCGTAACTGCTGCAGGCTACTACATTGCTAGCCGTCGCCAGTTGCGCTAAGACGAAGCTTTGTTCCGTGGGTTAGCCCACGGAACGCTTCCCTGATTCGACTTCGGTCGAAGCTTGATCGCTCTAAAATATGTAGCAAAAAATCCCCAAGTTGGGGATTTTTTGGTTTGTATTGTTGCGTAATGCTTTTTATGTCTATAATCATAGTTCTTATGATATAATCTAACCATGGATAATGGTCAAACGCCAAATGGTGCTAACCCTACGGGTCAGCCACCTCTTAACCCCCAGCCTGCTGTGGGGCCGGATGGCGTTACCAATTCTGAAACCAGCCCTGTACCAACTGTACCCAGCGATGCTACTGCTCAAATCACGCCAGTTACTCCCTCGAGCCAAAGTTCCCCAGTGACGCCGGTTGACCCAACCAAGCAAGCAATTTTCACCCCAAATCCAGAGGTTCCTACCGAAGCTTCAGCTGGTAATGTGCTCGGCGCGCAGGCTGGGGCGTTCGGGGCTTCCGAGATGAACTCGACTGGACCGGCGCATCCCTTCTTTTCGAACCACCCAACTCAAACTTTTGCTTCGGGGGCCGGAGATATTATCATCAATCATGGTAGCGCCGGTCGCCCGAAAACTTCTCGGAAGCCCCTGATTATTGGTGGGATCATTATTGCTGCGTTGGTGGTTGTACTGGTCGGGGTAATCGTTGCGTTCGGAGGGAAAAAGGAAAGGGGGAGCGAGAGTGAGGGGGGAGATAGTTTTGGCCAGTATGCTAACCATATATTATATAGTACGACTAATAAAACCCTATCTGGTAACTATGATCCATATTATGACTATGCCCTAACCGAACAAACCCAATCCGAAGAAGTCGATGAAGCGTGGTGGACGACGACCAAAGACCTGCTAGATATTGCTAGCACCGATATCCTCGCGATGCAATTAGCTTCCGACGATAACGAAAAAGACACAATTAGTGGTTTCTTGCGACAGCACGAAGATGGAATTGCTTTTCTTAGTGCATATCAATCAGTTAAAGAATTTGATATTGACGCTTTAATTTCCTATTATTTGTCGTCCAATGCTGATAATACTAAGGAACACCTCAACCAACTTTACACACCACTAGAAGAGACAAAATCAAATGTCGCTATAGGCTATGCTAGAACAAAAGTTCAGGAATACTCTATGCTGGCAGATGCTCTTAATAAGTATCGCGAATATGGTTGCTTGAAGCCAGATGGTATTATTGAATATTGTGCTGATCATGCCACGGAGATCGACTCCGAACTTGCCGGCCAGATGGAAACGGTTTATCGCCTCGACGGAGAAGCGTCTGATCGGGTTGATCAACTTCTAGACCAGTTAGAAAGTTCCTGTTGGCAAATTCGCGATAATCTAAAAACCTTCGCAAAGAGTAAGGAAAATAAAAAATGATTAAGCTCACGAAGCGTAAAATATTAGGTGCAATTTTAGCGATTGCTTTTATCTTTGTCGGCTCATTAATAGCAAAGCCATCCGATGCTTTTGCTGAAGGGCTCGATGTCACTGCGAAAAGTCAGTACTATAACATCATGAACTGCTATGATACGAGGTTCATGTCGCCAATTTATTCTGGTAATTGGTACGGCATCAACTCGCTAGTAGACACTTTTTCCAACTATGATGTCTGGGTGTATAATAATGGCTCTGCGGCTGAAAGCAGCTGTTACACCTTGGTCAATGATACAGGGCGAGTTCCACAGACAGTCACGGGATCGCAGGTTGGATCACAACTGACCCCATTTATGGAAGCCATCGGCTATAATGCCGAAGCCGATCCGAATGCAGCCGGCGAGACTTGTTACCGTCTCAATTTTAGTGGAAAATCTAAAACTAGCTCAGTAAAGATTTGCGCTAAGACTAATAGTGAAGGTAAAATCGAAGATGGCACCACGCCAACAGTTTTATATGAAAAGTCTAATGGTGTTAATACGCCATCCAACGCTGGCGCCGAAGTAATTCAGGTTGAATTTAAGAATAAAAGAGATGAAAAGAAAGTCGTTATAGATTGTAAACTAGGCAACCCTACTGCCGGAGGCTGCAGCACTATCACTTACGATCCTAGTCAGGCGACGTTCAAGAGCGTGGTAGATGATATCTATAATCAAGTCATTACGGGACAAGCGAGTCAAAACGGACAAATTAAAGGAGGCTGGCGACTAGATGGTGGGGTATCTACGGTTCCCTCGAGTGATGCTCCACAATTTTATACGAAGAATGGAGACGCTATGAAGGCCCTTTCGTATCTTTCAAATAATGCTGTAACCAGTAAAGACCAACTTGAACTGACGTCCGATGAGAAGATCAAGGTACTGGAGAACCTTCTGAAAAATGATCTTGGAATGGAGTATTATGGTGGTAGTGAGTCTATCGCCTGTGGAGGTCTGTCAGAGGCTGAAGCTGAGCGTTTAAAAGACGAGAGTAGCGGATATAAGCTCTTGAATCGAAATGGTAAGGGTTGCTGGGTGACCGGTAATGGTGGCTTTGGTCGTGCTTATAATAGTAGTACCGGATTTTACGATGGTAGCCAATGGGAATTTGGGGATGTAGTTGACGCCCTAAATGCTTTGTTGGGCGAGGTCCAAGCTGAGATTGATACGGTAAAAGAGGACTGCAATAAGAAATATGCTCCAATAGCTGCCGAGACCCTGAAAAAGGCTAATGAAATCGTAAAGACCGAACGCAATCAGCCAGGGACAATTCCTACTGACGTATTAAATAATGCCAAGGAAGTAATTAAAGAAATCCGTGCCATGGGTGGGGAGTATTGGGAACAAGGTAGTGACGGGCAGTACCATTGTAAAGTTCCACCTACCCTCGAAGAACGAAATCCGGCAGCCGACCCAAACGACCCGACCTACACGCCACCCCAGACCGATCCAATTACACCGGGTGAAGGGGATGAAGGCTCCGGTGGCAGCGCGATGGCCGGGTGCCTTGAGGCCGACTCGGCATTGACATGGGTGCTATGCCCAACTCTGCAAGTAGTTGGCGCAGCTGCTGATTGGCTTTATCAATCAATTTCCGAGAACTGGTTACCAGTGGAAGCAAATTTAGTAGCAAATAATTCACCGGTCTATGAAGCTTGGACGAAATTTCGCGATATTGCCAATATCATTTTTGCTGCAATGCTACTCATCGTGATTTTCTCTCAGCTAACTGGCTTTGGTGTTAGTAATTACGGTATCAAGAAAATGCTACCGACGCTAATTGTAACCGTAGTACTAGTCAACGTTTCCTTCTTGCTTTGCCAAGTAGTCGTCGATTTAACTAATATTATTGGGGCCGGTATGGGTAGTTTTATGTCTAGCTTGGGGAAGCTGCCTAATGCTGAGCTAGATGGTACGATGGCTCAGGTTGGTAGAGGCATTCTCGGCACCCTGCTTAATAGTCTCGGCATCGTTGGAATTGGGTTTGCAATAAAAGGCGCTGCCTCAGTGTTGGGAGCAAAAGTTCTTATCGACTTAATGATCCCGGTATTAATAGCTATAGTCGGAGCATTAATCAGCCTGTTCTTCCTTTTCCTCCTACTCGCAATTCGCAAAGCTGGTATCATGGCAGCGATTATGCTTTGCCCAATTGCGATTATTTGTTATGCTTTACCAAATACGAAAAACATCTTCGATAAATGGAAGAAGCTTTTCACTAGTTTGCTGTTAGTCTATCCAATCTGTCAGATTTTGAGTGGTGGTGGTACGATGATGGCTAGCATCATGCTTGGTACGAAAAATGAGGGTGCATTATTCTATATTACGGCTATGTTGCTGCAAGTCGCACCAGTCTTTTTCCTACCAACTTTACTACGCAATTCCCTATCAGCCCTCGGTAATATTGGTGCTAGGATATCTCAGATGGGCGATCGCTGGAGGAACCGTGCCGTCAGCACTATGAACAACTCAGAAATCGCAAAACAAGCTAAAATCAATCGTCAATATGCCAATGCGCTTCGTCCGAAATTCTCGCACAAACTCAACGAGCAATTGCGTAAAGCGCGTGGAATTGGTAGAGTCGTCCGAGGCGTCGAAGACAGTAGGGTTGGGCGAGCCGTCGGACAAGTAGTGAATGACAGCCGAACAAAGCGCAATGCTAGGGCGATTTCGGCCTACCGTGACATGATGCTGGCAAATGCTAAAGCTCAAAACATTGCAGCGAACACTACTGATCAATCGATTAATGAGGAAGTTGATGCTACGAACTACAAGTACCAGCAAAGTCTGATTGAAAACGCTGCAACCACCATGCAGCTTGGTAATATGTCATATATTGACGAAAACGGCAATGAGCAGAAAGTCAATGTTAATGATATGATATACAAAGTGGAAGATGACGGAACGGTGAAGGAAGAGGGTAGTATGGCGAAAGCTCTGCAATACTATATGGCGCAGTACAATGCGACGGGTAATGCAGAAATGCTCACTAAGGCTCAAGCTGTCGCCAAGTTAATGTTTACGGTCGGTGGCGACGGTGGGCGTACAGCTGCCCTAAAAATATGGGAGAAACATAACTTTGATGGTAGTGGTAATGGAGCTGTGACTGATGCAGGCAAACAACTAGCACAATATATCTCACGCGATGGTAAATGGATGGCTGATTTGAAGAACGAGGATAATGGCGCTATGAGTATGATCAGCGATGCTGCTAAGGGCGAGGGTATGAAGAACCTATCAACTTACCATATGTCTGGTGCGAAGAAGTTCAATCCGTCAGCCATCAATAACTACAGCGACCACTTCTGGGATAGCATTAAAGCTGAAGCTGCGAAGGGCGATCTCTTTGATATGAGTAAACAAAGTGAAGAACTTGAGAAGGCGCGCAGAATGTTACTGGACCTAGATCAAACTGGCGTCGCAGCAACTCAGGATGAGCGTATTAGTGGCCAGTTGAAGAAAGAATCACTAGACCATATTAATGATATTCATGAGATAGCATATAAATTCAGACAGGCTGCTGGCATGTCGGTGGATGGTTATGACGTGGGACAAAATGGTGAGCTTAGGAAGCTTACGCGCAACGAGCAAAAACCTCTTAAAATCGTTCATATGCCAGACGGCTGGCGTCGAGCCAAGAACCAAGACGAGCGTGATGCCTTTGGCGAATGGGTTAAGGCTGATGCGAATAATATCCCGATTGAAGGGTTGGACCCAGGAGAAACTGCCCGTGCAATCGAATATGAACGCCAGATTAACGAAGCCACCGTTCGAAACGAAGCAAATAAACAATAGAAACACCTAATTTTGTACTATTTTACGCCTATGCTTGCCTTTTCATGGTGGAGGTAGTAAGATTAGTGACAAGAACTTTAAAAAATTGAAAGGTGGTGTTTATGAATGATTTGGGAATGGATTATAGTTATAGGACTCTGCATCGCTGCAGCCTGTGTCGTCTACGCAATTATACCCAATAAGAAGCGCGACGCAGAGATCGAGGAGGAGAAACGGAGGCAAAAGCAGCTGGAGCTAGAAGAGAAGAATCGTCAGCGCCAAGCTGCTCAGGAGGCAGTAGATCCATTGAAGATCTGTGACCTCTGTGGAAAAAAGATTTTTTATTCATGCGATGAGCGTATAGAAGGGTATACTGGCATTGACGGAAGGTGGCGAAGGCTCTGCCAAGGTTGTAAGCAGTTTCATTATTGTCTTGATCCTACTCCTCCACCAGAGCCCTTGAGGGAATACCTGACAGAATGGAATACAAATAGCGCCGGCGTTCGTGACTATCTTCGAAACAAGTATAATATCACTGATTTTTCAGATATCCTTGATTGCAAAAGAAAGGCTCTTGGTGATTTTGAATCAAGCGTATACTTTGATTCAAAGGACTTCGGCTATTGGGTGGAGTATAAGAAAATTGAAAAAAAATGTTTTGAGGGTAAAATTACAGCTGAAGAAGCCCAAAAAGAAACCGACGAGCTGACTAAGCGTTTGGTCAAGATGTTTGAGGAAAAAAGAGCAAAGGAAGAAGAGGAGCGCCGAAATCGGGAGAAGAGTACCATGGAAAGGTTTTGGGAAGGACATCAAACCTTCTACTAATTCCACTCGGTTATAGTCTTCTAAACCAGTAATCTCTCTACTATCCTAGGGCTAGCCTTCCTGCTGCCCACAACGCGAATTATACGTTTTTCTTATTATTGATACGAATAGTGTTGGAAAGACCATAATTCAGTTCCACCTATTCAAAAACCACGTCTTCAGGCCCTGTTCGTCAGAACGGGGTCAAGTCATGTTTATTAATGCTCATGCTTTCTAATTTCAATAGTTCAAGCTTGCGCCAAGCTTCGCCAGCATAGCCACCCAACCTGCCATTCGCGCCAATCACCCGATGGCAGGGAATCACTAGCCAAATCGGATTCCTCGCCAAAGCCCCACCTATGGCTCGTGCAGACATCTGCTTGTTTTCCAATATAGAGAGTTGTTTGGCAATTTCTCCATAGCTTATAGTCGTCCCATAGGGAACTTTACTCACAATCTCAAGCACTTCTTTTTGAAAATTAGACGCACTCTCTATATGATATTTTGGCAAGGATCCAGGATCCTGGCCGATAAAATAACTGTCAAGCCAACGGCTGGTTGTTTGGAAAATTTCCAGGTTCATACTTTCATTGCCTTCAAGTGGAAGCTTGCTCGAATCCAGAAATCGCAGTCCAGTCAAAAACTCTCCATCGCTCTGCAAAACAATTTCCCCTAAAGGAGAACGGTAAAAACTCGAATAAATCATAAACATGGTGGGGGCGGTTGGGCTCGAACCAACGACCAAGCGGTTATGAGCCGCCTGCTCTAACCCCTGAGCTACGCCCCCGTCCAAACTGACGGGTAGGTTAGAATTTTACAAAATGACCAAGACCTATCCTCTACATTATACCACATCAATCGCCCCTAAGCATGCTATAATATAACCATGAACGAGTTAAGCAACAAGGCGCGTCGCATGCGTTATCGCTTTAAGCACGATTGGCTAGTTCCGGAGAATTTAGTTCTGATTGGTGCTGCGATTGTTTGCTTAGTTTGTACTTGGGGCGCAATTAACTCCATGACTCGCAACTGGGAACTCGCCCAAGATCTGATGAACCGTCAGCGCGAGAAGGCTCTGCTCGAACTTGAAGTCGAGACACTGGAGCTGGAAAATACCTACTATCTGTCGGAAGAATACCAGGAAATTGCAGCGCGCAAATATCAGGGCAAGATGTTGCCTGGCGAAACTATGGTCTACCTGCCGGAGAACTCGGAAACAGCCAAGACCAAGCATCTTCCGACTACGACCGAGAATTCTGGCGATGCTCTTTCCGACATGAGTAACTTCGAACAATGGATGAAGTTTTTGTTTGGATTCTAAAGCCAGCGTGCGCCTATCGAATCATATTCTTTTCTAAAATCAAGAGTTTTCTAAACGCCTCGCTTATGGTAATATATAAACATGAGCGAGTCGCAGGTGAAGAGCCAATCTGGTAATTTTGAGACGCCTAGTCGTCTAATCAACATGTCGCATAGCGCAGCCTCGGCTCAGCCTAGTCCAGAACCAGCTAGTCCTGCCAAATCATCAGCGCCCCAGGTTAAGCCCGTCAGTAACACATCGCCTGCATCTAACTCGCAGGATAACCCTGAACCGGTCTCAACGACATCCACATCGCCTTCCACGCAAAATGTTCAATTCAATTCTTCAAATATCGACTCACGGAAGTTATCTTCGCCTGACTTTTTCGCCGAACAGAATCAAGCCCGAGCAAAAAAACAAGCTGTCAACGCCCAGAAACGCAAAATTACTTTCATCGTTTTAGCCTGTATCGCAGGTGTAGCTTTAATCGGTCTTGGCATTTGGTTGGTCGTTAAGCTCACACATCAGCCAGCCCCCGAGCCAGAACCGACGCCGGAGGAAAAAGTTTCATATGCTACTGACGTCCTCGAAGAAGCACGCAAAAACGCTGCTGAAAATGCCGATTCTCCCGAAGCCACCGAGAAATTCTTTAACGAAACTTTGAATGATGCGACTACCCCTGCCCAGACTAACCAAGTTCTCCTGGCGCAGTTTCTTTATTATTTCAATCTCTTTGATTATGAGAAAGCTATGGTTGCTGGAGACGAGGTGAAAGCCGAGGAATTAGATCTCGGTGATCGCGTGGCCTATTATGGTGCGCTGGCGCAAATCTATCAGTCAAAGGGCGATACCGAGCAGGCCAGTTATTATAATTCCCAGGCCTATTTAATCATGCTAGAGTTGGTTGGGACAGAGGAGGAAGGGAATGAGCCTTAAGTTGAACAAGCAAAGTCGTCAACGCATTTTCCGTTATGGATTAGTCGGCGTGCTGCTCTGCGTTATTTTGAGTGGTGCGATTTTGACGGCGCGCGTTTTTGCTGACAGTAGTGCTGGCGAAGGTGGCAGTATTACTGGTGGGAAATGTGGTGACAAGTCTAGTACTAGCTGGTTTGATATTTGTTATGGTGCAGTCTGGAAATATTATACCGATCTTGAAGAAGACGGCACAAAGGTTATCAGTGGTAGCAGCTCAGGCAATGTCAAAGGTGGTACGATTGGCAGCCCGAAACCCTGTGGCGATCCAAACGCGAGCATTCCAGACAAAAATGCTGACGGCACCGTCAAGAAGAATCCCGATGGCACAGACAAGATGACGACCGGCTTTAAAAAATGGAGTGGCTACTATCGTCTCGCTCTAGAAAAGTATAACCCAAGCATCTATAATGGTAGCAACCCTGCCGGTGCAGCTCTAAACGCCGAAATCGGTATTATCAAAAATAACACCATCTGTTCTGTCAACGGCTATAGGAAAGGCTGTACTAACTTTCAGGTAGTCAATGGGGGTGTCACGCTTGAAGCTGCACATGCTGCTTTCGATATTGCGAAGTCTAAGGGTGGCGTACCGGATAGCGTCTCCGATTGGAATAGCGATCTTGGCTGGTTCTGTTGGGACGATAGTTGGGGCACGCCAAGTAACCCAGGCACCCCACCCACCACGCCTCCAGGAGGTGGAGGTGGTGGCTCCACGGGTATTTTCACCTCGCGTTCAACTGCGATTTCGCATAAGCCCGGCAGTGCACCGGACGCCCCTGAGCAATCGTCGCAATCCGGCGATGATGGTAGCGCGTATCTTTATGCTGGTACCGACTACGATTCATTTAGGACTTATTTCACCCACGAGATTAAGTACGATGTCAATGTCGATACCGACAAGCATGACGAAGTCGACACTTATTGGGAAGTTTACGATATTACCGTAAACGGCGACGGTACCGTTTCTAAAGGCACGAAGCGCGCCAGCGGCTATCTTAGCTTCGCTGGTGGCCATAGTAAAAGTTATTCTACACTTTCAGGTTTCTCTGATGACGGCTATACCATAACGATTAATACTAATAATATGTCTGGTCCTACGATCACGCTCAGCAACAAAGGCAGTATCGGCACTGGCTGCCAAGGCATCTTCTATAATAATAAAGTTAATAATTATACCGAAGACGATGGTGGCTATCGTAGCCGTGTTAAGAGTGGTGAAGGTTTCTCTTATGCCTGCATCAACGTACGCCGTCCCGAAGATCCGACTGGGACGCCATGGTCAGGCAGTCCTCAGTATAACGGTACACCGACGAGTGACAAAAAATACGTTGGCGAGCTTTCCAATATTGGCTACGAGCAAATGAAGGCCAAAGTTTATCCTGTGCGTCGCGCCGAGCAGTATCAAGAGATTGTCTACTCAGTTCCTGCCACCGTGAACTATGAAGCCGAAGGCTCGCGTTCTAAACATGCGACCGGCAACTTGGCCGTTATTCCTCGCACAATGCGTGACCCATGTACGCACTATGGCACCACAAAAGCCAGCTGGTCGTCAGCTATTCCCGGCTCAGGCTGCTCAGTCCTCAATAGCACGAGTATTTCCTACTCACCTAGTGGGGCTACCGAAGAAGTCACCAAGCAAGCCTATAATAATACTAGCTCCGTCAACCGAAGCGTAGTCAACCCGGATTACGTTGGCTATAAGTATTGTAATTCTGCCGGCTGGTACGTTAAGTATTACTATGGCACACAGAAAGATGGTGGTAGTGTGACCTGGCACGAAGATCCGAATAACGCCCCCTACTGGGTAACCTACGACGCAGCTTGCCGTCCGATTAGTAAGAAGCCGTCCATCAGCGTCTGGAATGGCAGCGCAATTAGTGCTGGTGGAGCCAAGACTTCACTCTCCGAACGCTACGTTAATACGGCGATCGGCACAATTCCTCTTCACGGTGGTGATCGCTCCTACTACGGATCGTGGACCGAATATCTTGCCGTCTTCGGCAGCAGAGTCACTAACCTAACTTCGGGCGCATCGTTGGCGCTTGGCAACAGTGCTAGTGGTGATATTTTCTACACTTATTCTCCACTCACTATTGCGAACAAACCTCAGACGAAAAACGGCAGTGTCCAGACCAATCTCGGTTTTTCCGGTATTGTGCCAAGCACGACCTTGCGCAATCGTCTTAATACCTTCTTGAAGCCAAATGATCCGACTTGTAGTAATAATTGTTCGGCTACCGGTCTCGGTTTGGGCAACCCGGTGGCAGAAACTCGCCAAATTAACATCGACGGTAATCTGACGATCGATAGTAATATTATTCTGGCGAACCAGCGCAATTACAATAGTATCTATGAGCTGCCCCAGGTCGTTATCTTCGTCAGTGGCGATGTTTACATTAATTCTGACGTCACCGAAATTGATGCCTGGCTCATCGTCGAAGGTACGATCCATACTTGCAAAGAATACACTGCCATGACCCAGCATGATCGAGAACAGATCGGCACCGACGCTTACAATTATCAAGCCGGATATAACGTTTGCCGACGCCAGCTCGTCTTCAACGGCCCAGTCATAGCCCAGAATCTCGACCTCAGGCGTTCGTTCGGTTCGGACAACATCGTCAATCGCGTCACAACCTTTAATATTAATGGCAACAACATTAATAGTGAGCGCTTAGCTGATAATATCACCCGTTCTGCTGATGCTACCCAAAAATATTCAGCTGCCGAAGTTTTCAATCTACGCATGGATACTTACCTTTGGGCCTATGCTCAAGCTGGACGTTACGACTCTAGCTATACCGAATCGTATTTGCGCGAACTCGCGCCAAGGTATTAAATTGAGGATAAAATGCAATGAAAAAACAAAATCCAGATCGCCAAACCACAAAAGCCGGCTTCACTATTATCGAAGTGATGCTCTTCCTCGGTATTTCCGGCTTGCTACTAATCGGCGTCCTGAGTGGGACTTATTCCTCAATCGCCACCCAACGTTATAACGATTCCGTCCGAGGTTTTGCCGAATTCCTGCGTCAAGTCTACGCCGAGGTGATTAGCCCCGAATCAATCGGTACCGGCTCAGATGACATCAGTGTCGGTAATTCCGATACGGAGGCAATTTATGGTAAGCTCATTGTCTTCGGCTTAGAAGAAGACAATGATCAGACTGATGACATGATTTATACGGCCACGATTGTAGGCGATCCGAAAGCTCAGAGTGGCCAGCCAACTTTCATGCAAGAACTTTCGGCAGCAAAAGTGACGCTTTTCTGTGGTAATGAAAATCATCCTTCGTCGGTCGATACTTATCTTCCACTCTGGGGCGCGAAGCTGCGCAATACCGAAGATAAACAGTTCAAAGGCTCCATTATTATTGCACGTTCTCCAGCTTCCGGTACTGTGCGCACGGTCTACAACCCGGACGAAAGGTTTAATCTCAAAGAGCAATGTGAGCCAGACGCAAAGCAGGCGAGCACGGCCTTCAGTGATTTTATCATTAACCAGCAAAACGCACCGGATGCTCCGAGCAAATTCACCATGGAAGATGTTGATTTCTGTCTCAAGTCACAAAATAGTCGTATTGTACGAGACATCCGCCTTGAACAAGACGGACATAACACGTCAGCAGTAAATATTTTGCCACAAGACGATGAGGAAGCAAAATGCCAGCAACAATAAAATCAAAGCTAAATCTTAACGCCACTAAACGTGGCGACACCATGATCGAAGTCATGTTCGCGATGGCAGTTTTCTGCCTCGTGGCCGTGATTTCTATCGCCATGATGAACCTCGGCATCGCCTCGGCCGAAAATTCGCTCGAGACTGTCACGGTGCGCAGCGAAATTAACGCGCAGGCCGAAGCCCTCCGTTTCATCCATAGCTCCTATATTTCCGAAAAAACTTTGCCCGAAGAGCCGGTAGCAGGTGATCCACGCTACCAACAATATAAAGATCTTTGGGAAAAAATCACCGATAACGCCGTCAGTCCAGCCGATGCCAAAGCCAGTGGTCTGCTCGACCTAGCCGACACTGTCAATGATAAAGATACTCAAGGTGGCATCTTAAAACAAGGTTGTGCTCGCGTTTACCAGGATATTGATAATATGAATAATCCTCTGCGTCGCGTCAATGCTTTCGTCCTCAATGTACGGGATCTCGATAGCATCACTAGTATTGGTCAGGCCGATGTTGGAGTTTCCTATATTAGCATCGAGAACAATCGTGATAAATTCGTTGAGGCTACTCTAAACGCGCGCTTAATCTATACAGCTTCTGATACCAGTCGTCCAGGAGCTGACGCCGATTCTAGCATTCGTCAGTTCACCGATGGTGGTGCGAGGTTTGACCGAGTCGCTATCGCCGAAGGAGTTTGGGCCTTTGCTGTAACCGATAATAATTCCGGTGTTAAGCCGAAGTATTATGATTTTTACATCGAAGCCTGTTGGTACGGTCCTAATACTACCTCGCCAACGGCAATCGATACAGTGATTCGTTTATATAATCCCGAAGGAGTTTAGTTTATGAAAAAGAATCTTTCCAAACAAATCACTACTACAAAATCTGGATTCACGCTGGTCGAGCTCGGCATCGCGATGGCGTTTATCTCGATGTTGCTGATCGTAATCGCCGTAGTGACGACCAATATCGTCACGATTTATCAAAAAGGCTTGACTCTAAAAGCCGTCAACAGCGTCGGTCGAGGTTTAGTCGATGAGTTGACTGCTGCGATTAATGTGGCTCCGTCCGTCGATACGACTAGTCTTTGCAATAGTCTAGTTAGCGACGCCGAAGGTCGTGTGAAGTGTGAGCAAGATCATGCGAATGATTTTATTTTCCATGCACGCTACGCTGATGATGACGTTATTAATGGTGAACCTCACAAGCAGTATAATGGCATTTTCTGTACAGGATATTATTCGTACATTTGGAATACTTATTATGGTCGAACCGAAGATACGACGATTGGTTTTAAGTATCGTGATCGCAGTGGCGAGGAGCAGATCGTGAAGGGTGAAGCCATCCGTCTCATGCGCATCGAAGACAAAAACTATCGCCTCTGCTCGAGCGTTATGAATAGCGCCTATGTCTCGAACTACAAAGATTATAATGGCACCGACAATTTGATCGATATTACCGAGCTCGCAAATTCTAATATACCGTATTATATTAACACTGCGCCACATTCTGGCATGCTAAAGGAATTCGACCTCGATCTCGAACTTTACGAATTTACCGTCTTTCCGATTAGCCAAGATTCGGTTACTTTGCGTACTTACATGGCCGGCACATTTGTACTTGCAACCAATCGTGGCAACATCGACGTGACGCGCACTGGTGATTATTGTCAAGCCGACCAGGCCTATGTTGATGACGCAGGCGATTTCCACTATGGCGACACTAGTTCACCTTTCAACCTTGGTTCAGAAATGAATTATTGTGCTATTAATAAATTTAATTTCGCTGCACGCACAGCAGGATCGGGAGTATAATAGTAATATGAAACGTTTAAGTTATAATTCTACCAAAAAAGGCGTCGCTTCACTTTATGTAGTTATTTTCGCCACTATTCTTTTCGGCGTGATTACGCTTAGCTTTGTTCGCATTATTCTTTCGGAAAAAGGTCAAAGTAGTAATGACGACCTCTCGCAGTCGGCCTACGATGCAGCTCTCGCTGGTGTCGAAGACGCCAAGATCGCCGTTAATAAATATTATGAATGTAAAAGCAGTGGCTCAACCACTGGCGATTGCGCGAGATATACTTCTAGTAGCTTATTTGACGATTTAGGCGATGATGGTTGTAGCGATTTTAAGCTCAAGCGCCTGCTTTATCCAGATTCTGATGATAGCGAAGTAAAAATCCAGGAAAGCACGAGCAATAATTCCGACCAAGCTTACACCTGCGTTTTGATTAAGAACAAAGTTGATGACTATCGTTCGACTTTGACTTCCGATACTCATACGCGCGTCGTCCCGATCGGCATCGGTTCAACCAGCTTGGATCAAGTCGCGTCAATCGAGTTTCAGTGGTATTCCAGCATCAATGGTACAAAATTCAGCGAAAATGTGAATTCCGAGAGCCCTAACTATCACCAGGGCAAGTTCGGTACGGCAGCCGATGCTACTACCCCACCTACGATTTCGTTGACTTTGCTCAGGACTGATGCCAACTTTAGTCTTGAGAGCTTTAATAATAGTACTAGTGGCAAATATAGCACCATGGTGCTACTCCCAAGCGCAGGAAACAACGACAATCAGGCCATTAATACTATTGATAGTGAAAGCATTGAAAGATCTGGCAATTCCAATATTGAAAATAGTCCGTTCAGGATCAAATGTAACCACGAAGGTGAATTCGCCTGCACAGCGACACTTAATACCTCTAAGGCAGGCTTCTTTACGGCTGGTGGTAACGCTATGCTAGTAATTTCGATTCCTTACGGCGATACCGTGACTGATTTTGCAGTAAAATTGAAGGACAGAAATGGCAACCCGATCAACTTCGAGAATGTTCAGATCAGTGTTGACGCCACTGGGCGTGCGAACCAGCTCGTCCGACGCGTCGAGACCCGTCTCGATCCGGCCGACATTTTCTTCCCCTACCCAGAATACGAGGTGACTTTGAACGGCTCGAATGATGATAGTTTAAGAAAATATTTCTGGATTACGGCCAACTGCTGGACCGAGAGCAATCCAATGTGCCCGAATAACGGCGACTTGTAGACGTTAAGCTCCTGTGCTATAATAATCAAGACAATAAGAGAGGATTATTATGGCTAAAGAACTAGAAAAAAATAGTAAAACTTGGCGCAATCTTGAGCAAGCTTTTGCCGGCGAGTCTCAGGCTGCTATCAAATATCAATATTACGCATCGAAGGCCAAGAAAGATGGCTACGAGCAGATTAGCGCTATCTTTGACGAGACTTCTGGCAATGAGAAGGAGCATGCCAAGATGTGGTTCAAGCTTCTGCACGGTGGTGCAATTAAGGACACGGCGACCAACCTCGAAGCAGCAGCCCAAGGCGAGAATTACGAGTGGACCGACATGTATAAGCACTTCGCCGAGGAAGCTCGCGAGGAGGGTTACGATGAGATTGCAGCTAAGTTTGACATGGTTGCAGCTATCGAAAAAGGCCACGAAGAGCGTTATTTGAAGCTCCATAACAAAGTCGAGCATGATGTCGTCTTCAAGAATCCAGAAGTGACCGTTTGGAAGTGTCGCAACTGTGGCTATATCTTCGTCGGTGAAGAAGCGCCAGAGAAATGCCCAGCTTGCGATCATCCTCAGGCCTTCTTTGAAATTAGGGCAGAGAATTACTAAACCATTTTATGGGGATTGAACGCAGTAGCGAAGCCCAGCAGGCTCAGAAGGACACCGATAACTCGGCGGCCTCTGGCCCAGCTGCAAATCCGACTAAGCCCGAGCGCCTAGTCGATACGAGTTTGAATGCTAATGACTTAACGGAGCAAGCCGAAGAGGTTTCGCTCCGTCCGAGTTGTTTCGCTGATTATATTGGCCAGGAGCGCTTGAAAACTAATCTTAAGCTAGCGATCGACGCCGTCAAGAAGCGTGATGACGGCACGACGCTGGACCATGTTTTGTTGTATGGTCCTCCTGGGCTTGGTAAAACTACCATGGCAAATGTGATCGCGCGCGAGCTGGGCGCAAATCTACGCGTTACTTCCGGGCCGGCCATCGAGCGCGCTGGCGATTTAGCTTCGATTTTGACTAATCTGCAGGATGGAGACGTATTATTCATTGACGAAATCCATCGCCTGCGCCGCACCGTCGAAGAGATTTTGTATTCGGCAATGGAAGATTGCAAGCTCGATATTGTGATTGGCAAGGGTCCAGCGGCGCGCTCCGTGCGCTTAGACTTGCCACATTTCACGGTGATTGGCGCGACTACGCGCACGGGCTCTCTGGCCGGCCCTCTGCGCGATCGCTTCGGTTTGATCCATCGCCTCGAATATTACAAAGTGCCAGAAATCGAGAGTATTATTACGCGCACAGCGAAGCTGCTCGGCACCGGGATTGCGCCCGAGGCGACGGCTCTGCTCGCGACGCGCTCGCGCCTCACTCCTCGCATTGCGAATCGTTTGACCAAGCGCGTCCGTGACTACGCTGATGTGAATGGTGATGGTTTTATTGATTTATCTGTCGCCACGGCCGCGCTGGACATGATGGAGATCGACGATCTCGGCCTCGACCCGGCCGATCGCAATATGCTTGAGCTGATGCTCATGAATTACGGCGATCGGCCGGTCGGGCTGAATACAATTGCTGCTCTCACAGGCGACGAGTCGGCCACGATTGAAGATTACTATGAACCCTATCTGCTTCAAATGGGCCTGCTCGAGCGCACCCCTCGTGGTCGCGCTGTCACCTTGAAAGCCAAAGAACACCTCAAAAAAGTAAAGGAGCATTAATGAAAATTCTACAACTCAATGTCTGGATGGGCAAAGTCGAGGGTGGCCTGCGACGTTTTCTGGAGCAAAATGACTTCGATGTCATTTGTATGCAAGAAGTCTTCGCTGCTAAGACCGAAAACGTCGCAGGCCATCTTTCGCGCCTCTGTTTTGACTTAGCTCAAATCCAGAAGGCTAGCCGTTTGCCTTACCAATTCTTCGCACCCAACTGGGGTAGCAAGATCGCCGACGGCACCTTTGAACTCGGCAATCTTATTTTGAGCAAAATTCCATTTACTGAGACCACCAGCCAGTTTATCCATGGCGAGTACAAAGATAATACTGTCCTTGGCCAGGTGGTAGGGAATAATCTCAATATCCAGATCGCTAAGCTCGAAAACGGCCTCACCGTCGTCAATCACCATGGTTTTTGGCGCCCCGACCCGATGGGCGACGCCGAGAGCGTCGCAGCCTTTGCGCGTGTCGGAGAAATTATCAAAGCACTTGCTGGTCCGGTCGTTATGTGTGGCGACCTGAACGTGATTCATCAGTCTCCAGCCATGCGCGCGCTCGACTTCCTGCGCGATTTGACCGACGAAAACCAAGTCGCAACCACGCTTTCCGGTCTAAAATATGATGGCCTCGTGCCTTGTGACCACATTCTGGTTAACGACCAGGTTGAAGTCAAAGCCTTCCGGGTTATCCCTGATATCGTTTCTGACCACCTCGGCATTACGGCCGAAGTCAAGCCAGTTTGAACCTCAAACTAGTCAAATTGCACGAAAATACGCTAAAAACTGCCAAAAATCCTCAAAAATCTGGTAAAAATCGCCCTAAACCTTGACAAAATCGAGAATCTGTGCTACAATGGAAGGATAGGGCTGGATTATCCTAAAATTCAGCACGAGTACATTTTGGGGAGGTTTTAGTAGATATGACAGAGAGAATACTGTGTGAAATGAGTGATGGCTATCTCGACTTGGAATTCGAGAAGAGGGGCCAAAAGCTCATGGCGCAAGTCATTGAACAGACCGGGACCGATAATTTTCGATCCACCGTTTTACCAAAGGGGCATCCGAATTTTTCTCCGTATGTGATTGGCGCAGTTCTGGCGCGAGGTTTTCACTTCATCTACCACGTTAATACCTGGACACGCGCAGCTATCACGGATGCTTACGGCGCAATCGATCCGGACCAGCGCGTCGACATAATTAATCTTATTAATGAGTCATGCCGTCCTTCAGTAACACTCGAGCATCCGTCGAAGCATGATGCCGGCTTCAAGAGTGGCAATTACGTCAACTTGGCCTTGGGACCACAACCGTACGACTTTGCGAATATGATGCTGGATGTTCTGCATGGTCAGCTTCGGTTGCCTTACTTGGAACGCTTGGTAGTTCCGTCGGAAGATAAACTGGTGTACGATCTTTTGTCACTTAGCTCTGAGGGCTACATTGCCATCCATAACACAGCGCAGGGCATGGATCTGGATTTTCTATTGCCACAGGAGCTGGATGCCGATATGGTTGACAAACTTTTTCCAGAGGCAACCAGTAAGCGTCTGATCCCTCGCGCCTTCTCCGGTTCTTTAGCGTCAATGGATTGACAGGTTAACATCTCGCCAGCGCGAGATGTTTTACTCTTGCGCTTATCTTCGATTCGACTATAATAAGATTATGGATAATCCTTATGTATTAAATCATGAGCGTCCCAGCCATAAAGATTTTATCGACACCACGGAGTTCGATCAGTCGGAAATTCTCGACCTCATCAAACTCTCCACTGCGGTGCGCGATTTTTTGAAGTCTGGTCACACGCTTAACACTCTCTATCACAAAAACCTCGCTATGATTTTCGAACAAAAATCGACTCGTACGCGCGTATCATTCGAAGTCGGCATGGAACAGCTGGGTGGTCACGCCCTGAATCTTGCTCCAGGCGCCATTCAGCTCGGCGCGCACGAAACTATTGGCGACACGGCTGAAGTCCTGAGCCGGATGTGCGATCTCATCATGGCGCGCGTCGATCGTCACGAAAGCGTCCTCGAATTGGCTGCGCGTTCTAGCGTGCCAGTGATTAATGGTATGTCAGATTATAATCACCCGACCCAAGAGCTGGGTGATATTATCACAATTTTTGATCATTTGCCAGCCGATAAACCACTGAGTCAGATCAAAGTAGTCTTCGCTGGCGACTGTACTCAAGTTTGCGCTTCACTCATGATGATTACAACCAAGCTCGGGATGAACTTCGTGCAATATGGCCCTCCGTCGAAGTGGCTGAGCGATGAATTTTTGAAGATTGGTCGCGCGAATAACCAGCTTTATGGTGGTAGTGTGCATGTGACCGATAATCCAGCCTATCTCGAAGGCGCCGACTTTATCTACACTGATGTTTGGTATGGACTTTATGACAAGGAAACGCCGAAGGAAGTTTATCTGCGCGAGTTTTATCCGAAGTATCAAGTTAACGATGAGATGCTGGCGATGACCGGCAATCCGAATGTGAAGTTCATGCACTGTCTGCCAGCCGTACGCAACGAAGAAGTGACCGATAGCGTGCTCGACGGTCCACATAGTATTGCTTGGGATGAAGCCGAAAATCGTCTCACGGCGCAACGTGGTTTATTATTGTATTTTGGTGGCGTCGCTCAGGCAACGCTCGATGAAATAAAGAGGCAAAAGGAGGAAAACAATGCCTAAAAAGCACAAATATAAGTTCAGACTGTTTAGTGCAGTACTCGCCACGGTCTGTATTATTCTCGTTGGTGATGCTGTTGCCCCGACGGCAGCGATCGGCAACTCACAATATTTCTGGTGGGCAATTATGCTCCTTGGCTTCTTCGTGCCGTATGGCCTGATTTCGGCCGAACTTGGGACTCAATATCCCTCCGAAGGTGGTATGTACACTTGGGTGAAAAAAGCTTTCGGCCCGAAGTGGGCCGGGCGTGTCGCCTGGTACTACTGGGTGAACTATCCTCTCTGGATTGCCTCGCTTGCCGACCTCGTTACTACCATCATTATGCAAATGTTAGGTTTTGAAATCACTTGGCCACTCGTCCTCGCGATTCAAGTTTTCTACATTTTGCTAGTAAGTGTACTCGGTGTGTTGCGTGTTTCGCAAAGCGATGTCTTGTCGAATGTCGGCGCCGTCGCGAAGTTTATCTTCATGGCTGGTCTCGGTTTTCTCGGTATCTATGTCTTAATTACCCAGGGAACGGCAAATCCAGTTGAGTCATGGACCGACTTGTTGCCACTGATGGAAGATGGGCATTTTAGCCTTGCTGGTCTCGGTTTCGTTTCGCTCATTATCTTCAATATGCTCGGGTTCGAAGTTGTCTCGACTTTCAGCGACGATATGGATAATCCAAAGAAGGAAATTCCTAAAGCCATCATTATCGGTGGTATTTTAATTGCTATTTTCTACCTCCTGCCTAGCTTCGGTATTGGCGTTGCTATTCCAATTGAAGAGCTCCAGACCGACACTGGTCTACTCGCTAGCTACGAAAGCTTGCTTGGTATTATCGGCTTCTCAGCCGGACTAGCTAAAGCAATTATTGTCATCGTTGGTGGACTCTTCATCTACACCTTGGTTGCGAATATCGCTTCCTGGAACTTTGGCGTCAACTCGGTCATTGCCTATGCAGCCGAAGATGGTACTTTTCCGAAGTCTTGGGCGAAACGCACCAAGGATGGCGTGCCTTATGTTCCTTCAATTTGGACCTGTGTCGTCGCGCTAGTGATTGCAATTGCCGGCATTATCGTCGCGCAATTCTTCCCCGAAATCTCCAACCTCTTCTGGACTTTCTTCTCGCTCAGCTTGGTCTGTCTCTTACTCTCGTATTTGCCAATGTTCATGGCTTTCTTGAAACTCCACAAACAGGGCAAGAAATCAGAAAAAGGCTTCTGGATCGAAGGTGGTAATGTCAAGATTACACTCTTCGCCGTCGTGCCATTCATCTTACTTATTATCGCGCTCTTCTTTACACTCTTCCCAGAGTTCAGCCTCGAAATGTTTGAATACAACTGGCCACTGATTGTCGGTGCCTGTATTGCCGTGATCCTCGGCGAGTTCATGGTTCTGGGGGTTAGAGTAAGCAACAAACGTAAAGCTGACAAGGAGAAAAAACTCAATGCGAATAACTGATAGTACGCCAAAAGCCGACGGTTTTTACATGCCGTCTGAGCTTGCGCCTCATCGCTGTACTTATATCTTATGGCCAGAACGCGAAGACAATTGGCGCAATAACGCCGATCCAGCTCAAGCCGTCTTCAAACAGGTCATTCAGACGATTGCTAAGTATGAGCCAGTCGTCGTCGGTACGAACAAGGATCAATATCTCAACTTGCTAGAGATGAACATGCCAAATGTGCAAGTTGTCGAAATTTCTAACAACGATTCTTGGATTCGTGATACTGGAGCAACTTTTGTCGTGAACGATGAAGGGCGCATGCGCGCAGTGAACTGGAAATTCAACGCTTACGGTGGCCTCGTAAACGGTCTCTACTTCCCATGGGATCAAGATGATTATATTTCGACCAAGATGGCTGCTATCGAAAAAGTGGATTACTACCACCTTGCAGACTTCGTACTCGAAGGCGGCTCGATTCATTCCGATGGCGAAGGTACGATTCTGACTACCGAAGAGACTCTCCTCGACCCAGGTCGCAACCCAGACATGACTAAAGAGCAAATCGAAGAAAAGCTTAAGGAATACCTCGGCGCCGAGAAAGTCCTCTGGATCCCAAAGGGAATCTACATGGATGAGGACACGAACGGTCACGTCGACAATATTTGTCAGTGGGTTGCTCCCGGAAAGGTAACTTTGGCTTGGGAAGATAACCAAGACGATCCTCAATACGAGCGCTCTAAGGCTGCTCTTGATTATCTCAGTAGCCAAACTGATGCTAAAGGTCGCCCGATCGAAATCGTTAAGATTCACGTCCCGAACCCAGTTCTCATCACAGCCGAAGAATCCCAAGGCGTTGACGTTGTCGAAGGTACTTTCCCCCGACGTGAAGGCGACCGTATTCCAGCTTCCTATCTTAATTATTATAACTGTAACGGCGCAGTCATCGTCCCAACCTTCAATGACGAGCACGATCAAGCTGCCATCGATACCTTGCAGGAACTTTTCCCGGACAAGGTGATCGAACCAATTTACGCACGCGAAATCTTGCTCGGTGGAGGCAATATTCACTGTATTACCCAACAAGTACCAAAGCCATAATCTAGGAACACTCATGAAAAAGTTGCTATATTATAATGGTCCGGTAGTTTTGGCAATCCTAGATGGAGTCGGTCTGCGCGCTGCTCGTAGTGGCAACGCCTTCCGTCAGGCGCATACCGAGTTCCTCGATTACGCTCTTGCGAACTATCTCAATATCCCTCTGCAGGCTTCTGGTGAAGCTGTCGGTATTTTGCCAGGGCAAATGGGAAATTCAGAAGTTGGTCACAATGCTATTGGCTCGGGCCAGATCATCAAACAGGGCATTGCCGGCATCGAAGCCGCCTTCAGCACTGGCGATATCTGGCGCTCAAAAGCTTGGCGAGGCGCCATGAAGCAGCTCGGCGCTGGGCAGGGAAAGAACGTTTCGGCCCACACCCTGCATTTCTGTGGGATCTTTTCTGACGGTGGCGTTCATAGTGATATCTCTCATCTCGAGCGTATGATCGAACAAGCTTATGCCGAAGGTGTGCGTCGTATTCGAATCCACTGCGTTTTTGATGGTCGCGATGTTGCGCCTCAATCTGAGCCAAAGTATATCGAACGTCTCGAAAAGTTTTGCCAAAAGTTCAAAGACGCCGACTTTAGGATTGCTTCTGGTGGTGGTCGCATGGTCGCAGTTGCCGATCGTTATGAAAATGATTGGAACATGGTCAAACTTGGCTGGGATATGATGGTTCACGGTAAAGCCCCACGCGAATTTAAATCTGCCACCGAAGCCATCCGGACTTTGCGTCGAGAGAATCCTAAAGTGCAGGATCAATATTTGCCAGCCTTCGTTATCATCGAAAACGCTGCCGCAAATTCTGCTCTCAGTTCTCGTGCTGCCAGCGCAAAAGTCTCGGCTGCCGATTCGAGTCGGGGTGCTCGCCCAGTCGGTAAAGTTGAAGACGGGGACGCTTTCATCTACTACGATTATCGTGCCGATCGCGCTGTCGAGATTTCTCGCGCTTTCACTGAAGCTGATTTTGATAAATTTAAGCGTGGCAAAGTGCCTCAGATTTTCTTCGCAGCCCTTACCGAATACGATTCCGATCGTCACATTCCCGAGAATATTCTAGTCCCACCGGTAAAGATCGAAAGCCCACTTAATACTTTTCTCGGGCGAAATAAAATTTCCCAGCTTGCCATATCGGAAACTGTCAAATTTGGCCATGTCACCTATTATTTTAATGGTAATAGTTATAAAAAAGCTCCTCATGAGGACCAAATCGAAGTCCCTTCAGATACTCAGCCTTTCAATACTCGCCCGTGGATGAAATCAGCCGAGATTACTGACATTTTGCTTGATAAAATTAGCGATTACCAATTCGTTCGCGTGAACTATCCAGGTGGCGACATGGTCGGTCATTTTGCCGAGCTCGAACCAACCATCGTGGCAATCGAAGCGATCGACTTACAACTCGCTCGTCTGGCGAAAAAAGTGGATGAGCTTGGTGGTATGATGATAATCACAGCCGATCATGGCAATGCCGAAGAATTGCTAAGTAAGGATGGCGTACCAAAAACTTCACACACTACTAATCCTGTGCCGTGCATTTTCTATGACAATACGCGCAATGCGAAGATCTATCGTTCTGCTAACCTTGAGGGTCCCGGTCTAGCGAATCTCGCTGCGACCATCGCAACTTTAATGGGTTTGCCTGACTATCCGGCTCCATGGCAGCCACCAGTCATTACAACCTAGAAAGAATATGCTATAATTAACTTATGTTAATCAATGGCTCACGACTCACCGGCTACCCCGTTCTCAGCCTACATGTTGGTGGTCGTATCGCGACTATTGCCACGCCAATTATTGATCCGGAGAATCTAAAGATCATCGCCTACGAGGTCGAAGGGCCTTTGGTCGGTCGCGAGGTCGGTGAGATTTTGCCGACTGATAGCATACGAGAATTCTCGCGTCTCGGCATGATTGTCGACTCGGCTGATGAATTTGTTGGGCCGGACGAGATTATTCGAGTCAAAGATGTCCTAGCATCTGATTTTAAGCTTATTGGCATTAAAGTCGAAACTAAACGGGGAACCAAACTGGGCAAAGTCGTCGACTACACTCTAACGCCGGATACCTGGGAAATTCAACAACTCATCGTTCAGCGCCCATTTCTGAAAGCTATTATTGATCCGGAACTAACAATTTCTCGCCATAAAATTGTCGAAATCAGCAATTCTAAGGTCATCATTAAAGACGAAACTGAAAAATCTCTCAAACAAGCCCCAGCCAAAGCCGATTTCGTACCGAATTTCGTCAATCCTTTTCGTGAGCCGGATTTCGCTACTGAGACTCAAGCCCACAAAGATAATTAGGGTAAAACTGACCGTGGGTCATTATCTGGATCATATTCAGCTACGGCGTCTTTTGCCCGTTGAAAGTTAAATCCTTGTCGCACGAGGTATCCAACCAGCTGAAAATCATCGTACTTTTTGCGTTTTTTCGCTATTACCTTACGAATCTCATCGTCCTCGTCGCGAGGAATCTTTTCCATCGCGTCGGCAATTATGTCATCCTTCACGCCCTTCTGAATCAACTCCATGCGTAGACGTTTATGACTAATGCCCTTGCGTAGGTAACGATTTTCAACGTAATATTCAGCAAACTTCTGATCATTAAGAAACTTCTTCTCAATCAAACGATTAATCACTAGCTCTGCAACCTCATCATCAATCTCGGCCAGAGGCTTCTTTTCGTCTCGCGCTCGTTGTCGATTCAGTTGCTTGCGTTTTAACTGCCGACGGCGCAGATAGTTCTTGGTCTCTCGCACCGAGTGTGGCCTTGTCATTGCCCACTCCAGCGTGCGCTGATAAAGCTTCCCGAACTCAGACGCCTTACGCAATTCAGTTAGGCGCTCTGGCGATATTTTCTGCCCCACTTTAACATCGAATTCGACTACTTGCGTGATATCGAGCGAGAAGACATAATGTCCATCGAGGAAAATATTGACTCGATTCTGGTCGCGCACCCCTGGATTCATCTTTGTGACGGTATAATACTCTGATTCTTCCTGCAGCTTCAGCCAACTCGCTTCATCTACGCCGGAAACTTCCTCTTCTGAACCATAAATCGATTCAGCTGCACGCCGGCGCAGCGCCGTCTCGTCTAGACCATTTGAACTTGTCTTAGAATCACCATCGGTCTTTTCAAGATTCTGCCCATTTTCATTTTGCATTGGAATGCTTTCAGCCTTAAATTCCTCATCAGTATAATCCGAATCAAAACTCTCAACTTTTAGCATCCCACACCCACTTTCTTATTATTCGTATATGGCTTCTTCGCTTGGTTGGTCTTCCGAACCATCGTCTACCAGATGCGCTGCCACTCGCACCTTCTGGTCAATCTCGTCAAGCAGTTCCGGATTTGACTTTAGTAATGCCTTCGCAGCCTCACGACCTTGTGCGATTGTCTCACCATTATATTTCAAGAACGCGCCAGCCTTCTCGATAATGCCTTTTTGGATTGCAAGATCTAGTACGTCTCCGACCTTACTAATACCTTCGTTATACATAATGTCAAACTCAGCTGTTCTAAACGGCGCAGCGATCTTGTTCTTCACGATTTTGACTTTAGTTCGGTTACCAGAAATGTTGTCGCCTTCCTTAATCTGACCAATTCGTCGAATGTCCATGCGTACCGAAGCATAGAACTTCAATGCGTTTCCACCGGTCGTTGTCTCTGGATTGCCAAACATTACGCCAATCTTCATGCGAATTTGATTGATGAAAATGACGGTCGCCTTTGACTTAGAAATAATGCCAGTCAACTTACGCATCGCCTGAGACATTAAGCGTGCCTGGAGCCCCATCTGTGCATCGCCCATATCGCCATCGATTTCGGCTTGTGGCACCAAGGCTGCTACGGAGTCTACTACAATTAAGTCTACGGCTCCTGAACGTACCAGAGTCTCGCAAATCTCCAGCGCTTGTTCGCCATTATCCGGCTGAGAGATAAACAAATTATCCGTGTCGACGCCAATCTTTTTAGCATATGCCGGATCAAGCGCGTGCTCAGCATCGATGAACGCCGCCTGGCCACCCTGCTTTTGGATTTCGGCAATCGCATGCAGTGCTAAAGTAGTCTTACCAGACGATTCTGGACCATAAATCTCAATAATTCGGCCTTTTGGATAGCCGCCACCTAGGGCTAGGTCGAGCGACAACGAACCAGAAGGCAGAAGCTCCACATCAATCTTCTGCGATTCGCCCAGTTTCATAATCGAGCCATCACCAAACTGTTTTGTAATCTGCGCAATCGCTAAATCTAGCGCTTGCTTTTTGCCAGAATCCTCTGACGCCACCTCTGATTTTGTAGTCTTTTTAGCCATATTACCTTCCTTTATTACAATAATTATATCATCTTTAGGTCTTGATAGTATAAAAGTAGCAAAACCTAACATTCGCCACATTGTAGAATACGCGTCTCCTACTTCGCGCCGTAATGTATGCTGCCACTATATAACAAATTTTCTCACAAATACAATCATAAGCATGATTCTTTTATCAAATTTCCAAAAATCGCAATAATACTATTGCTTACTCTATATAATACTTATGTTAAGTCTTATTATGCTATTGCTTAACTCACATTATTGTTATGCTAATTCTTATTACGTTTATGCTTGCTAATATCTAGCTACCACAGTCTTAATTTGTATGTTGTAAATTCTACAACACTTTTATTCTCTGCCTTAGCTTAAGTATGATAAAATAAAAATGTCTTAATCTAACATAGCGACCAGTTTTTGGTAGATATTTTGCAACCCTATCTTTAACGACGCTTAAGCGGCACCGCATAAGTAATCGCTAGAGATAGTGGTCGCGAACGGATTAAGACACCTTGCGGTGTCGCTTTTTGTATAAGCGTTTTGTGGTAGTTAAGTTAATGGTAGGACAGATAGCTTAACGGTGAGAATAAGCTTATTCAAGCGACCCCAAGGTGTCATTAACCATAACACACCACGGAGGTACGAGGGGTGAACTTACAAAATCAAAAATGGCTGAATGCTCTAGCTCTTGGTAGTCTCAGCCTGCTATTACTTATCAGTGCAATCTTACTAACGCCAAGAGTACAGGATGATTCACATGCTTTAACTTGTGGCGCAGCTGAGTGCGAAGAGGGTTATAGTACGGGGCTGGCACGCACCGACCTGAATGCGAGAGTGGCTTCAGTAGTATCCCTCTCAGCTGCGCCAAGCCTTGACTTTGACCTGACACCGAAGGCTGCTGGTGAGTTTGCTGAGTCGAGGATGAAGGTCAAAGTCAGTACTAATAATACGTCCGGGTTTTCCTTATATCTGAAAGCAATGGGAGAGAGTAATAGTCTAGTCTCTACCGATAAGACCAATACAGCTACAATTAGTCCAGTAGCGAGTAACACGGCTAGTGAGAGCTTTAGTCCTAATACCTGGGGGTATAAGTTAGCTACAGCTGAAGCTTATGACCCAGTACCAGTAGTTGCAACTGCACCAATCCTGAACGAGACGAAGATTAACCCAGCTACTGGCAATGAATACGATCTGGCCTTTGGGGTGAATGTCGATACTAACCTACCAGCTGGAGAGTATACGGGAGGAGTAGTAATATCAGCTGTAGCTAACCCAATTACTGTAACTAGTCTATACCAATTAACCTATATGCAAGATATGACCAGTGATATTTGTGCTAATACGACCGACTATGTCGATAAAGAACACTATGCTACGAAGCAACTGATCGATACAAGAGATGGTAATAAATACTGGGTGGCAAAGCTAGCTGATGGGAATTGTTGGATGGTGCAAAATTTGGCACTAAACATCACCGAAGCTGGGCTCAAGGCTAGCGATACGGATATTACTGAGGACTGGAATCAAGAGAGTGAGTATAAGCCGGTGGCAACAGAGAGAACTATGCCGATGGCACTAGGGGCAGACGAAAGCACTAATCCATCTGCATCGACTAGATCGTGGAACTTTGGTAATTATGTGATTGGTCTGCCAGAGTTAGCCTTACTTTGTGGCGAAAAATATAATGGGTCTGTTTGGGTTTATTCAGCCGGTTTAGACTCATGCGCCAATTCGGGTATCGTTAATGTTGATGGTTCGAATTGGCAACCAAACTATGTGGCTCAAGAAGGTGTGTGGCCGAAGAAAATCTCATCTATTGATAACGCCGAAATCCCAGCTCAAGAATATGCCCCAAACGAGTATCATGGGATTATTGCTGTAGATTTTGTAAATCAAGCTTATGACCAACATTACTTGACTGGAAATTATTATCAATGGAATACAGCTACGGCTGGAACCGGCAGTACAATCTATGGTACACCGGCTACTAATAGCATTTGCCCAAAAAATTGGAAGTTACCTACGGCTGGGGACAATAATCACCCTACTGAGGGCGAATATTATGCACTGCTCGATAAATATGGCATTGCGACCACTGTTTCCGGGACTGGCATAGACGGAGAACAATATCACATTACTCTCGTCCCACTATATTTTACTAGGGGTGGAGCTATTAGTTTGAATTATGATCCAGCGACTATTGGTGACCATACTCTCTTCTATCCCGGCAGTGGCAATCGCATGACCACGAGTACGCCTGGTTTAAGCGAAGGGTTTCGTTTTTCGGCTTATGAGCTCGGGTTCAACGGATCAACCATAAATACAGTCAACACGCATAATGGCCCCAATCCAAAAGCAAATGGTCGCCCAATCCGTTGCCTCGCTCGTTAAGCCTAAATCCCCATCAAAGGCTTAATATCGGCCCCGAGCTTATTGAGGCGCTCGGCAAAATCCTGATAGCCTCGATTAATCGAGTAAATATTCCTTAAAATCGAAGTTCCTGGTGCTGCTAGCATTGCAATCATCACTACCACAGCCGGCCTGAGTGCTGGTGGCGCTACCAATTCGGCCGGACGCCAATTCGTCGGTCCCTCGACATAGACTCGGTGCGCATCCAGAAGTTCAACTTTTGCATTCAGATTCTCGAGATAAGTCACATACACAGCTCGGTTTTCGAAAACCCAATCGTGAATCAACGTCCTTCCCGTTGCCGTCGCAGCAATCACCGAGAAGAACGGCAAATTATCAATATTCAGGCCAGGGAACGGCATCGGCGCAATTTTATCCGTCGGCGCCACTAGCTCAGACTTAAAGATTTTTAGATCAACCAGCCTGGTTCGTCCGTTCACGCTATAATATTCTGGCGAACGCTCGATTTTCGCCCCCATACTCTTCAAGATCTCCAGCTCAACCTCCAAGAACTCAATCGGCGCACGACGAATTGTCAGCTTAGACTTCGTTACAAGTGCCACTGCAATAAACGACATCGCCTCAATCGGGTCTTCAGCTGGCGAATATTCTACATCCATATTAATCTCAGCTCGACCATGCACTCGCAGCGTAGTTGAACCCACGCCACGCACGCGCACCCCAAGCTTCTCCAAGAAGAAGCACAAATCTTGCACCATATAGTTCGACGAGGCTCCAACAATCGTAGTCTCGCCCGGATAGAGTGCTGCTGCCATCAAGACATTCTCCGTCACCGTATCGCCACGCTCGATCAAAACGATGCGCTTCGGTGGAAACGGCGTTTCGACCTGGTCGATATACGGCTGACCTCGACGTTTCGGGCGCAGAGTTTTTGGCAAGTCAACCGTCGCCTCATAGAACCCACTGCAATTCGTCGCATCAACTTTCAGTCCAAAAGCAGACAGGGCGCGCAGATGTGGTTCGATCGTGCGCGTTCCAAGCGTGCAGCCACCAGCATAGGGCAGACGAAATTTCTTAAACTTGTGCAGCAACGGCCCCATCAGCATCAAAATCGATCGCGTTTTACGCGCAGCTTCGACGTTAATATGCTCGATGTCTAATTCATCTGGTGATATAATTTCCAAATCATGGTTTCGGTTAATCCAGCGACATTTCACGCCAATCGACTCTAGCACTTCAATAATCCGAAAGACTTCCTCGATTCGAGCGATATGTTTCAGAGTCGTAGTCCCTGAGTTTAGCAGTGCTGCGCAGAGTAGAGCCACGGCAGCATTTTTGCTAGTGTTAATCGTGGCCTCACCATGCAATTCCTGCCCACCATTAATCCGGTAGCTTTGTGAAACTGTGTCATTTATAGAGAGAATTTGGCTTCCTAAGGCTTTAGAAAGCTTCTTAATCTGGTCTAGCGAAATATTCTGCCGGCCTTTTTCTATTCGGTGAATTGCTGACTGACTGCTGCCAATCGCATCAGCTAGTTGTGCTTGCGTCCAGCCCTTATCGCTACGCAAACGTTCCACTACAACGCCAATGGCAGCTTGATAACTCAGTTCGTGATGTTTTCTTGTCATACCCTCATTATATCACAGTTCATATCACCAGATGAATAATTATTTTCGGCTTTATTCGCTCTGTGATATATGTCTAGCTTCCACAGACTACATTATTGGCATGTACCCAGCCTCCGACACTACCACCGTCGAGATACTCACCCGTTGTCCTCGCTACGCGCATGATGCCACCTTGTTTGATATATTGGTCGATCGGGTCCGTTACTACATATTCCTGTTCTCTCGGGCCAAAATCATGCTCCTTGACATAGTCCACAATGTAGCGCAACAGCTCCGGCGACATAATGTATTTGCTCACATTGATCAAATTTGAAGGTGCCTCCTCGACCGAAGGCTTTTCTATCACATCTACCAAGCGACCGTCTTCCACCGACAGCACGCCGTATTTATCGACTTCAGCTATATCGACTTCGACGCCCAGAATGGCCGATTCGTTCTCGCCATGTAACACTTCTAGCAAAGCATCGCTCGCCGACTCGCCTCCCGGATTCCAGATAAAATCATCTCCCATGAAGACTAGCACCGGCTCATTAATCTGATACTCCTCCACTACCATCGCAATCGGCACAGCCGTCCCATACTTGCCCGACGGATCCTGCGAAATATAATGAATCTTCACATTTTCCGGCAAAGTTTTCGCCAGCTTCAGCCGATCTTCCTTACCCCGGTCGATCAGATACTGATTTAGCGCTACATTATCCTGATAAAATGCCTTCACTTGGCAGGGTTCAACGTTAGAAATCACCATGTAGATATCCGTCACGCCAGCTTTTATCAATTCTTGGACTGAATAATCTACCAACGGGCGATTGCCAACCGGCAGCATCGATTTTTCGATAATTTTCGTAATCGGTAACCGGCGTGTGCCCCAACCTGCGACCGGAATAATGGCTTTTGTCACCATATCAAACTCCACTTAATCTGTCGCTATTATAGCACAGTTTGGAACGCTATATCGAAAACTCAGCTAGTTTGGGGCTTTTGCTTCAAGTAGAAAGTCGTCCTTCCCAAGTTTGATTAGATAATCATTCGGTAAATTAAAATATTTTCCCGGCGCATAATTTAGAATAGCCTGCCGAAAATCCTCTAGCTGTGGCCTCGTCGCCTCAATCCCAGCTTGCCTCGTCCCGGCTCGCAGCAACTCGATTGCGGTTTCTGGCTCCAGGCCCAGGAACCATTTGCGTTGCCACTTCTCGCCAGCCTTGGGTATTAATTCGCTTAATAACTGGTCAATCTGCTTTTTCACTGCTTTCTGCTTCTGCCAAAGTTCATAGAATTGCAACTTTTTTGCATAGGGAATCTGCACATTATTCATCTGGTGACGTAGGCGATTTCTTAGATATTCATCATCCGAATTAGTCGGATCTTCTCGAAGATGCAATTCCTGCTCCCCCGCATACCTATAAATACGTTTTTTATCAAAAGGTGCCTGGTTCCTGACATTCTCTGGCAAGAACTCTGGTTCTAAAAATGGCCTCCTAATGTTCGGCGTATCTAGCACGGCTAGGCCACGCCAACCCGTTCCTCGGATAAAATTAATCACCACCGATTCAATCAAATCATCCAGATGATGCGCCGTATAAATTACATAATCGTCAGTAATATGACTCAGAAAATCATAACGCTCGCTGCGCGCCTCAGCCTCAGAAGCTTCCGGTCCGAGTTCAACTTGTTTTGAAACGTAAGCCAAGTTATAATCTTTAGAGCGTTGCTCGACAAAATTAACATCATCTTTCGAGCTAGGCCTAGTCCCATGGTCAAAGCTCGCCACTACCAAATCGGCCGTCGTGCCTGCAAAAATATCCAGCATCACCATCGAGTCGATCCCTCCCGAAACAGCCAGAATATTTTTTGCCATAATGCCGTTATTATAGCAGAATATGCTATAATAATACACATGAACATCGACAAAATCCGGAATTTTTGTATTATAGCTCATATTGACCATGGAAAGTCAACTATTGCCGACCGTATGATGGAGCTTACCGGCACAGTTTCTCAGCGAGAGATGAAATCACAGCTGCTTGATTCGATGGAGCTCGAACGCGAGAAAGGTATTACGATTAAGCTGGCTCCGGTCCAAATGCAATGGCAAGGCTACACTTTGAACCTCATTGATACTCCGGGGCACGTCGATTTTTCTTATGAAGTTTCGCGTTCTTTGCAGGCTGTCGAGACGGCAGTATTAGTCGTCGATGCGACGCAGGGCGTCCAAGCCCAGACTTTAGCCAATGTTTATCTTGCTCTCGAACAAGATTTATACATTATTCCTGTGATTAATAAAGTTGATCTGCCGGCTGCTGACGTCGAAAAAGTCACGGCTCAAATCGTTAATCTTTTAGGCTGTAAACCAGAAGAAATTATTCCAGCCTCCGGCAAAACTGGCCAGGGCGTTACCGAAATCCTTAACACAATCATCGAGAAGGCTCCAGCCCCAGCCAGTGGAGGCTCAGCGACTCTCGAAAATAGCGACCCTTGCAGTCCACTGGACGTCACTCGGGCTCTAATTTTCGACTCTTATTTTGATGACTACCGTGGTGTCGTGCTCTACGTTCGGGTTTTTGATGGTGACATCCCAAAAAATGCCGAAATTCGGATGATGGCAGCCCAGACCAATGGTCTAGCGCTAGAAGTTGGCGCTCTGACTCCGAAGATGACGCCTCGCGATAGCCTCAGCGAAGGGAATATTGGCTATATCGTCACCAACCTTAAAACTACGCGTGAAGCTAAGGTCGGCGACACTGTAACTCTGGCCAAAAATCCAGCTACTACGCCTTTGCCGGGCTATAAAAATGTTTTGCCTTTTGTCTATGCCGGATTTTTCCCAGTTTCCAATGATCAGTATCAAGATTTGAAAGACGCCGTCGAAAAGCTTGCACTCTCGGATTCGGCGCTGCATTTCGAGCCGGAAAATTCACCGATTCTTGGCTTTGGCTTGCGCATTGGTTTTCTCGGTTTGCTCCATATGGATATCATTCGCGAGCGTCTGGAGAGGGAATTTAACCTCGACTTAGTAATTACGAATCCGTCTACAAATTATGAAGTCACGATGAGCGATGGCGAAAACATTAATATTCGTTCGGCAGCCGACCTCCCCGACCAGTCTACTATTACCGAAATTCGTGAGCCGTGGGTCAAAGGCGAAATTATTTTGCCACAGCATATGATTGGTGGCGTGTTGAATTTGATTAACGAAAAACGTGGTCACCAAACCAATTTGAGCTACATCGAAGATCGTGCTGTGATTGACTTTGAGGCTCCCATGGCTAATTTGTTGACCGATTTTTATGACCAGCTCAAGTCTATTACTTCCGGCTACGCCAGTTTTAACTACGAACTTGCTGATTATCGACCGGAAGACTTGGTGCGCTTGGACTTTTTGGTGGCTGGCAATCGCATTGATGCGCTAAGTCTGATGTGCCATCGCAGCGAAGCCGATGCGCTCGGTCGAGAAATTACCAAGAAACTCAAGGCCGTCATCCCTCGCCAGAATTTCGAAGTGGCACTCCAAGCAGCCATTGGCGCTAAAATCATCGCTCGCGAAACCATTGGCGCTTATCGCAAGGATGTCACGGTGAAAATCCATACTGGCGATCGCGATCGCAAAGCTAAACTGCTCGAGAAGCAGAAAAAAGGCAAAGCGCGCATGAAACGCTTCGGCAAAATTGACATTCCGTCTGAAGCTTTTACGGTCATGCTGAAACGCGACTAATCTGGCAAATTCTGCCCATATCTCAGCTTAGCGTTCGGCAGCCATCAAGACATGTTCAAAGAGTGTCGTCACGGTTAGTGGCCCAACTCCACCAATCTTCGGCGTAATGGCTGCTAGATCGGTTCTTTCGCGCACGCTTTCGTCTAAATCTCCGACTAGCACTCCACCTTCACTCGCCGTTCCAGCATCCACTACGGTCGCGCCAATCCGAATCATCTCATCCTTAATCAAATGGGGCACTCCTGTCGCCGAAACCACTACCTCATAATTTGCTAGCTGCTCCAAGTCATCATTCTTTCGGAATACGGTCACGTCATAGCCTGAATTCTGCCACATTCTTGCGAGAGGCGCACCAACTAATCTGCCGTGGCCCACAATGGCAATCTTGCGATTTTGCAACTTAATATCGTACCCAGCCAGCAACCAATTAATCGCTGTCGCTGTCGCCGATTCAAAGATCGTCTTAGACTTTATATCACCAGATGAATAATTATTTTTTGCATTATTCATTTCGTGCATATTGCTTGCTAGGCCATCAACGTCTTTTTCCGGTAAAATCCGGCTCACGATCTCATCGGTTTGTTCAATATTCTTGAGGGGCAGCTGCACGATCATACCATGAACACCTTGGTCAGCATTCGCTTCCTGGATCGCAGCAGCGACATCATCCCGTAGCCAATCCTCTACCTCGACGCCAATATCATGACCATAAGCGCGTTTCAACTGCACATATTTTGTAATCACCGGCTTATCGCTATCGCGAATAATTACCAGTTTCGGCTGAACACCACGAGCTTTTAAGCGACGCACCCAATGCGCCTGATTTTCTTTCATATAACCAGCAATTTCGGCTCCATTCAAATTCTTCATCTGCTTCCTTACTTTATTATTCGTTTCCTAATTCAACTGGCTCTTGCTCTAATTGGTAGCCAAATTTTTCATAGACGGCCTGGGTGATTTCTTGACGACAAGCCGCTAAATCTGCATGGCTAGTGGCAGACTCGTTAATTAAGACCAGAGTTGCCTTTTCGCTCACTTTGAAACCATGCAATACTTTGCCTTTAAACCCACAAGCTTCAATCAGCCAACCCGAATTAATTTTTCCACTCCCGTCATCATTTTGCCAAACTGGAATACCTTTGGCTGTAGCTTCAGCGATTTTATCGGCTTCAATATATACATTTTTGAAGAAACTGCCAGCACTCGCAACAAACTTTGGATCTGGCAACTTTTCATTGCGAATTTCGCAGACCATGCGCCGAATATTCGCTGGCGAAAAATCCGTTTCTTGATGCTCGTCGATATAGCGTTGCAGGGAATTATAGAACGGTGGCTGCAAAGTAGTCTTTTGCAAAGCTACCGTGACCGAAAGAATCATATAACGCCCAGCGTCCGGCCCGTAGTTAAAGCGCGTATGGCGATAGCCCATTGCCATGGCCGGTTTCTCGAAAGTAATGAGTTTACCCGTTTGCAAATCGTAAGTTTCTACCGAACGAATTACCCCAGCGATCTCTTGTCCATAAGCCCCGATATTTTGTACTGGCGCAGCCCCTAAAGTTCCCGGAATCGAGCTCATCGCCTCCATCCCCGAGTATCCTAAGTCGCAAGCCACTTTGACAAAGTCATCCCAAATCTCTCCACTCATACCCGTCAAGATCAGCTCATCTTGACTCTCGAGCTTCGAAGTATCCAGCTGATCAATCGTCACGAAGTCGTCATCAATTTGCGCAAAAATCCCCTTCATCTCGTTCAACAAAATCACTCCATCAAAACCACCATCGTGACCGATCGTGTTCGCACCACCTCCCATTACCCAAATTGGCAGACCTTTCGCCTTCGCATATTGGCAGGCCAAATCAATTTCGCCCGGCTCAGTAATCGTAACCACATAGCGTGCGTTTCCCCCTAGTCGCATCGTAGTGAGCTCGGCAATCGGTACATTTTCACGAATTTTTAGCTGCTCTTCGAGCTTGGCAATATTATCTTGATCCATGTTATTATTTTAGCATTTTTCTTCAGTTTCTTCTAGGTGATAAACCCTAGATTTCTCTAGGGCTATCTTCTGATAATTGAATAATTTCTTCCGGCTTTTCTGAGTTATGAATGGCGTAAACGTTGCGACTAATCCGTCCTCTAATTCCTATCGGGCTATCCTCCCAATCCAGCAGAAAATCCAGGCCTAACTGTTGGTCTAAGACGGCTTTAGTCGAGTCCAGCTTTATAGCCACAGTCGGAACCAGTTTGACCGGCAAACCATGGAGCTGAAAATTACGCCAACCCATCGTCCCCATCCCGATCCATTCTAAAAATGGTGAGTTAGATTTTGGGTTTGTACGAAACATCGCTTTTTGCGTGGCTAGTTGAGGCAAGCTTAGGCCGTCGGCCTGTATCCGGCAGGCGTACTGTTTGGCTGGCATGCAGCGCAGCGCGTATCGACTCATTAGTGCACGCATCGTTGTCTCAACCGTTTCTAAGGTGTGTTCGAACGATAATTTCCCTAACCCTAATTCTAAAAAATCTAATGGCGCCAGGAAATCATAGCCCTCACCGTACTGCACCAAATCTAGCATCGGAGATCTGCCATCATTGCTTTTGGCTAGCTGCTCCATGCGAAATTGGTCAATGCTAATTCTTTTTACACCTTTTTCTCGTAACTGTAAGGCGTCCGGCAGTAATGGCTGGAGAAATTGATAAATGCCGTGTTGAACTTTTAGCATCCAGCATGTTCTCATTTGACACTGCGTCGGACGAATCAATAATATCTGGCCCTTCACCATCCCGATTGCTATCGAACTAGCTCGATAGTCTAGCCCGCCTAAGCCCTGAATGCGCCGAATGGCAAACTGCGCCTCGTCGATTTGATTTGGCTTGCTCATTTTACCCCTCCTTTAAGTCAGCTCTATGGCGAAATTATTTTTAAAAGAGCGCCCTTTTTATGAATACCTTGCATTCCATTATAACATGTCCGAACCAGCGCTGGGGCTTTCGCAGGAGATTTTCAATTTTAAGGGTTCCATTCTCGGCAAAACGTGATATAATTAATACATCTGGGTCGGTAGCTCAGCTGGTTAGAGCACCTGCCTCTTAAGCAGGGTGTCGAGGGTTCGAGCCCCTCCCGACTCACCACAAATAAAAATAATCCCTCAGGGATTCTTTTTATTTGTGTGGGCGCGAGAATCAACGTCATGCTATAATATAGGTAATAGCTAACTGATGGAGGTGACTCATATGACCACAATTAAAGAATTTCACGGAACCGGCGATTCGGCCATTCGTCCAGACAAGCCGATGACCGATCGCAAAGTAGTAGTCGTAGTCATGAAGCACCCGACCGAAGACAAATATCTTTGCATGCATAATAAAAAGTTTAATTGGATTGATTTTGTGATGGGTGGCATTGAAGGCGAAGAGACGCCTCTCGAAGCAGCTGCTCGTGAACTAGACGAAGAGTCGGGCTACACGGATTATACTTTTACCGGCGAGTTGCCAGATGTTTATTATGATAATTTTTACGCTGCACATAAAGACGTCAACCGTCATATCGAAGTCCACACCGTCTATGGCCAGCTTCATAGCTTAGCTCAAAAGCAGCGTAGCCAGGAAGAGACCGATCTTGCTGATATTATGTGGATTGATACAGCCGAGTTACCAGAGAAGCTTCATACCGACGCTCATCGTTGGGATCTGGAGCGTGTGCTGAAATTTACAGCAGACGCACAATAATTATTAATACTAGTTTTAAGGTGCTGAGATCTAGGTCGTAACCCTCTACTTTTTGATACTACTCTATTTTTATGCTACAATATAAACTAATATAGTCATGCGCCCGTAGCTCAGCTGGATAGAGCGTTGGTTTCCGGAACCAAAGGTCACACGTTCGAACCGTGCCGGGCGTACCAATGTTAGTTGAGAAAGGTTATTTTGTTAAAGTTATCGAAGACCCAGCAGCGTATCATCGCAATTCTAGCGACAATCGTCTTGTTGATTGTCTTAGTTTTTGCTGGCTGGCTGATTTATGATGCCGTCGAGACGCGCCGTCTCGACCAGACTTCCGTCACTCTGCGCGAAAATCTCACGGTTGAATTCGGCGAATCTGCCCACGTCTCTGACTTCATCGCTCATCTTGAAGGCGAGCTGGTAGATGACTATCTAGTCAATACCGAAACGCTTGGTGCTCAAGAAATTGAGTTTGAATATATTAACGCTCGTCACAAGAAGCGACCGGCTCATTTTGTAATCGAAGTCGTTGATCGCACAGCGCCAGTCATTTATGGCCGAAACACTTATGTCGTGACGCAAGGTTACACTGGTGATTTAACGAATTTAATGCTAAGTGGCGATGATCTTGATGATTCGCCTCGGCGCGAAATCGTGGGTGACTACGATGTTAACCTTCCGAATGATTATGCCCTAACCTATGTCATTACAGACGCCAGTGGTAACGAAACTAAGCATGATTTTACCCTGCGCGTAATTCCTCCGGTAGAAGATAAAACCCCAAGCGAACCCAACGTTTCGGAAAGTCTCAGCTTCGCCACGGCTAAGCAAAAATTCAAAACTCCAAAGACTAAAGTTGGTATCGATGTTTCTGCTTGGCAGGGAGAAATTGACTGGCCCAAGGTCAAGGCTGCTGGTGTCGAGTTTGCTATGATTCGCCTCGGCTACCAAGTTGATTTTGACGGCGAGTATAAGCTCGACCATTATTTCGTGCGTAACGTTACCGAAGCGACCAAAGTCGGCTTACCGGTCGGTGTTTATTTTTACTCTTATGCTAACAGTCCGGACGAAGCCAAAGCGCAGGCAGCTTGGATTTTAGACCAAATTAAGGATTATGACCTGGCGCTCGGCGTAGCTTTCGACTGGGAAAATTGGAGCGATTTCAACCAAGCCAACATGAGCTTCCGTACTCTTAATCAGACGGCGCTAGCCTTCATCGACACTGTTTCGCAGGCCGGCCTCAAAGGTCTCCTTTACGGCAGTAAGAATTATTTAGAAAGATTCTGGGATTTGCCTAGCGCCGAAATTTGGCTAGCTCAATATTACGATTACGCTACTTATTCTGGTAAATATCGTTTATGGCAGTTCAGCGATTCTGGTTCGGTGAATGGTATCGCTGGTAATGTGGATCTTGATGTGCTTTATTTGGAATAAACTATGCAAGCCTCTCATCTCAAATTAGCTTATGGTACAAAAATCGTTTATGACGATTGCAGCTTTACATTGGAAGATCGAGATAAAGTCGGTATCGTGGGTGTCAATGGCGCCGGCAAGACTACTTTGTTCAAAATTATTCTCGGCGAAAAGCAGCTTGATGACGGCAAGATCTCGCTTTCTGGTCATCGTCTCGGCTATCTGCCACAAGAAATCACCATCGATCCCGAGCATGACCAGACGACGGTCTGGGAATATGTCGCAGCTGGTCGTCCTATCGACGCGTTGCAGGAGGAACTCAATCTCGAGTACGAGAAGCTCGCAAAATATCCCGATAGTGAGGCGATTGTCGCTCGCATTACCAAGCTTCAAGATTTAATCGACTCGTACGACATCGTCAATTTTGATTACGAATTGCTCAAAATTCTGGACAAAATGCAACTCTCGAGTCTCGTCGACCATAAGATGTCCGAGCTTTCTGGTGGCCAAAAATCCAAGGTGGCTTTCGCGCGCGTGCTTTTCGAGAATGCTGGGATTTTGCTACTGGACGAGCCGACTAACCATCTCGACGCCAGCACAAAACGTTTCGTAGCAAATTTCTTGCGCAACTATCAAGGAACCGTTCTCGTGATTTCGCACGACGTCGATTTTCTGAATGAAGTTACGAACAAGACTCTTTTCGTCAATAAAACTACTCATAAAATTAAAGTCTACAAAGGGAATTATAGCGTATTTCGCCGGCAGTATGCTGAGGAAAAAGCAGCCGAAGATGCGCGTATTACTGAGCAGGAACGCGAAATTAAGAGGCTTAGCGAATTTGTTGCTCGAGCGCGTGCAGCTAAGCGATCGAACACGGCCTTGATCGGCATGGGACATCAGCGCGAAAAAGTTCTCGCCAAGAAACTCGCCGAGCTCGAAACGCGCGAGCAGGAATACGCCCATGTTGCCTTGCGCCTTACTCCGGCCGAAGTCAGTAGTAAAACTCCTCTCGAAGTACAGAATCTCAGCTTCGCTTATCCCGATGGTCCGAAACTTTACGATCGTCTCTCTTTCGCCCTCACGCGTGGAGAAAAGTTCCTTATCGTTGGTGAAAACGGCGTCGGCAAGTCCACCCTGCTGAAGCTGATCGTCGGCGAGCTGACGCCCGATGCTGGTTCAATCATTCTCGGTCATCACACTACGATCGCCTACTACGCGCAGGAGCTAGAAATTCTCGACGAGCATCGCACGATTCTAGAAAACGTCAGTTCTTATGATTTTACCGATACCGAACTCAGAAGCATGCTTTCGAATTTTCTCTTCTATGGTGATGATATTTATAAAAAAGTCGCCGTTCTTTCTCCGGGGGAGAAGGCTCGGGTTGCGCTTTGTAAAACCCTCCTGAAACGTGCGAACCTCGTTATTCTTGATGAGCCGACCAACCATTTTGATCCAGATACCCAAAAGATTATCGGCGAAAATCTCAAAGATTATACTGGCACGATTATTATGGTTAGTCATAATCCAGCCTTCGTCGAGCAGGTCGGTATTACGCGTATGCTAATAGTGCCATCGCACCAGCCCGACGCTAAACAGCCCGAACTAGCCGTGATTAAAAATTATTCGCGCGAACTTCTGGAATACTATTATTATCTCAATTCTGATTTAATTTAAGCTCTTTACTCTTACCCTGCATCATAGATTACTATATAATTAATATTAACTAGTAGAAAGGAACTATTACGTTACGTCATAGTTATGAAAACCATCAAACAAGTCTCTAAATTTAGTGGAGCTAGCGTTCGCACTCTGCAATATTATGATAATATTCATTTGCTGACGCCTAGCCGAACTAAGTCGAGCTATCGTCTTTATAGTGACGAAGACATCACGAAGTTAAGGCAAATTCTCTTTCTGAAAGAGCTGGGATTTTCGCTCAAAGAAATTCGTTCGATCATTAATCATCCGAATGTAAATCAATCAGCGATCTTTCGCCAGCAAAAAGAGCTCCTGCACGCTAAGCGTCAACGCACTGGCCAAATCATCCAAATCCTCGAGCGTCTCGAGGATGGTGCTACGCTTGACGACTGCGCAAAAGCAATCGAGTCAATTTCTAAGGAGCCAAAAACCATGCAGAAATCGATCAAACTTATTTTATTTATCGTGCCTCTTCTTATCGCCGGCGCCGTCGGAACATATTTTCTCGTCCATGGACGCCAAGCTTCGACCTATCCCGAGCCAGGACCTTCAGAGGATATCGTAGCTGACGTCATTAATCTCAATCCAGCTGCGCCGGATGATGGACTGAAGTGTTACGATCTCGACATTCGCCTACTTGATGCTACTGCGTTGCCGGCTAATTCTCCAGCCATTGCCGATATCGCTTTTCCAGATGATCTAGTAGACAATGTTGAAATCCAAGGCCTCTATGCGCGCGACGATTCTGCTGAGTATAATCGGCTGGTGAACTACGAAATCAGCAGTGGGACTAGTGGGCGCTATGTTAGAATCGGTTTTATCGCCGATCGCACGCCGATACGCGAAATGTATGCCCCGGAGGGTGAACCGTCGATTCTTAATGGCCACGAGTTAATGATTGCGCACCACGCAGGGGAGTATTATAATAAAGCGCTCGATGCACTAGAGCCGAGTGAATGTTATTATGCTGATTTCACTCATAACGGCCTGAATTATAGCGTTGAGACGCGTGGTCTTAGCGAGCCTGAAGTTATCACCTTGCTAAAATCGCTTTTGTAATATCGGGCAGTCAATGTGTTACTTTTTGCGCGCCTCGACCATCATCACGAATTTGGTCGTACCTTTTACGTCTGGCGCGATTCCGGCATAATTATTATATTGCTCGGCTAGACTCATCAGCTGTTTGACCTTGCTGGTTGTAACTTTCACTTCACCGTTTACGAAATTAGCTAAAGTCTGGATCCCCTCCTGGTCAAACTGTTTCATTCCAGCATGAAGCTGATTTGCTCCAGCAGCCAGTTGGTCAATGCCAGCCAGCAGCATATCCGGCACGCCGGCGAGAGTTTGACTTAGCGCCTGTTGAATTTGGCTAGCCAAGATATTAGTTAAGTTCGTCGCCGTTTCTTCAGCTGTAGTGACTGCTGTTTGCTTCGCGAGTTCGTACGAACTTTCAGCTAGCTGTTTTAGCACAGCGTCTACTGGTGCGCCGGCAGCTTGCAAGGCCCCGACTAGGCTTGTATTCTGGCGTAGTTGCGCTACGATCGTCGCCATCATGGCTGGCTTCTGAGCTTCCATTTTTGCAGCTGCAGCTTGTCCAGCCTGCGTTCGAATTTGCGCCAAAGTCGTATCGTCGACTAGGTTAGCTTCTACCTTGGTTGAACAACTTGCTGTTGTCTGCTGCTTGAGCTTGAGGACTGCACTACGTAGCTCTTGAACGCCAGTTTGCAACTCAGCTGAACCTTCAACTAGCTGCTTACTGCTAGTTGCCAACTGGTTAGTTTTAGCATAAAGCTGGTCGAGCTCTGTGAAAGTTTTTAGATCGGCGCTGTCGAGTAGCTTCGGCGTCACGATAGTATAAATATCATTCAGCTCAAATTTCTCAGCCGTATATTTAATCGTCACCGTGTCGCTGCCTCGCAGCTCTTCGAGACCCAGACTTTCATACAGCCCCGGCGCTGCCACGCCAGCAATCGCAATCTTGCGCCCGTTGCTCGTCGCTTTGCCATTCGTGACCTGGACGTCACTCACTTTGCTCTCATCAAGCGTAGTCGCCACGGCTGCTACAAAAGGTGTGTATAGATTCCCAATTTTCGAGAGATTTTTATAGCGCAAAGTAATCTCTACCTGACCAGCCTGCCCGATGATTTCATCGATGGTTTTCGTCTCACTATTTAATTTATAACTTATTTCTAGCTGCACCGGCAATGCTTGGTCAGCCTTACCTTGATAATAAATATCTTTGCCCTTCGCTTCCCACGTCAAACTTTTGCCGTCGGCCGAATAGCTTTCAAAGCCATTCAAATTCTCAATCCCCGAGAGCGTGCTTTGGTCGAAAAGTTGATCGGCCTTCAGATCATTAATCAAATGTTCGACTACCGAAACCTCTTTAGTTTCTCCGGTTGCTTGCAGCTTAACGTAAACCGTTTCGTCCTGCATCATCGCGTAGGTCGAAGCCGTCGGCAGCGCAGCCGTCACTCCGGCTAATGCTAAAAATAATCCACTTTGATAAACCTTTTTCATAATTCTCCTTTACTTATTCTTATTAAATCCGAGCGTCGTTCGCCGAATCAATCCATCGCAGGTTACGAGTAGCGACGGCACTACGGTCACCACGACTATCATACTAATCACAGCGCCACGTGCAATTAAGGTGCAGAGCGACCCGATCATATCGATCTGCGAAATCACTCCCACACCAATCGTCGCCCCGAAAAAGCACATTGCGCTGACGAAAATAGACTGGATCGAACTTCCAAGCGCGTTCTTCGCTGCTAACTTTTTCTCGGTACCATTCTGGCGTTCGGCCAGATATTTCGTCGTCAATAGAATCGCATAGTCGATCGTCGCTCCGAGCTGGATCGTCCCAATCACAATCGACGCAATGAACGGAATTTCAGCCCCTGTAATCGTCGCAAATCCCAGGTTCAAGAAAATCGCAAATTCGATCGCAGCCATCAAAAGCACCGGCAGCGAGAACGATTTCAGTACAATCGCCATAATGACGAAGATCACACCTATGGATACAATATTAACGCTCGCGAAATCTCGGTCAGAAATTTCGACCAAATCTTTCATCAAAGGTCCTTCTCCGGCCACAATCGCCTTCGCATCATAACGATCGACGATTTCGTTGATTTGATTAATCTGCTGGTTTAACTCGTCCGTCGCAATGCCATAATCTGACAGTATAATCGTCGCCTGATAATTTTCCGAGCTCAGCATTGACTTCAACTCGTCACTCAACAACTCTTCCGAAAGTCCATAATCAGCCAGCAAGCTCGTCCCGAGCGCAGCTTGCACTCCGTCGACGGCATTGATTTCTTGCATCATGGCCTGCATTGTCGCCGAGCTCGCGTTAAGATCGTTGAGGATAATCATCTGCGATTCCATACCGTAGTCTTCGCGCAAAGTTTGCATTGCACGCGTGTATTCATAATCATCTGGAATCGATGAGTCCAGTTTATAGTAAACTTTTGTTTGCGACTGCAAGTAAAATGCTGGAATCAGCAATACTACGAACACTGCTAAAATCGCTTTATGATATTTAATGATAAAGTCACGCACGTTAGTAAACTTCGGCAATAGTTCACGATGCTTAGTCTTCTCAATCAATGGGTCAAAGACTAATAGCAACGCCGGGAAGGTGGTAATCGCGCATATCACACCCAGCACCACGCCCTTCGCCATCACGATGCCGATGTCGGTGCCGAGCGTTAGGCTCATCGTACAAAGCGCCAAGAAACCAGCGAAAGTCGTCAGCGCGCTTCCAATAACCGACGATGCTGTAGCCTGAATCGCTGTCGCCATCGCTTTCAGCCGATCCTTTTCCGACTTCTTCGCATATTCGTATTTATGGTAAAGGAAAATCGAAAAATCCATTGTCACGCCAAGCTGCAAGACAGCGCTAATCGCTTTCGTGATGTAAGAAATTTCGCCGATGAAGAAGTTAGTCCCCATGTTGAACAAAAGCGCAATGCCAATACTGCCGATGAGCAAAAAGGGAACGATGAACGAATCCAGACAGAGCAGCAGCACTAGCAAAGACAGGCCCACGGCAATCGCCACATAAAGCACGGTCTCGCTATTGAACAGCAGTTTCGTGTCTAGCACCATCGCACTCATGCCTCCGACCAAACAGCTTTCGCCGGTCAAGTTCCGAATCTCTTCGACAGCTGCTAGAGTTTTCTCGTCGCTTGTCCCTTCGCGAAACGTGATCAGCAGCAGTTGCGTATCATCGTGCGTTAATTTTTCGCGCACTTCGCTTGGTAGAAAATCCAAAGGTACTGCCGTGCCGGCCAAGTCGGCTAGGCTTAAAGTCTGCTTTACTCCATCGACTTGCTGAATCTTTTCTTCTAGCGCTAAAACCTCTTTCGGTGGCAAATTCTGCATTACGGCTACCGAAAATGCTCCCATTCCGAACTCATCGGTCAAAATTTCTTGACCTTCCAGAGTCTCAATATCGGACGGTAGATAGATCAGCAGGTCGTAATTAATTTTCGTCGCCAAGTAGCCAAACAGCGCCGGAATCATCAGAATCCCCGACAAGGCCACGATCAGCCAGCGATGACGACAAATAAAGTTACTTATTTTCTTCATGTTCCTCCAGGTTATTTTTTACCAAAATGACCAATGGTCATTTTCCTATGCACCATTCTACCCCAATAGAAAATGTCTGTCAAGACCAAAAATGACTAATAGTCAGATTTTTCGGGGTTGCAATTTCTAGATTTATTAGTATAATTAGCTTATGACAGCAAATAAATCATCGAAGTTGCGTTTCGACAAGCAGGCCGACAAGTCCGATCGCATTCTCGAGGCAGCCTATCAGCTTTTTCTTGAACAAGGTTTCGATGAAGTCTCGATTCAGGAAATCGCCGATCGCGCTGGTGTTGCTAAGGGGACTTTTTATCTCTACTATCGCGATAAGGAACATCTCAAGGCTTGCATTATTTCGCAGAAGTCGAATGAGATCTTTCGCCAAGCTTTGCGCGCCCTGCACCAGACTGATATCCAAGATTTTAGCGATCAAATTATTTTCGTCGTCGACTATGTGCTAGATATTCTCACTCAAAACCAAGAAGTCCTGAAGCTCATCGCTAAGAATTTGTCTTTCGGCGTTTTTAATAGGCGCGTGAGCGAATATTTCGTGGACGATCAGGCTGACATTGTCCAGGTTTTGCTGCATGCTGCCAGGCGCAGTGGTATTCGCCTGCGCAGTCCAAAGATTTTGCTATTTATGATTATTGAGCTGGCGAGCTCGACTTGTTTTTCCTGCATCTTGGATGCCGAGCCTCTAGAAATTGCTGCCTTTAAGCCTTATCTATTCGACGCTATTCGCGAGCTCATCCGGTCGCAAACCATCGAGGATTTGCCGGTATGCCGTTAAATCAGGGCATCTTGAATGAGATTGAGCTCGAGCGTGCGCTGAATGGCCATAGAATTTCCGAGCTAAACTCCAATCTGCGCAACTTTATCTTGACGCTTTTTCGACCAAGTCCAGCCGAGATTAATCACGAGATTATTCATGCCGAGCGCACGTGTAATACTCGTTTCAAACCAGATTTAATTATTACCTTTGCCGGGCGCACCCTGAAAGTGAGCGTGAAATCCGGCTCGGGCAATAGCGTTCATCAGGAGCCGATTCGGACTTTCGTCGCCTACCTGCGCGACCAGCTCCAGGCGCCAGACGCAGTGATCAACGATCTACTCTTCTTTCACTGGGGCGATGGCACTCTAGATGGTAGTGGACCAGTTTCGGCACGCCTGCCGGCGCGCACTATTATCGAAAACTATCCGGAGAAAATTGCCACGGTGCAGGCATTTTTCACGGAGTATCTTGATGTCTTGCTGGAGCGTTTTCTGTCTACCGGTATTTATAATTTAGGCAGTGTCGATTGGATTTATTATGGCGATCGGGATTCGGGCAGTTGGCAGCCGATTAGCGCCGTCTATGCGACGCTCAAGCAAAATTTTAGCAACCCACTTTCGGTCGGTGGTCTGAACTTCCAGACTTATGGTCGCTCACTGAATGGCCAGGATGACCGTCGGCGTCGCGATATCCAGCTCAAGTGGGGAAACATGGCAGCCTTCTTTCTCAATCATCAAGTCTCGGTGCCCGACTTTAATTCTAAGATTAAGGGCGACAATAGTCACGGCTTTCGTAATGTCGAGGAGATCATTTCAGCTATTGATCAGAAAACGCTTGGTGCCGTGCCTCAGTCTTTGCGAAACTTTCTGATCGAGATTTTCGGTCAGGCGCTTAGCCTAGAAGCCGTGATTTGCGCTAGAAAGGTTCGTCCCGGATTCAAAGGCGATGTTCTGGTCTGGCAAGCGAATCATCCTACAGTGCAGCATAATTTTGCTGTTGCCTCGGGTAATGGTGTTAGCATCCATCAAGAAGATATTGATAGTTTTTGTGACTTTTTGACTCATGATTTGCGTTTGAGCCAAGCCACCGTCGATGCTTATCGGCGCTACCACTTTGCCGACGGTACTTTGGACGGTTCCGGTCCGGTAGCAGCGCGTCAAACCGGCACTCAGTACAAGCATGAAAATCCTGAGAGTCTAGCTTTGCTCGCGCAGGAGCTTACTTCTCATGGTCAATCCATTCTTGAGCGTTTCGTCAAGGCTAATCAGGATTACCCGGAAGTTGAATACTTGCTTTATGGCGATAGCGCAACTCCGGTCTGGGCGAAAATTGCAACCTTGATCGAAAATGAGTTGCATAAGGCCCCAAATTCACGCGCAGCCTTGGCAATTGGTGATGTTTCGCTGCAGGCCTGGAATCGCTCTTTGCAAGGTCAGGCCGATCATAAAAGGCGAGCGATGCAGGCGAAATGGAATAATTTAGAAGCCAATATCATCGCTGCCTCAACTGCTTCAGCTACTCCGGCAGCAACCATTGCAGACACTAATCTTGCCTTACAAGGCTTGGACTTCGAGTCGAGCTTCGTCGCCATGCTTAATCGAGATAAAACGCATCCTTTCTGGCGAAATTTTGCCACGTCGAATGAAAATCTTTACTTTGTTAACGTTTCCTATCATCAGACCTCGAGAATTGCCGGCGCAAAAGTTGCTCCGAAAAGTGATTGCTATGTCGTGCAAGTTGAGCCAGACATCACGCAATTTTTGGCAGAGGATCAGTACGTCCTGACTGAAGAAATTTTGCGTCAGCAGAATCTTAATTATCAAACACTGGCGCATTCCGGTATCTCGCTCAAGATGCCTGGCGCCACGCACTATACCTTGCAAAAATTATCCTATTCAGCTTTTCGTAGTCTCTTCGCAGAACTTTCGCCTGCATATTTCGTCGCTGCGTTACTTTTTGTTAATGTAGCCGAGCTAGAAAAGAATGATCTGATTTTCGCTACTTTCCAGACCAATCTTGATGCGCTTTGTCGTGAGCTTAGCGTAGACCAAGCAGAAACGGAAGTTGAGACTTGTCGGCGATTAAAAGCACAAGCTAACGCCGTCATCACCGAGCAAGTGAATTCGCAAGCTGAGCTGTATCAAGCAATTTGCTTTGGGATTGGCGTCTTCGAAGATCCGTACTGTGCTAGCTATGTTTTTGCTGAAGACGTCTTACATACAAGTCAAACTTACCATCCGAGAATTAGCGTCACGACCGGTAGTGGGCGCAGCAACGGTACTTATAATCTCGCTTTTAAGACTGCGCGCTAGTCTCCAGAAAATGCGTCAGGCGTTCGGCGATTGCTGTCAGAATCGGCACGATGACGCTATTGCCAATTTGCTTGTACGATTGACTATAGTTCTTCCGAATTTGATACCACTTCGGAAAGCCCATGATCCGTAGGCATTCTTGCTCCGTCAGTTTGCGCATCGTATTGACGATGATCGGCACGTTATTGCCTCCGGTCCCCATCTTGGCTGTCAAGCACGGACTGATTCCGGATTTAGCGAAAAAGGTTCGTGACGGCCGGACGTTGTTGGCTAACAAAATCTCGCCTTTTTTGAGCAACTGATTTTCGGCATCGCCCAAATGTTTGCGAATGTTCTGCTGGGCAATTTCTGAGACTTGATAACTTTCGTCTTCTAGATTCAGATCAATAATATCACTCACCGTTTGATTTAGAGCACACTTTTCCGGGAAAAATTGATAATTCTGAAAAGTCTGCTCATCGGTCAAATCTTTACGCACGCCGACGCAATACCACCGATTGCGATTTTGTGGTACGCCGTAATCCTTCGCATTGAGCAACCGGTAGCTGATAAAATACCCAGCTTGGTCGAGACTTTCAAGGATTACGGCTAGAGTTCGGCCCTGGTCATGGTTCGTCAATCCAGCAACATTCTCTAAGAAAAATCCTCGAGGCGATTTGTCTTGAATAATGCGTAGCACATCGAAAAATAATGTTCCACGCGTGTCTTCGAAACCACGACGTTTGCCAGCTATGCTAAAAGGCTGACAAGGAAATCCAGCACAAACGACGTCAAAATCCGGAATCAAGTTTGTCGGGACTTTCGTAATATCACCAGCCGGTTCTTCGTCGAAGTTCATTTGGTAAGTCGCGCGCACGGCTGCGTCAATATCGGACGAAAACACACATTTGCCTCCATTTTGTTCGAAAGCAATTCGAAATCCACCTAGCCCACAGAACAAATCAATAAATTTCAGCGCCATATTGATTTTCCTTCTGCATCAGTCTTAAACAGATGTTTTGTAATCCCAGCAATCACTAGTGGCGAAACAGCATTTCCGGCCTGTTTATAAAGTTGAGTGTTAGAATTGCCACTTTTTTGTAAAATATTTTCGATAAACTTTTCATCATAACCTTGAATCCGAAAATTCTCAGCTGGCGTAAATTTACGAATGCGTTTTTTACCATTTTCTTCTAGCAAGATTTTTGTCGTGTCCGAGCGTGCTAAAACCGTCGGCGAAATACCATAAATCGAATAAACTCGGCGTTGCCGTTCGAGGTCATTATGTACTGATTTTGGCAGGTCAAAAAGTTTGATAATTTTAGCATTGGTTTGCTTTTCATTTACAATCGGAGCATTCGCTAAAAACTGCGCGACTTTTTCAGATTGCAAATAATATTTCTCGTCAACTTGATCATACAAAATATCCTTGATAAAAAGTTGCTGATTCTTAAATTTTAGGCTGTCAAAAAAGTTAAAACTTGGAAAATCACCTTGATTTAATTCACGCTTGAGCCGATCGATTTTCGGACTATATTTATCTTGTTCGAAAGGCGCTCGCCGGCCATTTTTTACGCCGATGATAAAAGTACGCTCACGATTTTGTGGCGCACCGGCCAGGGCAGCATTAATAATTGTAAAATCAATCGCGTAATCACTCAGCTGCGACAGGCAGTCCAATATTACTCGGATCGTCTGTGAATTATTATGATTGACTAAATTCTTAACATTTTCAAGTAGAAAAAAACTTGGACGATGTAATTTTAGAATACGCAGCACATCAAAAAACAAAGTTCCACGCGCATCTTCGAATCCTCGCCTCCTCCCGGCGATACTAAAGGCCTGGCAAGGGAACCCAGCCACCAGGAAATCATGTGCCGGTATTATCTGTTCGTTAATTTGCGTAATGTCACCGACTAGCTGGCGTGGAGCGTAGTTGCTCAAGTAAGTTTTTTGCGCCGGTAGGTCAATTTCCGAGGCAAAAACCGGATCATATTTAATCTTCGCAAAATCCAACCCCCGTTCAAACCCACCAATCCCCGTAAACAAACTGACTAGTTTGATTGAATTCACATTACCTCCGTGTATCTCTATATTATAGCATACTTTAGGATGCGCCGGAGCGACGCTGCTCTGATTATTTTAAGATTTTTATTATACATAGTGTTCGATAACTCAAAAGTTTCTGCATCGCAGTCTCGAGTTTTTGCTATATTAGACTCCAGGAGAGAAGAATGCTAAAGATTGTTGTTTTTGATAGTGGTTGGGGTGGGGAATTGGTCGCAAATTATCTGGAGAGCGAATTAAATGTTGTTGAAGTCGTCCGTCTGATTGACTGGCATAACGCTCCATACAGTGGGCGCTCGCGTGATGAGATTTGTCGTTTGACCGAGCAAAACATCGTGCCGTATATTGGTAAAGTCGATGCTATTATCCTCGGAGGGTATGCTACTAGCCTCGCTCTCGACGACTTACAGCAAAAATATCCCGAGCAACAATTTATCGGCATGGGCATTAGTTACGAACGCATCCTGAAGTCGCGCAGCTATCCAGACAAAATCGCCGTCCTAATGGATCGTTTGACTAGCGAGTCCGAGCTACGTGCAGAATTGCGTCAAAATCTCACCTATTCGACAATTATCATTCCAGACTGTACTGGCTGGGAAGAACAAATTAATGATAATGCTATGTCTCAGGATGTGCTTCGGGCCGAACTTTCGTGGGATTTTGTCTTGCAGCCGAAGCAACGCTATCCTCGGCGTTCGAGGCAAACTTCACTGACGTCAAAATCTAGCACTTCCTCCGGCGCGTCAAGCTCAACGTTGCTGGCAGCGATTCGTCGGTTCGAGCGAGCAGCTACCGATGCAGCTTGCGATGAAAAGGATATTGCTTCGACTATGCTAGTGGCAGCTAATCTAGATGAGACTCGTGCGAAAATTAACGTTGATGCCGTTCTGTTGCTGAATACTCACTTTTGGGCGCTGAAGCCCGACCTCGAGGCTCTCTTTGGCTGGCAAGTTCGAGTGCTAGATTTTCGTGAAAAGTTACTACGTGATGTCTGCAGCGCCCTACATTTGCGTGGCGTCGACGGCAAACGCCCCAAATAGCTCATTTTGCTGTTATAATTATCCTTATGGATAATGCTTATCAACAGTTTCTGCCGTCATCTTATACGGCCTATCGGACGAAAATTGGCCTCGGTACCAGCCCGACTAACTTCCTTTCTGAACATTCCGAGATTGTGTTGAATTGGCCTTATAAAGATTGCATTCTGGAGGGTGGCCAGGAAAAAGAAGCTACCGTGCGCGACGAAATCTTTTTTAACCAAGTTTTAGTGCCAGACGAAATCACTTGTCTCTTAGGGCCAAAAGTTTTTACGAACTGGCAACGCCACGATCGTAATGGTGCACATGAGCTTGGCAAGCTTAACCCAAAGGATAATTTAATTATCAAAGGCAATAATTTATTAGTTCTGCATTCATTAAAACGGTGTTATGCTGAAAAAGTAAAATTAATTTATATTGATGTACCGTTTAATACTGGCAAAGATATTTTTAATTATAATGATAGTTTTTCGCATTCAACTTGGCTGACATTCATGAAGAATCGTCTTGAAGTTGCAATGCAACTCTTGGCGCCAGACGGTACAATTTTCGTGCATTGCGATTGGCATGAATCGCATTATCTTAAAGTTTTGCTCGACGAGATTTTTGGTCGCGAGCATCTAATCAATGAAATTATTTGGTGCTACACTGGCCCGAGTAGTTCGACCATGAAGCAGCTCAATCGCAAACATGATACTATCTTCTGGTATTGTAAAACTCCGGGCGAATATACTTTCAATAAGGACAAAATTCGCATTCCCTATGCCAACCCTTACCAATCGATGCGCAAATCTCTGGATGACGGCTCAGGTTGGACCAAAGAAGATGAGCAACAAATGCGCGAGCGTGGTCGGGTTCCGGATGATTGGTGGAGCGATATCGCAGTGCCGGCGCGCGCAAAAATTGATGGCGTGAAACGCACGGGCTATTCGACCGAGAAACCCTACAAACTGCTTGATCGTATTATTGCGATGGCGTCGTGCCCCGGCGATTTAGTACTGGACTTTTTCGCTGGCAGTGGCACGACGCTTTATAGCGCGGCGCGCGCCGGCCGTCAATATATAGGCGTCGAGCAACTAAAAGGCGCCTATCGATTGATGGTTAATCGACTAGAAAGCGAATTTGATTTCGTGACTTGCGAGCTGTTGAACGACGCCCAAAATTTCGTCGAGCGCATTCAAGAGGCTGACACTACGAACCTAGGCGAACTTTTCCAGGAAATTACCCACGCTTCATTTTTGTCCTATCGCGTCGATCCAAATGCGCTTAGCCTAGAGGATTTTTCTCAACTCAGCCAGCCGGAGCAAAAACAGCTACTGCTCGATATGATTGACACCAATGCACTGTATGTAAATTATTCCGAAATCGACGATCCGTTTTATCATGTCAAAGATATCGATAAAAAATTTAACCTAGCCTTCTATGGTCAAGAAAAGTTATCCCATGAACTCTAATAAATTGCCACTGTATGAAGCGCTTAATACAGTGGAGGCTAATTTTCCTTCCAAAATCCCACCGTATATTATTAATAATTTACGATTTTCGCCCCGAAATTATCAAAAAAACGCAATTTTGCGTTGGAATTATTATTTTGACCATTATTTTTTAGCAAAAAATCAGAAAAGTCACCAGGCTCAGCAGCCACTTCAACTTCTCTTCAATATGGCCACCGGCTCTGGCAAAACTTACGTTATGGCTGCCTTGATACTCGATTTATATCGGCGAGGTTATCGTGACTTTGTCTTTTTTGTCGGTTCGGTCAACATTCTCGAAAAAACGCACGATAACTTTATTAATTCTGGCTCAAATAAATATTTATTTAATCCCGAGTTGCAAATTTTTGGTCACCCAATTCGGATTCGTGAAGTCGAAAACTTTTGCGCGAGCGATCCGGATGCTATCAATATTATTTTTACTACTACCCAACGTCTGCATCATGATTTACAACATCCTCACGAAAATCGTCTCACTTCGCAAGATCTAGCCGGACGCAAAATCGTTTTTATTGCCGACGAAGCACATCATAACAACGCAAAACTTTCACCGACAACTAAAGCTCGGGTTGGGAAAAGTTGGGAAGAAACGATTAGCGATTTACTGCATCAGAGCCCGGATTCAATTTTGCTCGAATTCACGGCGACGCTAGATTTCGAAGATCCGACGATTCGCGAGAAGTATCTCGAACGCACGATTTATCGTTATGACCTGCGCGCCTTTCGAGATGATAAATACAGCAAGGATGTGCTAATTTTTGCTGCCGACAATGATTTGTCAACGCGTATGCTGCAGGCGATTATCATCAGTCAGTTTCGCAAAATCCTAGCCGAGCAATACCAAATTTGGCTCAAGCCAGTCGTTCTATTTAAAAGCCGTACAGTCTGCGATAGTAAGGCGAACCAGAGTAAGTTTATTGACTTGATCGCAATTTTGCGTCCGGAACAAATCACGGAATTGCGTTCAGCAGCTGACGGCATTTTGCGCACTGCATTCGAATTTTTCGACCAGCAGGGAATTTCCGATGCCGACCTATGTCGGAGTTTGCAGCAGGATTTTCATCCCGATAATTTGCTCGCCATGGATGGTAGCGAAAAAGTTACGTCGGCCAAACAACGCGCCGTGAATACTTTGGAGCTAGCCGAGAATCCTTACCGTGCGATTTTTGCCGTCGATATGCTTAAGGAAGGCTGGGACGTTCTCAATCTATTTGATATCGTGCGCCTTTACGAGACTCAAGGCAGTAGTAAGGTCGTGGCGAAGACTACGATTTCCGAAGCGCAACTGATTGGGCGTGGAGCGCGATATTATCCCTTCGAGATCGGTGCTAGTGGGCAAAGGTTTCAGCGCAAATTTGATGACGAACCGAATCATCCTCTGCGTGTGCTCGAGCAGCTGCATTATCACACTAGCCACGGCGTCAGATATATTAACGACATCAAAGACGCTCTCGACGACACTGGTATTACGAATTTTGCACACCATCTCGGACCTTCGTCTATTTCTCAAAAAACTCCAACTCAGCCACCAGCAGAAATCAAGACTTTCACTTTACCCCAAATACTAGAAATCACCATGCCGACTGGCCAGAACTTTGAAACCAATCTCTTTAATCCCCCGGACGATTCCATCAATAATTCTCCAAAACTAAATCAGTCGGAAAAAATTATGACGCGCGCTTTTCGTTTCGGATCGAATGCCGAGCTGACGCCCAATATTATCCATGCTGCACTGAATCGTCACCGAGCCTTTAGCTTTGCTAATTTGCAGCGCTACGGCTATACTAGTCGCACCGATTTTATCGCCGACTTGTCGAAAATGACTTTGAACGTCAGCGACATTGCATCTCGTCTTGAGCAGCCCAGTCAAAGTTATAAGCTGAAAGTCGTGGAACAAGCCCTCGAGGCTATATCCCAAAATCCATCAACTTGGTATCTTTGAGCTTTCTGGCGTAGAGCATA
>CAZEVF010000002.1:0-92797 GCA_964515845.1 uncultured Candidatus Saccharibacteria bacterium | reverse complement strand
AGGTTTAGTGCTAGGTTCTGTGTCATCCAACAGTTACCATCAGCTAGTTTGGCTACCCAATACATATTACCATCACGAATATCGTAGAGTTGTTTCGTGACTGGTTCTAGGTAGTAGGGAGAGTCTCGGTCTACTGTACTGGTATCATGATTATAAGCCGAAGGTGTAGCTTCACAGATAGCACTGGTCATATCCTGCATGTAGACTAATTGATCAAGACGAGTAAGCGTATTAGGATTAGCTACTACGGAGACTACGACACTATTACTATATTCGCCAGCTAGTAGGCTAGGCGTCACATGCACACCAAAGCCTAAGTTATAATGATGTTCGTCTAGCACAGTTGTAGCCGTATCTTGATCATAGGCCAAGATAGCTGTGGTGGGTACTTGATGATAAGTTGAGCTAATATCGGGTGTAGTCTCTCCCTGAGTCAAGCTATAACCCCAAACATCACCTTCCTGGCTAAACTCATTACCAGTCTTATCACTTGTGATGGAGCTAATCTCAGCTGCTGCACCAAGCAGGGCATTATTACCATTCTTAGTACTAAGGAAGAGTTTATAACCTTCAGGATTATTCGTAGTAACACTAAGCCTGGTACTAGCACTAGCAAAACTACCAGCTGAGCTCGGAGTGATATCTAGCTCTACTTGATCGGCCAAGGCTAGACTCACTGAAGCTGCTGCTTTAACCTTTACTCTCGTCTCAGCTATGTCCATAGCATTGTCGAGAGCATTGGTGTTACTGCTTGACATAGGAAGAATCATAGCCAGCACCAGTAGGCCCAGTATACTAACACTACCAATCCCAGCTAGACTAACATATCCAAGCTTTAACTTACTTTTACCTTTTCTACTCACTACCTAGTACCTCCATGAGTTTTATGGCAATCAAAAAGTTAGACTCTAACTGCTCCAAGCTTAAAGAGGGTTACTAACGTGATTTGGTAAGCCTCTCGAGACCGAATCCCTCACTTCGTTCGGGCCGTGGTCTCGACCCGGCTTAGCCAGATAGTTATAACCACTTATAGTAATTCTCTTTAAGCTTGGACATGTCAGATTTACCTTTCTTTTTGATTGCTTAATATTATGTTTTGCACCTTGGGTGTCGCTATGTAGTTTCGTATATTGTCCTACCAATATAACTACGCATTTCTATATACCAAAACGCTTATACAAAAAGCGACACCGCAAGGTGTCGAGCCATTTCATAACCTACTTAACCGAATTAACAGTAAAGCGAATTACTTATGCGGTGCCGCTAAGTGCGTTTTACAATATAATATCGGTTGAGTAGGGTTAATGATCATAACGAACTACCAAAAACTGGTTATGAATATTTTGCTCGACAATTTGATTATAGCATGCTTACGCTAAAAGGCGCAAGAGGGAATTGCTATCAAATTGTAAAATCTGATAGGTGGAAACATAGGCGCCAGAAGCCAGACAACGTACTGGGAAACCATACCAACGAGAGTTTGGGCCTCCCAGGGGATAATAATTAGAGACATCAACACTTAGATAGTAGGCTCCAAGTCCAGACTCAGACCAAACCTTATCCGAAGTAACCGACGACCAATAAAATCCATTTAAGTTCACATAGCCTGAAAAGCCACGATTAAGACCAACACGCCCACTGCGCACGAATCCGACAATAACTATCGACTTTAGCTTATAATTTCTTGCGTTGTGCGCAGTGGGCTAGTTTACTTGTATCGTGGTTTCTTGAGACATGCAGGCCAGAATGGTTATGTTTGGTCAAATACATCTGTCGATAAGATATGGGATAATTCTGGGCTAGGCGCGTATCGTCTAGGCATCAATGCTTACATTATGCCATCGGATGGCCCCGACGAGCGTTATTCTGGTCTCCCAGTACGTTGTCTGGCTTCTGGCGACTAATTCCCTGGTATCTCAAAGTGTGGGCAGAGCTAGAAACCGAGTACATCTCTAGAAAGACATACTCGGAGAAAGCCGGCGATAGCGCAAGAGCGACGCTATCTCGAGTTTGGTTAGGATAGGACGACACTATCGTGGACGAAGTGCAAGACAGAAGTGAGGAAACGCAAGTGGGACGTATTATACATACGTCCCACGCGTACCGGAACTTCTAACGCAGCAATTCGCCACGAGAGCTAGTCCTTATTATTGTTTGTCGCTAATCGCCTGATAAAGCTCATTAAACTCATCAATCATCTCTTGCGCAACATCCGAATCAAACTCAGCTGGCACTTCTTCGGCGACGTCATTCGCATCCTTCGCCCATTCTTCATAAGCTTTGTTTGCCTTAGTGTAGCGATTGTAGAGTTCGCTTTGGCTAATCTTGCCACTATTATATTCCTGATATATCTGAATCATATCAGTCATGAAATCACGCCAGGTCGAAGCAAACTTTGACCAAGCCTTATTATCAGAATTCACAATCGGATCAGCTGCCTTCTTCACATCCTCGACCGAGCTATCGACAGAAATCTCACTCGCAGCCAACATGAAGCTATGCACATCCTTCACAAAGGTCGTCGCTTTCATCAGCTCTGATTCTTCTGGCAGGCTAACTTTCGCCTTCTCGGCAAAAGCATTATATTTGTCCTTAATATCTTTATCGTTCTTGACGCCCGAAGTCTCGCCCAGCTCTTTAATTTTATCGTGAGCCTTGACCATCAATTTCTGGCAATCATCAGCATAACCGTTAAACTTCGTCTCATCCGTCGACTCAGAAGAAATCTGCGATGCCATCTTATAGCACGCCGAGCTACGATCGTCGTAAATCCCCTTTAACTGCTCGTTCAAGTCGCTCGCTACTTCATAACTCTTCTTATAGTCCGTGCCCAGCATCTTTGGAATAAAAATAAAGCCCAGCACAATCAAGACCACGGCTGCTAGACCAATGCCCCCGAAAATCAAACCCTTCTGCATCTTCTGCTTATCGGTCGTCTCTGTTGCATTCACCTGACCATCGCCCGACAAACCAGCTTCGGTTGTCGACATGTTATTAAGTTCGCCTTCCATTGATGGTCCAGATGGAGCATTTTTATCTATAGCCATTTTTCTTCCTTTTGACTTAAAATTAACTTAAACCCAGTATATCACATCCCACTAGGAAGCCCAACTTGCGAAAAACAATACCAAATCAAAATGGCTCGCAGAAATATTCTTTAAAATTCAACATTTACAATCATCAGGTGCGTCTCCGTCCTATCCTGTTCTAGTTGATAAGCCTTCGCCACGCCACTAATCGCATCGACCCCGACGATGAGAGCCGAGCGTCGCCTCTCCTCCTCTGTCTCACTGATCACCTTCCCGATGTCGAGCTCTTTTCTCAGGCTTTCCTTCACCCGTTCGAAGTCAGTCCCAGCCCCCAACCACGCCTCGCAGACCGAGATCTCGAACCCTTCAAGCTCCTCGCGTACTTTTTCGGCCTGACCCCAAACCTCCTCATATTGCTTGGCATTTTCCTTATCCAGCACCGTCAAAGCCCCAATCAGTCCCGAAGACATATCCATCATTTGTCCAAAATCCAGCCAGTGGCAACCTTCGCCCCATTCAATCTCAGCCACTTCGGCAATCTCTCTCGGCACAACGCTCACCGTATACGGATGTGCGACGTCATTCCCTGTGTTCACCACAGCAATCGCGATCGCATCATACTGGAACTCACCTTCGAGCAAACTCTGAGTCTCATATTCCACCTTCTGGTTAACCGTTTCCAACTTCTCCCATTCGCCCGTCAATGTCCTACGCAAAATCACCATCGATTCAGCCACTGTTCCCTCGACCGTGATCTTCGTTCCTCCATATTGCGCTAAGGGGAAATACCAATATTCCATCGCTGCCGGTTCAACCTGTTGCGAGACTTGACACAAATCGCTACACTGCAAAGCAATCCCTTCCGGCAACCGTTCAGACCAAAGCGAAGCGTAAGCATAATTATTCGTCAAATTTCTCTCAGCCAACTGCGTCATCACTCTCCGAAACTCCTCATCCGTCGCCCCCTGTTTCAGGCTCGCCAAGGCATCTTCAGCCGTCAAGGCTGCTAAGATCTTCTCCTGTCCACCTGAGACCACCTCAGCATAATTTTCCAGAAACCCAAACACCGGATACCCGAGAAAATCCGGCACTCCATCAGCAATCTTCACGTCCATTCCACTCTTCAACCACATCTGCTGATGACGCAAGAAAGCATTAGCTTCCACCCCAATCGGTTGCTCTTTGACAGCGCGCATCGCCATCCAGGTCGCAGCCGTCTCCCGGATAAAATCATTCGCAGCGCACTCCTTCCCCGACGTCACTTTACAATACAACGCTGCATAGTGATGCCCTAGCTCGTGTGCCGTCACCAACTTCAGACTCGGATCATCCAAGTTACGTGGCAAAATCGTCACGAACGGGAACACCGGCGTCGACAGCGTGAACTTCACCTGCATATTCCCTAACCCAATCGCTTGCGCCAAAATATTTTCCAGCACCCCATTAAACCCACTCGCAACGTAGAATGCCAAGACTTTAGACTCTCCCTTAAACGGATTCGCTACATAGACCGGCATCGCCGTTTCCAAAATTTCCCGGTCCAGCCCATTCGCTTCTAGGACTTCCCACTGTGCCCGTTCTTTCTCTCGTCCATTCCCCACCATCTGATAACTATATTCCATCCCTAGATTTTCAGCATAATCATCCACGATCTCGTCCATCATCGTCGCGAGATGCTCAGCCTGCGCCTCAGAAATTTTATCTTCGCCTTCGTCGGTATAAAATACCACGAATCTCCCCTTTGCCGATAGCTTCGCTCGATTCAGTATCGTCGCTCTGGGCGTATAAGCCTGTACCGGTTCTATTCTAAGCAAAATGTCAAGTGGGCTGGCTTGATGCGCGCCGATATTCGCGCTCACGTCCGTTCCAAACTCAATTCCATCCCCTGACGCCACCTCTAGCACCTTCTGGATTGTTTCCGGCTCTAGTTCCCCCAAGTTCTCCTGCACTGCAGCCAAAAGATTCGGCATCATGATCGCCTCATGCGCCCGGTATTGTTCCGGCAAAGCCTGATTATCCGTCGCGAGATCAATAAGATATTTTACATAAGATTCAGCGTCAATTTTTCCGGCCAGAAAATCTGCCCGTATTCCCGGCTCACCAGCCATTTCCAATTGTTTAACTATTTTTAGTTCATGACTGACCACGACTCGTGTCACCATCGGGCTAATTCCGATCCACCCCACGAGCAAAATCAGCCCAAAAACCAGTGCTCGCCAAACTCCTCCCCAAATCGTCTTCGCGACACCTCGCCCAGCCGACCATTTCTCCTCGTGCCATTTCTCAGCCCAGCGCGCTGCTCCCCAGATAACATTCATCAAAAGCAGTAAAAGCACCACAGCCAAAATCACTTGGCTCCAGAGCTCCAAGCTTTTCGCCATACCGTTAGCCATCGCCTCGGCCGTCTGCGCCGTCCAGCCTAGACCGAGCGCGACCGGAAATCCAATCAGTATCAGCGCCCAAATCAACACGCGCACCAATCGTTTTCCGGTCGTTCGCCTCTTTTCCATTTATCCCCTAGTCACAAAACACTTCGCCAAAGATTTCCGAGCAATCCCCACTCCCCGAATCATAATTCTGCTCATATTGATCAGTGATCATCTCGTAAAGCCGATCGAACTCATCATAAATCTTCGCCAAACTATCAAACTTCAAATCTACCAGTTCCGTAATTTTCGGTTGATGTTCCTTTACCCAATCCGACTGCTCATTACGCTTCTGGTCAGCCTCTTTGCGTAGCGCCGTCTTCTGCTCGATCCCATCGTTATAACTCGCAGCGTTATAAGCTCGCGCTGCTTGCGCATAAGCCATCGATTTCTCCAGCCAGCCTTCGCCATATTCTTTCAAGACTGTATTCCCCGAGTCGATCAATGCCTGCGCTGTCGCTTGAATCTCAGCATCCGTGCTATTGGCCACACGCAAATCTCGCTTCAACACTTCGAACTTATGCCAAGCCTGATAGAGCGCCAGTTTTTCCTCCAACACTGTCTTATCCGGCACTACCGTCTCTAGCGTCTCCTGGAATTTCTTATACTGCGTATTAATCTCATTATTACGCTTCACTCCGGCCGAGTTCCCCAGTTTCTTCACGGCATCATCAATCCCATCGCCAAGGCTTTTACAACCCTCGACAAACCCATCATATTTCGTCAAATCGGTAGAAGCGCTGTCGACAAAGTTCAGCACATTGGCACAATCCGTATTGTGCGCCAGCTCATAAACTTCCGGCTTCAACTCCTTCGCGATACGATAACTCTCGCCATAGTCAACTTTCATCAGCATCATCGCCACAATAATCCCCACTGCTAGCAAGACCACGCCCCCAACCCCCAAGCTCACGCCTAGAATAATCTTACGCTTTTTCGCCGGGTCCATCGGCTGCTTTACCGGACCCATTGGCTGGCCAGTCATCATCGGCCCGTTCATCTGTCCACCCATGTTCATCTGCCCATTCGCCGGGCCGTTCATGTTCATCGCACCGTTTTGGTAACCTTGATTCTGCTGATTGTCCATTAGTTCTGTTTCCCAGCATTATTAGCATTATTAAAGTTATTCCCGTTATCCATCTTCCCTGCACCATTGCCATTCATATTCTGGCCATTCATTGGCATGTTATTCATATTATTCATGTTGTTCATATTATTATTCATGCCCATATTACCATTCCCGTTCATACCATTACCATTATTATATGGTTGTCCGTAGCCCATATTCGGGTTCGCCACCATATAACCCTTACGCGCCAGCCCAGCATCGCCTTGCGACAAAATCATCACCCCTTCGACAAACCCCCAAATCCCATTGCCAAACATCACTAGCGACGCAATAATGCTCAGTACGGAAATCAGCCCAGCCATGCTTAACCATGCGCGATAAGACAAAGCTGCCGGCAAAATCACCGTCGCAATCAACGTCACTACCAATCCCGAAGCTGCCAAGCAGACATGAATAATACCATTTTTCTTATTTCCCAAATACCAATCGTGCGCTCCCACCGAGCCCAAAAAGATCCCCAACAAACCTGCTGTTGTGGCCGATTTTACATTATTCATAATACCTCCTTAATGATATGATTATTCCACCTCAAAGGTATCCAACAAAAAGGGCACCGCGAGGTGTACCAATCCTATCATAGCCACTATGCGTTAGCAGTTTATAGGGACTCACGATGCCCTTCAAACCCCTAACGCATAGGGTTTCACAAAAAACCGTGGCTATGAATTTTGATAAAATTGGTACACTTTCATTATAACACATCCACGCCAAAAACAACTCTTTCATTCTTCTTATGCTATAATACAGACATGAATATTGTCTTTCCTGAGTTAAATCACCCTAATATCCAAGCTGCCTTGCGCCTCTATCAGGCCGATGCCAGCCTTAGTCACGATTCTAGTCTTACCGTCAACGCTTTGCCAGCCACCGACCTCGCCGAAGCCTGCGCCATTGTCAAAGCCGGTGATGCCGACGCCCTGATCGCTGGCATCGACTATTCCTCGCGCGATGTCATCCTCGCCTGTCGCGATAATTTCGAGATGGGCAGCTTCGCCGATTCGCTCAACGTTCTCGATCCTCTCCTTGGTCTACCGATCTCTTACGAACCTTATCATACTTTCTCCGGCCTCGCCGTCATGCAAAAGGACGACAAGACCTACCTGCTCGCCGACATGGCTGCCTGCAAGCACCCGACGAAGGAGCAACTTACCGAAATCATCGAGCAAACCTACGTCTCGACCAAGTTCCTCCTCCCCGATGCCCCTCGCCTCGCCTTGCTTTCCTTCTCAACAGCCGGCAGTGGTGGCCACGACGCTACCATCAACCTCTTACAATCCGTTCTCGCCGATTTTGCCGATTCCGATATGCTAATCGACGGAGAAATGCAGCTCGACGCTGCCATCAACCCAGCCATCGGGGGTAAAAAGTTCCCCGGATCACCCGTCGCCGGCCAGGCCAACGTCCTCATTGTCCCTGATCTCAATTCCGGCAACATCCTCTACAAAGCTTTCGAGCAAGTCGCCGGCTACACCGTCGCCGGTCCCATTCTCCAAGGCTTCCGTTATCCCGTCTCCGATCTTTCGCGTGGCAGCTCCGTCGCCGACATCGTCCTCACGATCAATTCCATCGTCAAGCTCGTCCAAAATTCTTGAACCACCCCCTCAACAAACAGTCATAGAAAAAGGCTAACCCATAGGCTAGCCTAATTCACGCTGCACTTTCGTGCATCATGCCCCTCTACAGAAAGGAGTGAAAAACTCGAGGGACATAATATATAATCCAACCACGCCCCATTTTATGATCTACTACCTACTAAAAGTTATGCTGTATATGCCCTACATCTGCAACCACTCGCCAAATCCTACAAATCCTGTCACTACCACATTTCTCATGAACTACGTTCCTCAGCTTTTTGCCCAGCAATCGATGTATCAGGCTCCGTCACCTTTTAGTAACACGGCCACCACCAAAAGGTAATGACCATGCCACTTTACACGAATAAATCGATATCTGCACAACCAACCTTAAAAAGGCAGTTCACGTTAGTACCGTTAGATCTCTCTCGACCTAACTTAGAGTTCAGGGTTTATCCCTCGCTCGTTTCAAACTTTTCACCTTCTTTCTAAAACTTAATGTACACTTCCTACCTTCTTTTGGACGTCAAATTTTAGCTTTACACTAAACGCTAAAAGAAAAAGGGGGAATTCTTTAAAAAACTCAACAATGCAACTACAACTATTAACTGCAACCGTCGTCCAAAAGATCCGTCTGTTAACCTGAAGCTCCTCTGTTAACAAACTTAGACTAAGTTTACAGAACAAAATTAAAAATGTCAAGCATTTTCTCAACTTTCCTAGAATTTTAACCAAGAAAAAAGGCCCTACTCCATTGAGCAAGGCCTAAATGAGATACTTTTTGCTGACTCTATTTTATAGTTTTAAAGTTACTTTTTTCGCCTTTCGCTCCACGCCTAAGTTTCATCACTTCGCGTCCGGCCAGTTGTCAGTGCGCTCCAGCGCAAGCCATGCACCAGGTAGAATCCCTAGCCCGATAGAATCTTACTATCGGCGAAACCACGGTAACGCACATTTTTTGCAACCAATTCAACCTAAACTTAGGTTGCTCCGACTGTACAGTCGGAGGCCTCGCCTCCCACATCCAGCCGAAATGTTTCAGCAATCTGTCCGTCAGGGTCTCATCTGCCCAGATCATCTGCCGTAGGTCATACGCCCCCACCGAATCCTCTGCGACTACTGCCCCAAAGCACACGCATAGTGTCGTCAAATTCGACACGATTGCCACAGCAAGAATCTTTTTCATTGTACTCTTCAAATGTCAGTCCTTTCTCAGCCCCCTTGGGCTGGACGATCATTTCATTTCCTCTGCCTTGAATTCATCGTCATACTGACTGCCAGCGCCCACCAGGTTCATGTGCAGTGACACGCTCGCTTCCGGTTGCCTTGCATTCTTCGCGCTCATAGAACAATGCCCACCAGCACGAATCGGATTACCACGATTTGTGATTTTCAAATAGCATCTCTCCCTTCTTAAGCTACTCTGTTACCTTAGCCCTCTCGGCTCCTAGTAACCAGCCTCATATTTGCTCTCACCCCAGAAAAACTACCTCTGTTTTAAGAACATGTTCCCATTTTATCGCGTATCCGATAGTCTGTCAAGCTAATTTATCGGTGTTCTTGGCGCAATATTCAGCGCATACGGATCTGTCGGTCCGACTCCAGCCTGAATCTCAAAGTACGCAGCAGCCCCCACCATCGCCGCATTATCACCAGCCAACTTCAAATTCGGAAAATAAACGTTCAACTTTTTCACTCCGTCCGAACACTTTTCGTCGCTCTCTTGAACACTCTTCTCATCCTGCCCCATCGGCGCTGCAAAAGCCTGCCTCACTTTTTTGCACAAAACCTGATTCGCACTCACTCCCCCGGCCACCACAACCGATCGCACATCCGGATGCTCGCGCACGGCCTGCTCCAACTTTTCTACTAGAATATCCGTCGCCGTCTGCTGAAACAGCGCAGCAAAACCAATTTTCTGCCCCTCCGTCAACATCCCAGCCAACTCATACGACGGCGTCTTGATCGACACGCCAACCTCGCTCTGTACAGCACGCAGCACAGCCGTCTTCAACCCAGAAAACGAAAAGTCCAGCCCGTCAACTTTCGGATGTGGCAAGCTCTTAATTTTCAGCTCATAATCCGGGGAATTCGACTCCTCGGCTATCTTCGCCAGCTTATCAATCGACGGCCCTCCCGGATACGGCAACCCCAGAATCTTCGCCACCTTATCATAACATTCCCCGACGGCATCATCACGCGTCGTTCCAATAATCTCAAACTCATTATGCGCACGCATGTAAATAATCTGCGTATGCCCCCCACTCACCACCAGCGCCAACAACGGAAACTCCGGCTGGCCCAAGCGTGCAGAAGGAACTCGAACAGGAGTAGAGTTCAAGGAAATAGGAGTAGCGCAACGAGACGTACTTAACGTACGTCGAGCGAGCAACGCATCTGTTGACGCAGAAATCTGCCCTGTTGGAGTTCCTTCCAGCCAATTCGCGTAGATATGACTCTTAAGATGATGCACAGCATACAACGGTTTTTTCCAAAGTATCGCCAGCATCCTCGCCGTCAAGGTCCCGATCAATAGCGACCCCAAAAGTCCCGGCGTATGCGTCACAGCGATAGCATCAATCTCATTTTTCGTCAATGACGCATCGGCCAGCGCCTTGTCGATCACCGGTAAAATCGCCTCCAGGTGCGACCTCGCCGACACCTCCGGTATTACTCCACCATAAGTCGCGAAAATGTCAATCTGAGACACCACCACATTGCTCAAAATCCGAACACCATCCTCTACCACGGCTGCAGCCGTCTCATCACAAGAACTTTCAATCGCCAAAATCTTCATTCCACTATTATACCACATTCTCCCCAAAATCCCAATCCACCCACGAAAAATCGCTCTAGCTTTCGCCAGAACGATTATCTCTATCAATCCTCCTTCCCTGCGCCCTCGTGCTCAGCAAAAAACTTCCTCAGCTCCTCCTCATCTGGCTTACCATTACCCATCACAATGTCAGCGCAACGAAAATACGCATCAAACTTTGCCCTTCTCAGCGCCACACCAAATCCTGTCACTCTCTTCAGCGCAAACCAAAACATTGCAGAGAGCATTAAAGGCAACAAGGCCAAACCAATTTGCCCTCGCGTCAGAGCCACTAAAACATCCGACAGATTGCCTATCAGGAAAAAGACGTAAATGATTGCGAAAACATAACCGTTAAACAGTGAATCCTTAAACATTTCCGGAAAAGCGCTACAAAGCTTATTCCAAAAAAGCTCACGATATCTCTTACGTTGTTTACGCTTTACTTCGCGCATGTCAGCTCTTGCAATAAGATACAGCTCTGGTGCTTCAAGTTTCATACTCTGGTAAGTAAGATAGAGCGCATCGCTAGCCATATCCTGCTGTTCTGGGGTTAAATCTGAGAAACGCATAAAATCGCCCCCCCCCCCAGCATTTGTTAGGTTAGATTGATTCTTAATATTCTCTTCCATTTGATTCCCTCCTTTATCTCTGGAAGCCTATTTGGTGCAACTTTACACCTATCTTTTCATTATAGCACGCATAGGCGAAAAAGTCAATAGAAAAATGCCATTTCGTCCTTCCCTTGCAACCTAACTTAATAAAAATTTCTACCAACCCGAACATTACGTCATCTCGTGCTATAATAATCTTATGAAACCACATTTCTTGCAGTCTCCCACCTGGTCGGCCTACGAAAAGCTCGAGGGTAATACCGTCCTCTCGATCGACACACCAACAGCTTCCGGCGCGGCCATTATCAAATCCACCCCTGTTGGCGCATATTATTATTTCCCCTACGGCCCCACCTTTAAATCGTCCAATCCATCCACGGAGGAGATCAAGAGCTTCCTCAAAGCAGCCACCACTTTCGCGAAATCTCACGACAACCCAATCTTTCTTCGCCTCGAGCCAACTTTCCCTCTTGAAAGCCCTAAATCTCTCGGCCTAGTCAAGTCGCATGATCTTAACCCAGCCCATACCTGGACACTCGACCTTACCCAGCCCGAAGCCGACCTCTTAAAGTCGATGCGTAAGTCCAACGTTCAATACTGGCGCAGCCATGCCAAGAAAGGCGTCAAAATTCGTCAGACTAAAGACCCCGAGGAAATCAGCCACCTTACTTCCCTGCTCCAGGCCGTCGGCGCCAAGGATCATTTCAACCCCCAAGACGAAACTCACCTGAAAAACCAGCTCAAGTCCGGCTTCGCCACCCTTTATCTCGCCGAACTCGACGGTCAAGTCCTCGCTGCTTCCCTTGTGTACGATTTTGACGACACCCGTTTCTACGCCCATGCCGCCACTAGCGACGCCGAACGCAAAATCGCTGCCGGCACCGTCCTCCTCGTGCAAATGATTCTCGACGCCAAAGCCCGTGGCGCCAAAACCTTCGATTTCTGGGGCATCACGACCTCCGACGACCCAAAGCACCCCTGGTACGGCTTTACCAAGTACAAACAATCTTTCGGTGGTGAGCAAGTTGATTACGCCGGCACCTGGGACTATCCGATCAGACCATTTCGCTATAAACTCTATCAATTCCTGCGCCAGCTAAATCGCCTGAAACGCAAGCTCCATCATTAATCTTCAACCTAGCATCAGCTCAGCTAATGCTTTTTCGTGCGCAGTGGGCTCCTCAACCTGGGCTACGGCTTCTCGAGGTACGCAGGCATCAATGGTTTCGTTTGGCCATCTCTGACTGGTGATTATTCTAGCATCGTGTCGGCTACCACGTACTACCTCGGCTTCAATCCCTCCGGTCTCCTCTCGTCGAACGGTCCGACGAATCGCTACGTCGGTTTCCCAGTACGTTGTCTGGCTTCTGGCGCCTAGTTCCCTAGTGTTTCCTTCCGACTAAAATGTATCAGCTCATCATTATTGCCTTAACAAATAGGCGTATAATTCCCTATTGCCCTATTCCACCTCATCGGTCTCTATTTTTCCGTGTTCCTTGTCGACCAATATACATCAAACATTATCATCACAAAGCTTTATCATGGCGTCATGGCATCATTACACGTCCCAAATCTTCAAAAAACAATATATTAAAACATAAAAGTAGGGGCATAATTCCCTACTCGATTTTATATATAAAAGCACAGCAAAAAGCCCTCAACGCATTATCATAAAAGCATCAAAAACTCAGCTATTTGGAATAAATAGGGTACCCACCTCTATCAAACCTCACTTACACTATCAAAAGATGTTTCTGGAATCGTCAAATACCGACTCAAAAACATCCCACAAATAATAATCAAAATAACCACAATCATTGTGTGAAACATTTTGACACACAATTACTATCATTACCCAATATCAACCAAATATTGCAACCTATCTATCAGAATCCAAGATTCTATCAAATATTTTACACCTTTGGCCCGGACTCTAACTTCCACTAGCAATCCGTTACCTCTATTATACGCCCGTTCATAAAAAACACAAGTATTTTCATCAAAACCCAACAGGGAATTAATCTAATGTTAGGACAGAAATAGAGAACTAGACACCAGAAGCCAGACAACGTACTGGGAAACCTGGCCAGCGATAGCGTGGGCCATAAGACGGGTAAAGATCTAGGGGGCGAAAGTCAAGGTAAGATACAGTAGCTATTGAAGCATTAGTGAATGCAGCAGCTGAAGAGGCCCAAGCATAACCATTAAACCCTATGTTCCACAAAAAGCCAAGATTTAGACTAACAAGCCCACTGCGCACAAAAAGTTCCCGACTATTTCTAGCCGGGAATCTTTAATACTCACTAAGCCAATCAATGGGGAACCAAGCAATCTGCTCAAACTAAGGTTGAGTCATTTCGTCGGTCTTCTCATCAGCTTCATCAGCCGGAATCTGCAGCCTATCGCTTTCCGGATCATAGCTAAATCCCCAGAAATCTAAAGCCATATCCCCCTCGCGACCTTCATCGTTGTCGGCATATTCAGCCCAACTGTGAAGTCTCCGGCATATCCCACCATAAAGCTCCATTTCGCTGGACAAGAACTCTCCTCGGCTATCTCTCCTCGTGGTCAAAATCAGACAATTCGCCTGCTCTCTTGCACAAGGATAAACATAGGTGCGTTCCTTCATGCCGTAACGTCTCGTCTGATTTCTCCAAGTCCGACAGAAAAGAAACTGAGCCTCATTAAGTTCGAGACCAATATTTTCTACCTGTTCCGTTAATTCCGGAGAAAGTGTGGCCGACCGAAGCTTGAATTCGTGAGCTTGTGCCTTAGGGACAACGACGCTAACGTTAAACGCATCGCATTCCAGAAGAAATGATCTACGGGTTGTGTGGACCTTATCCACTTTAAGCTGCATCAAAAACGAAATACAATCTCCACACTCCGGATCACCAGAGTCTGCATTACAGCAAAAAGTACACTCATCCGATCCACGATCTGCCCTGCAACGATATTCAGGCTCAACTTCAACCAGTGTCATCCCGATAAATCTTTCTTTCGCTTCTGCATAAGTCATCATAAATAACCCCTTTCTGCGCCTCAGGCGCGCCGGACATCGCCGGCTTCTCTCGTTTTTGTATTTTTACTGCGTCTATGCAGTATCGAACCGGCTCCCCCTATCGACTCAATACTGCATAGAACCCCAGCCGAGAGAAAGACAAAAGCAAGAAAGCAGAACTATGGTATAATCTAGTGAGTATTTAACGTACTTAAGCCCCTAAGGTTTTAGCGATTCTACTTTGTAGAATCGGGATTAAATAATTTAATCCATCAACCTTATCAAGCTTATGATTCCATTGTAGCACACATCATCAAAAAATGTCAAGAGTGTCTATGCTTATTTTGCAAAAATTACAAAAATAAGTAAAGAGGCTTGCACTTCGTGCGCAGTGGTCTGGTTGTCCTGAATCATGGCTACTCATATGGTGTAGGCTGGCGTGCTTATGTCTGGTCGTCTGTGGCAAGCGTCAACCAGAATGACAAACCAAGCGAAGCATATCTCCTGCTATTTGATATCCTAGAATTCTCACCCTCAGCTGGTCCAGGACAGCGTCACTATGGTTTCCCAGTACGTTGTCTGGCTTCTGGTGCCTAGTCACTTAGTTAAATAACCTTCAGCTCTCCCTTAAGCCTCTCAATCAACTTTTCCTTCTCAGCAATCCCATCACGCGTCTGCTTCACCAAATGAGCCGGCGCTTTATCGACGTAATTTGGATTCATCATGCGCGCATTCAGCGCATCCAGCTCACGCCCCACGCTCAAAATCTTCTGTTCCAAATTCTCTCGATATTCCTTGACTACCTCTGTTGATACATCAAGATAAACCTCATGATTCGCCAGCGCCAATCTCAAACCTCTTGGTTGGCCTTCGCAAGAAATCACGGCCGGAACCTTTGCCAAGCTCGCCACGAGCAGCTGATTATCATCCACTAGCGCATCGTCGCCATACAGCATCGTCCATTTGCCGTTAGAGGTGCCTGAGAGCTCCTGTGAGACCCTTCTAGCTTCTGAGACGACTAAACATAAGCTTTCAAATCTCTCAGCCGTTATCGGGTCAAATTTGAGCCGTGAGGGCCATTTCTGCACAATCAACATTCCGTTCGTCCAGCTCAAGCTCCGCCAAATCGCTTCCGTCACAAACGGCGCGAACGGATGCAACATCTTCAAAATCATCTCTAGCGTCACCTTCAGCAGAGGTACATTCTTATATAGCTTCTGGCTCTCGATAAACCAGTCGGCATATTTATCCCAAATCGTCGCATAGAGCGTCTCGACGGCCTCCGAGAAACGATAATTCTCAAAATCATCCTCAATCTCTTCCTTGCACTTCGTCAGCTCGCGACAAATCCAGTCTTCGCCCATATTATCGGTCGTATAGGGCAGCTCATCGCCGGTGCGCACACTATTTTCGTTCACAACTTCAGCCTGCGCCTCGGCCTCAATCATCTCAGCAGCCACCACGCTCCCACTCTGCGATTCATCCACCATCCCTTGAATAAACCTTGCGAGATTCCAGAGTTTATTACACAAATTCCTGCCAGCGATCACACTATTCTCGCTAAACGCCTGGTTCATACCAGCACTGCGCCCACGCAAAATCCCCAGTCTGAAAGCATCCGAACCATATTTCGTCACCAGCTCGATCGGATTAATCACGTTGCCCTTAGACTTCGACATCTTCTGGCCATGCTCGTCTAGTACCAAACCATGCAAATAAACCTCCCGGAAGGGAACTTCACCCGTCACATAGAGCCCCATCATCAGCATACGCGCCACCCACGCAAAGAGAATGTCAGCCCCCGTCTCCATCACATTCAACGGATAATATGGGTTCTCTTTCCCAGCTAGCCAATCCGTACAAACAATCGGCCAATGCGATGACGAGAACCAAGTGTCAAAGGTATCTTCATCGCGATAATACTTCACGCCACCAACTTCAATTTTCGTCAAATTCGTCCTCGGATCAAAAATCCACTCCGGCGCAGCGTCAGTCTCTGTTTGCCTAAACGCCGGTATCGGAATTCCCCAAGGAATCTGTCGCGAAATATTCCAATCTTTCAGTCCCTTCAGGTAATTAATCAGCACCTTTTTCTTGTTCGCCGGATAGAACTTCACCTCGCCCTTTTCCAAATGCTCAATCGCCATCGCTGCCAAACGTTTCACGTCGACAAACCATTGTGCCTTCAGCATCGGCTCAATCGTCGCGCCACATTTATAACAGTGCGCCACATTATGCACGATCTCTTTCTCACCTCGTAGCAAGCCCTGTTCGTCAAGCTTCTTCAGCACCAGGGAACGACATTCACTCGTAGGCAGCCCAGCAAACTCCGGCCCAGCAGCCTCGGTCATCTTGCCATCCTCGCCAATCACCTGCACTCGTGGCAAATCATGTCGCTCTCCAACTTCAAAATCGTCGAAATCGTGCGCCGGCGTAATCTTCACAGCACCCGTCCCATACTCCGGATCAGCATGTTCATCAGCCACAATCGGAATCGTACGCCCAGTCAAAGGCAGCTCTACCAACCCCCCGACCAGCCCCTTATAGCGCTCATCTTCCGGATTCACAGCCACAGCCGTATCCCCAAAAATCGTCTCCGGTCGCGTCGTACTTACGATAATCTCACTTAAAACGCGCTCAGCCTCAACAAGCCTATCTGGCGTACTAACCACCTTATAAGCGATATCCCAAAGATGCCCTTTCTCATCCTCATGTTCCACCTCAATATCAGCAAACGCCGTCTGATGCTTCGGGCAAAAGTTCACCAACTTCTCGCCTCGATAGATCATGCCGTCGTTCCACATTCGTTCGAACGTCTGATAAACTCGCGACACCACATTCTCGTCCAATGTAAAAGTCAGATCCTTCCAAGCACAACTCGCCCCCAGAGCTCGCACCTGCAGCTCCATGTTCCCCCGTTGTTCCTCGACGAATTTCCAAACCCGCGCATACAGCTCATCGCGCGAATATTCAAACCGAGTGTGCCCCTCCTTCTCTAACGCACGCTCATACACCACCCAAGTCTCAAACCCAGCGTGGTCAGCCCCCGGAATATACCAAGTCGAACGTCCACGCAAACGATAATATCGTACCAGGGAATCTTCCAAGGCAATCGTCAACCCGTGCCCAATATGCAAATTTCCATTTGCATTCGGTGGTGGCATCACTACGGTATAACTATTCTCCGTATCGCTCTCATCAGCATCAGCCACAATCTTTTTCGGCTGAAACACACCAGTTTTTTCCCATTCCGCATAAATCCGCGGCTCGAACTCTCCCGGTTCGTAACTCTTCGTGAACTTCATGTCTCCATTATATCATAGTTTAAACTGTAATCTTATCAGTATTTCCCCGTAGACACCTCTTTCTAAGGGTGTGCGCAGGTTACGACCGAGCATGAAGCGCACCAGCCCTGCGACGGCAGGCGCTGGCGACGCGTCCCTTGGAAAGAGGTGCTTATGAAAAATAATGATAAGGTCCCAATGACCTATTGACAAAACGTTTATGGTGTGCTAACCTAGATAGTAAGAGTGTAAAACATATCAGCCAAGCTGATACCTTCTTTTATCAAAACAAAAACCAAAACAAAGGAGTTATTAATATGGGTGAAACCCCAAACGCACCTCAATTTAATCCAAATCAACCAAACCCCGGTGACGCGCCTACCGAGTGGGACAGCCTCACCAAGTACAACGAAGAGACCGCCGAAGACCCAGAAAATCAAGACGCATCTGCCAAAACTGAAGCTGCAACCGTAGTCGAAACCGAAGCCGAGACTGGAACTAAAACCGAAGCCGAACCGGAAGCCTACCAAATCGACGCCGTCCATAACCTACCAAACGAGAATTCTACCGATCGCGATCATTTTGACGGCATCTCTCCCGACGCTGACGCCAGCACTAATCCTTTCGAAGTCAATCCTGACGATAGCGTCGACATTACCGGCGAATACAACGACACCGAAGCCCAAGCGCTCGAAACCGAAATGCGCCAGCTCGAAGGCCTCGAAGACGCCGAGATGCGCCAAGCTGCTGAAGTCGCCGAAGCCGAAACTACCGAAGCTGAAGCTGTTGAAGCCACTGGCAACACAGAAGCAGAAAACCTAACCGAAAAATTAGCGCCATTCCTCGAGGATGACGGTCCCGAAACCCACGAGCTTTCTGCTGAAACCCTTGTCAGCCGTGAAGATTATGAACAATTCATCAACCAACGCCTCAATCGCCTGATTAGCGCCTTGGAGAGCCCAGAGGTCAACGCCACTCCCGAGGACGAGCAAATCATCAGCACCGATATTGAGCTGACAGCCAAACTCATGGACGTGACCGAAAAATTAGACAGAACAGAAGAGTCAAACGCTCGCGAAACTTTCGAGGCTATCAAAGATGACTATCTCGCTCTCGCCGAAGAGGCAGCAGCCCATGATCACCCTCATAACGCCGAGACCGACCGACGTCTCGCTTCCCGAGTGAACCAAATCGCTAGCGAATTTAATGATTATATTGTCGAACAGCGCGCCATCGCGAAAAATCGCGCTGCCGAGGCCGAGTACCAGGCCACACACGTCCCGTCCCCAGATGATCTCCCCGACAACGCCATTCGCTAATTAATCAGCCCACTCCTTTGCAGCTCTCTACTTCGAGAGCTGCAATTTTTCTTGTAACGCCTTCAAATCCTCCGGCGCAAGCTGAAGCTTCTTCTCGCTCTCAAAATATTCATCTAGTGGCAAAATATGCACATGCGCGTGAGGCACATCAATCCCCACCACCTTCAGCGTAATTTTCGTCCCTAAGACCTCATCATAATGCTTCGCCAGCTTCTTCACCGTCGCCATCACGGCCCGATAATCTTCATCTGGCAGCTCATACAGCTTCTCCACTTCAATCTTCGGCACCACCAAGGTATGCCCGATCGCTTCCGGCTCGATATCGAGAAACGCCAAAGTCTTCTCATCTTCATAAATCTTATAGCAGGGAATCTCACCCTGAATAATCTTCGTAAACACACTACTCATAATCACCTCATTATATCACATGCCTTCGGCGAAACGTTGCCACCAGCTACTTCTCTCTCGTCACCCCGGGGTCATAAACTTCCCTCGGGATTAGTACCATCTCTAGCTTCGCTTGATTTTGCGCCTCGTCGACCTCAGCTTTAGCCACATAAGACAGACTATTCCGATTCACGAGGAATTCGCATTCCTCACTATGATACGCCAAATCCTCCGACAGCAACCCCACGCATTCGTGATACTCCTTCGGAATCCGGTATACGATCTCCACATTACACCTTGCTGGCGCCCCATCTTCCGTCGCAGCATTGGTAAAATCCCGTTCTCGAATCAAGGACGTACTACAAAACCCTTTCTCGAGGAAAAATTGCCCCTCCAGCTTCGCCAGATCCCCCAAGGTATCAATTCCGTATCCCAGGAAGGTCTCACGCGTCGTCCCTCGATAAGTCATTACATCTTGCCCCAACTCTGGCGCCGTAGCCATCGCCCGGTCCATCCCCTTGATCGTCTCTTCGACACTCTCGACCCTCTCCGGCGTTTGCAGCCCTAGAAGTTCATAGCTCCATTGCCCTCGCGCCACCTGATTAATCGCCTGATAGCCTATCCCGGAATACCGTTTTAGGGCCGACTTTTCCTCTGGATCCAAACTTTCTCGCAGCTCATCAACATATCCCCCAGCAAACTCAGCCAACTCCTCCGGCTCCCTAAAACTTAGATAGTCTCGCCCCATCGCTCCCTCGAGAAAGTTCCGAACGCCTTCCATATTGCCTTGTCGCTCGATCTCTTTCAAGTAAAACCGACAAGTTCGATCTGGACTTGTGGTCGAGATCGACAGTGGTGACCTGTCACCAGCAAATTCCACCTTAGCTAGCTCGGACCACGGATCCTTCTCCTCCGACGTCAACACTGCCACCTCTGATGACGAAGCGACTTCCTCCGGCGCGCCCTGTCCTACCTCCAGCCCAAGCTCTTTATCCATAAGCTAATTATAGCATCATTTTTTCTTCATCGGATGAGATTGCATGATAAAACTTGTGTTTAGTCGTAAAACCATTAAAATAATCGCAAAATCGCAGAAAAATCCTTATCACTATTGACATTCTATACAATCTGTGCTACAATGGAAGGATAAGCACCTTAAAAGCTGATTCTTCTAACGTTGTCACAGGACAAAGGTCTACCCATCGGGCCGGCGTTTGTCCTGTGATAGCTATCACAGAGAACTATAAAAGAAGGTACTGTTCATGAAAAATACAGTACAAAGCGAAACTTTTACCCTCGGATTCGAAAATATCAGCGCCCAGGTTAGCAATGCCGTTCAGCGTTTGACCGATGGTCAGGCATCAGTCTTACAGAAAGGGTTTCGGTGCATCATCGACTTACGCGATAACTCCGAGAATCATGCCAAAGACCTTAAAATGAAGATTTCACAGGGAGGTGGAGGCAGCTTCGCTGAAGCAAAAATGCATACTCTGGAGCTTTTCCCGGACATTGCCATGACCGGCACTGACACCGTACAGCAGTTCGTCGCGCGCATCGAAGCCGACAAAGCGCTGAAAGACAACCTTCCGGCAGCAACCTGGGAAGAACTACAAAGTCTCGGAGCAAGTGAGATTATAGTAGGCTCCCATCTTAAAATCAACAGGGCACTCCAGATTATCCTTCGAGACCACCTGAAGCTTACCAGCTATCTCGGTGGCATTCGTGTCCCTTATGAGACAGTAACCAATCGTGTCGGGGAACTCAAAATTGCTTTCAGTGGCTTATCCCAGGAACAGGACCTGCTGATGTCGTTAATGATTTTCGAGCGCGTTCAGGTTGCCCTCAACCAGCAAATCAAAAATGACTGGTATTATTTTGACTTCTCTGAACTGAAAAAGAACGAGTTTGCGACTTTCAACCTCAATCTTCTGGGAGCCATACCTCTTCTGAAACAATAAGGTAAGTTTGTCGTCTGTGATGTTTAGGAATCAGTCCATCCCGGCCATGGCTTCTAGTCGTGACCGGGATTTTCCGTCTATTGTTTTATATATACTTCGTGCGCAGTGGGTCCGTTGACTTATATGTTGGCTTCCTGGGGGTCGCAGGCGGCCATGGCTACGATTGGTCACTTATGGCCGGTAAGTTTTCTAATACTACCTCAGCTACCGCCTATTATCTCCTCTTTAATGCTTCAGGACTCTATCCTTCACGTGGTCCATATGAGCGCTGTAATGGTTTCCCAGTACGTTGTCTGGCTTCTGGCGACTAGGTACTTAAAGAAGCAAGAGGAAAAGTAATCTCGCTGCGCTCGATAACGAACCTTGGCTCGAATCCTAACTTTTCTTACAGAAAAGTAAAATCACCATACCTTTGGCATGATGATTTTACTTCCTGGCGGAAGCGAGAGGATTCGAACCTCCGAGACATTGCTGCCCACACGATTTCGAGTCGTGCGCCTTCAACCACTCGGCCACGCTTCCACTTCTTATCTTATCACATTTCCAGCCAAAAGGGAACGGCCTCACGGCATTCCTCGCCAATCTAACCCTGCAAAACCTTCAAATACTCCTGAATCAGAGGCACATTGCTCAGATAATTATTCCACATGCACTGCTTTGGTCCCTTAGTATCGCTCCGATCGCCATAAATCCCAGCCTGCGTCGTATATTCATACAAAGGCGTCGTAAAATCGCCCATCACCGTCCAGTCTCGCCTCAGCCCCACCGTCGTCAACGGAGAAATCGCCTCCACTTGGCACACCCAAGCTCGCCCCTTAGCATCCCGACAAAACCACCATAAATATTGCTCATCGTGCGACTTGAACCCCTGAATCTGCACCATCCCAGCATCCGTCATCGCCGTCTCAAACTCCAGCGCCAACTTCTTAAAATCCGGCGCTCGGTCAAAATCAATCGCCAGAGTATAAGGCGCCTTCTTTTGCATCGTGCCATTCAGCCCAAAATCATGATTAATCGACTCAGTCGAGACCTCCCGATAATAATCGCCTCTCAGTCGACCATAAGTCCAAAGCGTCTGATATTCTTGGCTCGAATCATAAGCATGAGCAGACCCGGCAAAAATCGCCTCAGCCTCACCAGGCCTCGCTAATACCTTTGGCTTGCCCTTTCGCTCCAGCTGCGCCAAAGCTACTTGCATTTCTGACGGCAAAATCACCGAAGAGATCCCGTATCCAACCCCAAACCCATCCAACCCACCATCAGTCCGACGCGTATAATCCGGCAAATAGCACCAAAGCCCCAGCGCGTTATTCCGATAAAACGCTCGCACTTTATAACTGCTACCCTCGGGCACAAAACCTAGCGCTACCACCTGACCATCACCCAGCACAAACAGTTGCGAGAGGCAAACCTTCGTCTCGCCTACTTGCACCTCATATGCCGGCCCTAAATTCGCCTGAGCGATTTCGTGAGTATTCAGATAGCTATCGATGCCATTACCATGCCACGCATCGCCATCAATCGCAGCCCGTCCCAGCATCTCTCCACTACGCTCCGGTGTAACCACTTGGTACGCCTCACCCGTCCTTAGTACCGTCACCGGCTTCGCCTCTGCTTCCGGCTGTTTCTCAGCCTCTTTCTTCAACGCCTCGAACTGCTGATAATATTCCAAGCGTTTACCATACAAAGTCTTCTCTAGCTCATCCATCGACTGTTCATAACACCGATAAACTTGCTCCTTCGCCTTCGGTCGAATCCCTTTCAGGAAATATTCACGCAAACTTGCGAACCCTACCGGCGTCCGATAATCATCACCATTCGTCTGCACTGCGCCCAGGATCCGATCCAGCGCTTCCTTATCAACTTTCTGCCAATTTTTCAGATTATAACCAGCAGCCACAGCCAAAATCTGCGTCTGCCTCGGGTCGGCAGCAATCCGAGCAAACATCTTCGTCGGCCCGACGTCGCGCAGATTAATCGGATCGCGAATCAACAGCAAAAAGTTCGTTTCATCTTGCGTCGTAATCTCTCCCTTCGCCACTCGCTGCAAAAAACTCTTACGTTTCTCCAGGTCACTTTCGGGCGTCTTCTCTTCTAATGCAGCTCGACGCAATGCGTCTTGTCGCTCACGCTTTAACTGGCGCAAACTACGCGAGTCCATCCTCACAATCTCTTCTGGCGAAACCACATCCTGTTCATCAACAGCAAAATAATTGACAATCTTCGCCTGCTGCATCCTCGCTCGCGCGCGCTCCTCATCGTCAGCCTGATCAACCACATCATCCGTCGCATCTTCCTTCCACGGCAAAGCCTCGGCTTCGAGCACCACAGCGCTAGCATCAGTCGCACGCGACCCACGCATCCCGTCAATACTCTTTGACCTCCTGAACATACTTATAGTATATCAGAGAAACTCTACTTTTACCACTCCGAACTCAAGGTATCTCTCGCTGACTATGAGCTATTTTTTGACATCGAGGAGTTAAAGCGCGTCTCTCATAAAGCCTGGAATTTTACAATCAAAAAGAGTCTAGTTTGGATTCTTCTTCAACTGAAGAACGAAATTTTGAGAATAAAAAAGAGCTATTTTTGGAATCGAGGAGTTGAAGCGCGTCTCAAGACGAGCGAAACTCCGAGAACCGAAAAGAGCCTTTTTTAACTCAAAATTTGGTATGCCCGACTGGATTCGAACCAACGACCTTTTGCTCCGCAAGCAAACGCTCTATCCAACTGAGCTACGGGCACATATGTGGATATTTTCACGCAAGCGCTACGACATCCACGCAAAATGAAAATGAGCATTGCGAAGATTCGCAACAAGTCTATTGTATCACAGATACATCTATGATACAATAGTTACATCATGGAAGGTAATACGAACTCTGCAAAGAAACGTGGGCGCTTTAATCTAGAACGAACTAAAGTTAAGCTCCTAGCAGCTTACTACGGACATCCGGCTCGCGATCTCCGTTTAATTTGTATTACTGGCTCGACTGGCAAATCAATCGTGGCGCATTATGTCCACGAAATTCTGCGCGCAGCCAGCCAGCCGGTCGCCATCCTCGCTTCTGATCGCGATATTAAAGCTTCGATTTTGCACAAATTCCTCAATGACGCCTGGAAAGCTAAGGCAACTTATGCTATTATCACTGCCCCTGCAGCTGCTCTCAGCAGCGAGACCTTCTACGGCCTGCCAATTTACGTCGCTGCATTGACAGATTTCGTTCCTTCCGGTCTCACTGATGTCGATATTAATACCTATCTCGACGCTAAATCGACCCTCTTTCGCATGGATCCAGAGGTAGTAGTCTTGAACCGTGATGATGCTCATTATCCTGACTTTGCGAATTTCCGAGGCAAGAACGAAACTATCACCTACGGTGCCTCGTCCGATTCTGACCTGCGCATTGACACTTCTAAGCTCTATCGCAAGGGAACTGAAGCCAACCTTAGCATTGGCAACCAAGCTTTCACTGTCGCTAGCTTCATCGCCGGCGAGCCCACCGTTTCCTACATGGCTTGCGCAGCTGCAATCGCTACTGCTCTCAATGTTGCTCCGGCCACTATCGCCGACGGCATTGCTAACTACGACCCCGAAGCCCCAACCCCAACCAAGAAATAACTTCGTGCGCAGTGGGATTATGAATCCTTACTTTGGCTTCCTAGCATATCTCGGCCAAAGTGGATATGATTGGTCAGCTATGACCAGTGACTCTATTTGGGAATCTTCTGGCCTTGGCTCATATTATTCTGCCTTTTTCGTCTCTGATCTCTATGCTTCAAATGGTCCAAATACTCGTTATCTTAGTTTCCCAGTACGTTGTCTGGCTTCTGGCGCCTAGTTACCTAGAAAGTCACAAAGTGTAGCACCGTGCTACACTTTGTGACTTTACTAACAGGGGTGACAAACCACCAAAAGCGTAGCACCTTGCTATACTTTTGGATAAATCGTACTACCGAGCAATACAACGCATTGGCGAAGCAGCGATCTTCGGATGTTGGCCACGATTTTCTGGGTTATCGATATTAAAATTGTAATTAATATCGACATTATCTCCCCAGATATTAGCAGCTCCAATAACATAATTTAATCGATTTGGGTTTGGAATAGTATTAGGAACTTGGAAATAACTAGCGTAACCAAATACACTTATAATTGCTTTGGAGTTGTTGTAACGCATTATCCTACCAAATCTTGTAATATAAAGTGGATTACCAAGAAGCGTTCTAGTAACTGGATATTTATTATCAGAAAATGGCACATATTGTTTCACTAAGTATCCATAACCACTAGCCGTATCATTTAAATCTTTTGCAGTACCATTAGGTAACTTCCATCCCTTTGGACAAATCGAATCCGGCGCCGTATAGACCGTGTCGCTTACTCCGGAACCAGCCGTCGCAGCATTATGTGTATAATAATTACCCAATAGATAATGTGAGTCGTAAGTTTTGCTGTTGTAATCAACTGATATCAGACCAGTATAACTCTCTAAAGGTGTACCACTACCGGGGTTGCTATTGCCAGAATTAGTTCGTTCTTGCAAGACTTGTGGCCCGTTCCAAGTCATTTCTTGTGCTGTGAAGGTCGGACTCCATCCATCGTCAACATTTACTGCGCCACTATATTTACATGCCTCTAGCGTTTCTGCTTTGAGTTCCGTTGAACAAGTGCTGATGAGCTCCGGCGTACCAGCTACCCATTTTCCTGGGTTGAACGAATAAGTAACAGAACTAGAGTCGCTATATTCGTGCGATATCGGGAATTGAGTAGTTGTGGCAACTGGTTTGTAGGTACTACCACTATTCCAGTATTTAATGCCGTCAATCAAATTACCATTGTTATCGTATCCTATATCTGTAGTCGTACTATTCAGTAACCCATTATTGCCCTCAGCATTGGCCATGGAGTCGGTAATATCCAGCGCTAGATTTTGTGTCATCCAACAATTCCCATCTTTGAGCTTTGCTACCCAGTAGCTATTACCATCCCTAACGTCTATGAGTTGTTTAGTATAATGTTCTCGTGTGTTGGCACAGATCTCAGATGTCATGTCTTGCATATAGGTTAGTCCTGCCATACTCTTCACGGTCAAAGGGTTGGCGACAGCTGAGAGCGTAATCGTCCCAGCATAAGTCCCAGCTGGCAGGCTATTACCGACCTTTACGCCTAGATTAAGATAGAAGCTGTCGCCATAACCATAGTCTGTATCGGCCGAAGAGTTGCTACTACTAGTACTATCACTACTACCCGTACTAAAGCTAGTTCTTCTAATAGCATTACTACCAGTTGTATCAAGTGGTAGATAAGTACTAGTAGTAGCTTCTACTTCACTTGGCAAGGTATTACTTAGGTTATAGCCATAAGTGTTCATCGGCATATTGGCTAAAGTACTATTAGCAGAGAGATTGCTAATCGTATTTACTAGACTACTACCCTCTTTAGTACTAGTAGCACTATTAACTGTACTAGTATTAGTTAAGCCGTTACTAGCTTTCATGAAGAGAGCATAACCATCAATACTATTAGTTGCTACTAGTACCTTACCTGAAGCCGTACTGGTTGTACCATTACTACTGGGGGTTAAGTCTAATCCCATCTTTGCATCTACGGCAATACTAATACTAGTATTAACGTTCACTTCCGTATCAATCTCTGCCATAGTACTAGTACAACTCTCTCCCACGCTTCCTCCCGTCCCATCTGCACAGGTGGCGTAGGAATCATCTTGTGCTAATGGACAGATCAATGCTAAAGCGATTAATAGTGATAATGCCATACTACTAAACCCGAGCATTGTCTCCTTCCTGATTCTTAAAGTTGACTTCTTGTAACGCTTTAGCATTGTACCTCCTAGACCTTAGCAATCAAAAAGCTGATTCTAACTGTTCCAAGCTTAAAGAGAATTACTAACGTGGTTTGATAAGCCTCTCGAGACCGAATTCCTCACTTCGTTCGGGCCGTGGTCTCGACCCGGCTTAGCCAGATAGTTATAACCACTTATAGTAATTCTCTTTAAGCTTGGACATGTCAGATTTACCTTTCTTTTTGATTGCTTAATATTATGTTTTGCACCTTGGGTGTCGCTACTTAGTTTCGTATATTGTCCTACCAATATAACTACGCATTTCTATATACCAAAACGCTTATACAAAAAGCGACACCGCAAGGTGTCTAGTCTATTCACAATCGCAGAAAGTAAGATTGCCTTACTCACAAACGTCTTGTTTAGCGGTGCCGCTCAATAGGCATTTATGAAACGCAAGCCTTCCTGCGATTGCATAAATATACATATCAAAAACTGATTGTGATATAAACTAGACATCCTCATTATATCACGCTCAAGCCAAAAACCACAACCTTCCATTGTATTTTCTACAACACGATCAGAGCCATCAAAGCATAGACAATTTAGTAAAACTTTGCTAGTATAGGATTAGGTTTTTGAGTTATTTCTTCAGATCTTGGTCTGAAGAAATATTGATTCTAATACGCATTAAAGCGCACTCGAACCATAAAGTAATTCTAAAACGAGCCAACTTTAGACTCATAACCGTTCTCCTTCCCACTCCATACTCTAAAGATTAATGTCCAGAGGCTTTGACGACTCCACCCCTATCCTATCATAAAGAAGAAAATTTTTGCAACCACAAGAGTTATCAAAATAGCAATAGTATTATAAAAATAACCACCAGCTTAACACCACTAAAGCACTAGCGCTAAACAGCTAAGCACTAACGTCTCTTACTTACTTCGCTTGACTTTCTCACGCAAGATTTTCTGGGCCACTTTAATATCCTCGAACGGATGCGCCCCGTCCCCACGCAAGATCGTTTTTTCATGTCCTTTGCCCAAAATCAGCACCAGGTCACCATCCTCAGCTAACTCGATCGCCTGACGAATTGCCGACTCCCGGTCGAGGTTAACAAACAAATCCTGATTTAAGATCTTACCTGCGTCAAGCGCCCCCTGTACAAACTGCCTAGCAATCTCTTTCGGATCCTCATCCCTCGTGTCGTCCTCTGTGATAATCACAATATCGCTTTCACGCCCCAAAATCTCCCCACGCACCTTACGCGTCGAATGGTCGCGCCGACCAGCACCTCCATGCACCGAAATAATCCGACGTTTCTTCCCATCAGCCTGCACCGAATCAAACACCTTCTGCAATGCATCCGGCTGATGCGCATAGTCTACAATCACCTCAAACTTCTGGCCTTCACGCACCCTCGTCATTCTACCTTCGACAGCCTCCAGTGCATAGATCCCATCCTTAATCTGCTGATCCGTCAAGCCAACTTTTTTCCCCACAGCCACAGCAGCCAGGGAATTATAAACATTAAACTTTCCTGGAATCTGAGTTTTAATCTCTATCTTCTTTCCAGACTTTATATCACCACATGAATATTTTACGCCAGTCGGAGACAATTCCACCTCCATTGCACGCAAGTCACCACCTTCAATTCCGTATGTAATTATATCACCAGACGAATATTGGTTAATAAAATATTGTGCGTTTTTATCATCAGCGTTCACAATTCCATATTTCGATTTCTTAAATAATTTCAGCTTCGCCGAGCGATATTTTTCAAACGTCTTATGATAATCTAAATGCTCCGGCGTAATATTCGTAAAGACAGCCACCTCAATCGGCACACCCAGTGTCCGGAATTGACAAAGCGCATGCGAAGTCACCTCGAGAACGAGAAACTCTGCCTTCGCATCGGCTATTGCACGCATCCTCTGGTTCAACACTCCAACTCGCTCCGTCGTCATGTGCTCGACTTGGCTATGCAATACCGTCGCATCCAGGTCTTGTTCAGAATGTGCCATATTCAAGGAAGCAGGAGCATCGGAGCGAACCGTACTTAAGGTACGGTGAGCGAGACGCGCATCTGCTGACGCAGAAGAAGGCACATTATCAACAAGACCTACCCCTCCCCAGCCGACTGTGCTCAAAATTCCAGCCCTCCTCCCAGCCCGGTTCAACATTTTCCAAATCATAAAGCAAGTCGTCGTCTTACCGTTCGTACCCGTCACGGCAATCACCCTCAACCCTTTCGCCGGTCGATCATATTTCAAACTCGCCAGCAACGCCTGCCCAAAATGCAACGGCTTCACCAGGGAATTATACCCCGGAATTTTCTCAACCACACTCTTCAAACTCATGTCACTATTATATCACCAACTTCGCCGTCCCCGACTCTTTCGCTAACGCCTGGTCAAACGTCCATAACGGCTCAGCCTCATCCAAAGCGGCATACGACGCCAGGCAACAATCATTAAACGACAGTTTCGGGTTGTTCAGATACATCGGAAATACCCGGCAAAACAACGCCTCATTATAGCTTATATTCGGGAAGGATAAAACTTTTTGCAACATGTCGACAACTTCTCGCCGAGAATTACCTTTCTGCAAGACATAAGCTGCTTCCATAATCGCCAAATCTGCCACATTATACACCACTCCCTGTCGCATAAACAGATCCTGAATCTTCATGCATTGTTTCGGCACATCTCTTAACGCCAAACGCAAGATAATATTCGTATCTAGAGATTCCTCAGTCTTAAACGCCATATTTCTCCTTTATATACTCTTTGGTCTCTGGCAAGTTATCATAATATTCATGATACTGGTTCACTGTCCATCCTGCCGTTTTCTTTGCAAAAGCCTTTTGCTCGGGCGTCATATACTTCTCACGTTTGCGCTTCATCTCCTCTAACTCTGCAAAAATTCGCTTAATCTTTTCTTCTTTCGTTTCTGCTTTCTCGATCGTAATCCGTTTTCTATCCGTATCAAAAACTATCTTATCCTGTGGCCTCAGGTCTAATAATTTTCGCACTGCACTCGGCACCGTTATCTGGTACCCAGCCGACATCGTCGCCTCTATCCTTGACATAATACTCCTCTAAGCTTAGCTTATACTTTGAGTGTAACATATCACTTTGAAGAATACAACCACTTTGAACAATATATCACACTTTGAACTTTTAAACTCGCCTTGAACAAATTTCGTTGCCAAGCCTCCCCATTCATCATATAATAAACAAAATTACCTTGCACTTTACCATTCTGATATAAAAGGAGGATTCTAGCATGTTCATAGTACCACCAATCATCATCCAAGACGAAAAGCTCATCCTGCGTAACCTCGGTTACGAGACCCCGACCTACGCCAAGGCCATCGCTAATCCTGGGTTCGAGATTCTTGCTCCCTATACCGAAAATGATACAGCAAGCATCGTCGGCAAAATCCTAATTCGCAAACACCTTGTCGCTCACCTCTCGCAGGAAAATTTGACTTTCCATGCCGAATGTCAAAATCACTCTTCGGAAACGCCAACTGCCCATCTGAAGATTGACTCGCTCTTCGACCCCAATAGCCTCGAGTTTATTCTCTGGGAGATCATCAGTGAACCAGGCAAAGTCACCTTTAATTTTACCCGACCACGCGCCGGGTCGTTACAGACAGCAGATATCACCGTTCTCTCGGCCACCTTGCCTCATCCTCACTATGTTTATCTCCAAATCAGACTGCCAGCCACCACCGAGCACCAGACCTTCTACTACCTCTGTCGTAACTACATCTCCGAACACTTGGATTCAGCTAAAAATCCCACACTCTATCTCGGCCAAGCCAGCCTCGGTTCGTATTACGCTTTACCCTGCGACACCGACACCCTGATTCAGCAATACGAAGTCACGAGCAATTTTCCGAACTTAGCCAGGGCCCAAGAGCAAAGTTAAATCACCTGGCAGCTAACGCTAAAATCTATTTTCTCATCCTTTTATCCTGCACCCCGGAGCACTGTCTCCGGGGCGTTTTTCTACTTAGTTTAATCTTAATTATCATAATCTTTTAGCACTTTAACGTTGACAGTGCTAATCTCCTGCGCTATGATAGAGATACGGAAGGAGAAAATATGCAGTTAAAACCACTATTAGATCGCGTTGTTGCTCTCAAAGAACAACCTATGGAGACTACAAAGTCTGGCATCTTACTTGGCGAAGCCAAAGAGGCCCCAGCTTACGCCGTAGTTGAGTCAGTCGGTCCCGACGTCAAAACCGTCAAAAAAGGCGACAAAATCGTCTATAAAAACTATTCTACTACCGATATCAAACTCGACGACAAAAACTACATCATCTTAAAAGAAGAAGATGTTTTAGCAACTTTATAAATTATTTAATCTTTCTAGCTCGTTGGCGCATCGAAAGGTTCGCTAATTTCTCGAGAGTATTGATGGGCTGACGTGAGTCCGAATCTTTAGATGAGGAGAACGTCACCCACTCTCGAAAATAGCGACCCTCGCAGCCAACAGACTAGAAAAGTAAAGGAATTATATTATGGCAAAAAAAATCTTTTATGCTGATCAAGCTCGAGAAAAAGTCCTCTCTGGCGCAAAGCAACTCTACGATGCCGTCAAAGTCACCTTTGGACCTAAAGGCCAAAACGTCGTCATCGAAAAATCCTATGGCAACCCAACTATCACCCACGATGGCGTCACTGTCGCCGAAGCTGTTGATCTTGGCTCGACCGACGAAAATCTTGGTGAGCAGATCGGTGCTAAGCTAATTAAGGCTGCTGCTCAAAAATTAAATAAGGTGGCCGGCGATGGCACGACTACCGTCACCGTCTTGACCTACCATATTCTCGCCGAGGCAAACAAACTCATCGCTGCCGGCGTTAACCCTATGGAGCTCCGTAAGGGCATCGAAGAAGCTGGTGCAGAAATCATCAAAGGCATCGAAAAATCAGCCGAACAAATCGAGGGTCACGATTCCAAGGTTGCCGAAGTCGCTTCGATCTCGGCCGGTGATCCAGAAATCGGCAAGCTCATCGCTGATGTCATTAGTAAAATTGGCAAAGACGGTGTCGTCACCGTTGAGCAAGGTCAGGGCCTAGAAATGGAGCAGGAAATCGTCGAAGGCTTCACTTACGACAAGGGCTATTCTTCACCATTCTTTATCACCGACACTAATCGCCAGGAAGCCGTTTTCGACAAGCCACTCATCCTCATCACCGATAAGAAAATTTCCAGTGCTCAGGAACTCTTACCTCTTCTCGAGCAATGTGCTCAGAGTGGCCACAAAGACCTTGTCATCATTGCCGAGGAAGTCGAAGGCGAAGCTCTCTCTGTCCTCGTCCTAAACAAGCTGAAGGGCGTCTTTAATACGCTCGTTCTCAAGGCTCCAGCTTTCGGTGATCGCCGCAAAGAAATCATGGAAGACATCGCTATCTTGACCGACGCTACGGTAGTTTCTGCTGACAAGGGCATGAAGCTCGAAGAAGTTGGTATGGAAGTTCTCGGTACTTGTGGCAAAGTTATCGCTACGAAGGACGAAACTACCATCATCAAGGGTGCTGGCAACCAAGTTGCCGTCAAAAATCGCATTGACCTCATTCAGTCGCAAGCCAAACTCGCCAAGTCGGATTACGAGCGCGAAGAGCTCGAGAAGCGTGCTGCTGCTCTCCTTGGCAAGGTCGCCGTTATCAAAGTCGGTGGCGCTTCCGAAGCCGAAATCGACGAAAAGAAATTCCGTGTCGACGACGCTGTCGCTGCTACTAAGGCTGCTCTCGCCGAAGGCATCGTTACCGGTGGTGGCGTTACTCTCGTTAACCTCGCTAGCAACCTCAGGGCCGAGAGTGCCGGCGCTAAGATCGTCCAGAAAGCTCTCCAAGCTCCTTTCATTCACATCATGGAGAACGCTGGCCTGAACTCCCAGGCTCTTCTCGCCGAAGTCGAGAAAGCGAAGCCTGGCCAGGGCATCAACGTCATGACCCCAGAAAAAGGCCTTATCGACCTTAAAAAAGCTGGCGTAATTGACCCAGCCAAGGTCACCAAGGAAGCCGTTCAGAGCGCTACCAGCATCGCTGCCACAGCCATCACTATGGGCGCCCTAATCGTCGACCTTCCAGAAAAGGCAGCTCCGGCAACCCCAGACATGGGTGGCATGTACTAAACTACCTTTCACGTCAAAATACCCACCACTACTGGTGGGTATTTTTATGGTTTTGGCCCGTCAATATCGATATTCGTATTGAGCCTTATCATCTTCCCAAAGGTTTAGCTTATATACTGTCCCTGCGAACCAAATCTCACCCGTCTCTACGTCTCGCACTAAGTACATAAATGGCTTATGGATAGAGACCACGATCCAGGCCGAGTTTGGAATCGGCCCAGCACCACCTGCGCCTCGGCCACCTCCAACCGTCACGACTGCGTCACCGGCTCGGTTGGAGGAGCAATCGTTTCGACTTCAGTCGAATTGGTTTTGACTGGCTCAGCTGTCATTGATGTATCCTTGGTCACCGTGGCCTCTGGAATTGGCCCAGTTATCTTCGGCTCATTGGTTAGTGTGCCTTCAGCCGGATTTAAATTATCTTCTGGCATTTTCTACTTCTTCGGTTATGCCAATAAAAATGCAAACTCAATACCTTCATTATAACGCATTCCGTAAATGCTTATCAACTAGTGTTAGCGCTTCCATCAAACTCTTCTCTCGATTATTGTAAGTATCAAAATACGGCAATCCCTGCGCTAAACAAAATTCCCGATTTTCGGTGTCGTCTGCCTCTAAATCATAAAAATGTTTCATAAACTCTGTTGTCGTATGTCCATGTAGATAACTATCTGACTTCGCTTTGCTAATCGCTTGTTCTGCAATTTCGGATAAGCTATGTCCACCGTACCCCAAACAAATTAGTAAATCTCCGTCTTCTAGCATGTTTTGAATTTGGCTTGCCTTCGCGAAAGTTCCTTCGACTAGGCTTGCATTGCCGGTCATTTTTTCATTCCAACTCGCAAACTCCATTAAAAATTCTGGTAACAGCTCTTTTCTACTGGGGCTATTTCGGTCGTTCATTTCTAAGGATGGTTGCGCTTTGATGAAACCGTTACGCACAGCTTCAAAGGAAAGCTGGTTTACCATCGGAAATCTCGTCTTAATCATTTTTGCTAGAGTTGATTTTCCGGCAGTCGGTGCACCAATAATATAAATCGTCATAATTCCACTATAGCATACTTTTGCTATTGATAATATACTATTTTTATGGTAGAATATGAAAAGTACTATCAGATAGTAGTAAATTAACAGCTTTAGCAAAAGGAGGAATTATGCATGAAACCAACCAAATCTCATTCCATACCGGATTCATTAAAGGGCTGGCTACCGATTATTCTCTCAGTCTCGGCTTTAATTATCTTCGTCGCCGTCGTTGATTATCTCTCGCAGCCCTTTTCTTATCTGGAAAAGCCCGAGTACGCCGACACTATTGGAGCCAGTTTTACCCCTACTCCCGGCATCGTTTGTCAACCCAATAACATCTGCATCATGGAAAAGCCAGTCAACCTTAGCTACGTCAAGTCCGTGCTTTACTTTATGGATGAAGAAAACCAGGATTTCTTGAAGTTTTCCAGTGTCATCTTACCAGACGGCAGCTCGTCGCCCATCACCATCCAGCGTCAAACCATGGAGGACGCTCTCGCGCGTCTTGGCGACGGTTATACTAAAGAGACCATGATTACTCTCACTTGGCAATATGACGCCCAGGTCGCAAAGCTTCGTTCCTATGGCTTCATTCCACATCTGGAAACCATCATGGCCAATTCACATGATCATGGCGAAGTTAGTCGAGCTTTCATCATTGTCGCTATTGGCTGTATCTTCTTGTTGGTCTTTATTGCCATCGTCGTCTTAAAAATCTACAGCCTACTACGTCACATCACCAAGCTAAAGAAGGGGGAAGAAAACTATGAGTAAAAGAGAATCGAGGGTTCATTATATTATTTGGTGCCTGATTTTAGGGGCCTTTATCCTTACCGGCATCATCATTTACACACGACGCCAGAATCCCATGTATAATGAGTGCGTCATATCGACCATTACCATGAAAGGAGAGGGTTATGAAATCAATTTCTGCGTTAGTTACGACACGGCGACAACAGCCTTAGAGAAACTCGAGTCCCAGAATTATGATATGTATGAGCTTGGTACGGTCAATTCGCCTATTGGAGATTCGATTTTTATCGGGCTGGATAAGTCTAATCTCAAGAAGGCCATTGCTTTGCTTGAACATAATGGCTATCAATATATTCTGTTTCGCGAAGAAATTGCCTATTCGAGACCGATCTCGCCTGATCAGATTGGTACGATGGCCTACATTCTTTTTCCGGAAACCTTAGATTATTATTTAGACTTGATGGGATCAGAGGACATGGAACATTGCCAGATTCCGGCGCCAGAAGGCATGTTACCCTTCGATGCCGATCGTAGTGTCCTGGAGGTATACCAAACAATTCTGGAGCAAATCGGCAGCCAACCGATTACGATTATCCAGCAATACCCAACAGATCTCGATTCGATCAATCCTGTCACTCCACCCGACCCAACTTGTCCCATGGCTCCCAAACCGATTTTGGGACCGGAAGTGACCCTTTAGCTACGCACCTTAAAGACCCTCACCGTCCTCGGTAAGGGTCTTTTTCATACTAATCGTTAGATTAGAGGCTCATTTCGTCAATGCTATTGATGAGATAAAGCAGGGAATCAGCCCTTACCTTGTCATCACGAATCTGACGAGCAGCTTCATAGGCCGGCGCAATCACAGCCTTGTCACGCATTGTGTTCAACATTTCCTGATAGAGCAAGAAACGCTTCTCTGGCTCAACTTCGACGCGATCCATGATTGGGAAGAGTTCCTTCAAAGCTGCTTCCTTAACCTTAGAAATATCAGCACCGTAGCTCATTGGACGACCAAACGAACCACCCATAGCAGCCATACTTGGCATTGCCATCTGTGGAGCTGGAGCCGGAGCAGTCGGCAACTTCATTGCACTCACCGGAGCAGCAGCCTGGGGCTGTGCTGGTGGCATCATGTTTGCCTGTGGCTGGCTCGGCTGAGCTGGCTTCTGGTTACTTGGACCACCTTTCTGAGTGATCTCATCGATCGCACGCTGCAAATCGTTGTCTTTACGGTTTTGGTTCATACTACCCACCTTCTTTAATGTTTACCTTATTACATAACGTATATATACCATTATATCACATATTTTATATACGCAAGAACTTTATTATTTTATCGAGCATATCTAGTTTAACTTCTTCCATCGGTAATCTTGCCCCGAAAGCATCTACGATCTTCTCCCCTCTAGATTCAGGGAAGTAAACCGTCACTCTCGGAGAAAAACGCTTCCTCGGCGTCAACACGATTGCAAAATGATTGCCCTCGCGTAGAATCCCAAAAGCTTTAAACTCATCGTAAGTATAGAGCCTATCACCTTCGGTTAAACCGTTATTGCTCAAAGAATAATGTAAAATCCGAGGTGGACGCATCGCATAAATCATCAGGGCCACCACGCTCAAGATAATCACCACTAGAAAAGTCCAAGCCTGTAACCAAATCGCCAGCGCCGAAAGCAGCAAGCCAACCGATATCAAGCCAACGTACCACCAACTATTCTTCTCTCGTACGATGTACTCTTCTGCTTCCCAACTAATCACGTCTGTTGTGCTTGCCATAAACACATTATAACACAAGTTCTACAAATTAGGTTGCGTTCCACTATTGTCCAACTTAGCACCACAGTGTGGACATACCTTGCCTGTATACGTCCTGTGTTTCTGATTCAGCATGTATTCAGAAATTTTCGTTTCGATTTCTATCAAAGCTGGTTTCGAAATGTTTGACAGCGTGATAAATTCTTTCACCGTGTCGATATAAACTTTCCCCCAAATCAGCCCACTAGCCACCTTCAGGTCGTTAAACAAATCTGGCGTAATCGAGTCGAGAAAATATCCCATCACCACGCGTTTACTACCGATCAAGATCCGTTCGTTCGTCAATGCAATCACTGCGCTGCCAAAGAAATCCAACATATTGTTATTCTTCTGTGCGATGAAAGCATAGAGGACTTCCTCATTTGGATTCAGATGCTGTGCTACTACGCTCGCATTCTTCTTATAGCGCCAGCCCACCGTCATTGGATATTTGCGCTTAAAAGCTCGCACCATCTCATAAATCGTCATCGTCACATTGCTCCTCTTAGTTATTCTTAATGTATCACACTTTCGCCTAAAACTACACCTCTTATTGTGTAGCCGGGGTTTTATTTCTCATATCAATATGCTATAATGAACCTATTGGAGGGTTACCCAAGTGGCTGAAGGGGACGGTTTGCTAAATCGTTAGTCTGGGGAGACCTGGAGCGGGAGTTCGAATCTCCCACCCTCCGCCAGGAAGAAAAAATCGTCATGCGCAGCATGGCTATTTTTGCTTCTTCGTCAGAAGAAGTGGAGATTTGAACTCGAGTTCGTTATCGAGCGAAGCGAGATTACTTTTCTCCCACCCTCCACCATACTCAGAGACTATCCGTCGACGTCAAACTTCTAATATTCCACCCACTTCCTTATCCAAGTCTTCAACCCTTCAGTACTTTTGTAATAGGGAACATCGGCATCCTCCTCGGCATCCAAATATTCCACCAGCTTCCCATCATGATAAATCGCAGCCGACGGCAAATACTTCACCTTCTCAGCCAGCGCCGTCTTCGCATACTCATCTTCCTTCAGGGCGTAGAGCTTCAGACCCTCCTCATGCGCCAACTGTTTCGCTACGCTCGTAATCGGAAATTCTGCCGGACAAATTTCCATATGCAGAATCACTACGAAACTCTTTTTCGCCTCCACCATCTCAGCAAATTGCTTAGCAGAAATCTCCACCATCTCCCCCGGCTCTTCTCTCGGGTCCGAAAGTCTAAATTTCTCCTGCTCGTCCCCAGACTCATAAGTCCCGACCGAAGCCTCATCGGATTGCCATAATCGATAGCAGACGAAACCACTCGTCACCAGCGTCATCGCCACAATCGCAACCGTAACTAAAGTCGTCTTCTTCATAAGCGATGCAAATACTCAAAATTAATATCGTGATAGGGAACTTTCCAGAATTCATAAATCGTCTCCCCATCTTTTTCTTGCTTAATCTTAACGTTATGCTCGCCGTCATAATACCAGTAACCCCCAACATTATAGATCTTATCAGCATCCCAGCCCAAGGCCACCAGCATCTGTTTCGTCATTCCGGCGTAGCCACCACCTCCACACATCAAGAAAATCTTCTTATCTTTCGGAAAATAATATTCTAAGATATTCATCGATTCAGCGTAATTTGGCAGATGCTCACCATTCACTTCCGTAAACAAAGTCGGACCCGAATAAGTCGCACCCACGGCCTCAGGCAATCCACTCACATTCACCAATAGAGGGTAGGGAACTGCCTCGAACCCTTCTACATACCCAGAAAGATACGAATCTCCCCCGATATTTTCATAAGTCGCCTCATCCACTAGCATGCGCATATCACGGTAAACAGCGTCACTCCTCCCCAGATAGCGATCAATCGTTGTTTCATTGATATTTTTATCAATCCCCATCTCTCCACGCAAACCTCCAGATAGTTCAGGGGCTGGCAGCTCTTCCAGCTCCACCGTCGCCACTTCACGCTCGTTCTGATCAGCAATCGCCCCAAAAACTCCACAAACAATAATTCCAGCCACCCCTAACACTAAGGCCACACTTGCAATCACTACTTCATACTTTCTCATCCTGCCTCCAATCTATTATTATATCTAGTATAATACAATTTCACTTTTCGGGACAGTTTTGTGCTATAATAGACCAAAATAGAGTGCGTTAGGTTCAAACCTTAACGCTGGGAAAGATATAAGGCGAGATTATTTTCATGAAGAAATTCACTAGAAACGTTCTACAAATTGTTACCGGTGTTTGCACGGCTGTCAGCCTTTGCGCTGGTAAAGCCATGGCTCTCACGGCCCAAGAAGGCGCCGAAGCAGCTCGCGCCGACGGTATGCCAGAGAATCTTGTCGGTGTCGATGGAGTTTTCAACCAAATTACTAATACCGTACTCTACGTCGTCGGCGCTATCTCCGTCATCATGCTCATCTGGGGAGGACTACGCTACATCCTTTCGGGTGGCGACAATAAGAAAGTCACCGACGCTAAGAACACCATCCTCTACAGTATCATCGGTCTCATCATTACTCTTCTGGCCTACGCTATCGTCAACTTCGTTCTTAACACTATCAGCCAGCAGATTTCTCCCGAAACTGAAGAGAGCGCTTGCGCCCTGCTCAGCCTCTTTGTTTAGATTTTCGTGCGCAGTGGATACGTCCACCTAGACGGTTTCTCGAGACGCGTGGGTCTCAACGGCTCTGATTGGTCATCACAGACTTCTACCTCATCCACTACGTACCTCCTCAACTTCAATCCCTCCGGTCTTTACTCGTTTAACGGCCCAGCCAATCGCTGGCTTGGTATCCCAGTACGTTGTCTGGCTTCTGGCGCCTAGTTACCTAGAAAGTCACAAAGTGTAGCACCGTGCTACACTTTGTGACTTTACTAACAGGGGTGGCAAACCACCAAAAGCGTGGCACGATGCTACGCTTTTGGACCTTTTCGCTACGTCTCATCATCCTTGCCAGCCACCAGCACAGCACCCCAAGTCCTCTGCGCCCCAGCATCACGCATCACCTTCTCAGCAGCCAGCATACTCGCCCCCGTCGTCCAAACATCGTCAAGCAGCACATAAATCTTATCTGGCTCTACCTGTCGCAAGGCAACATAAGTCTTCTTCGCCTGCTCTTGACGCACAGCTTCACTCGCGCCCACCTGCACCGTATCCGTCGCACGTCCCAAAATCTGCTCATACTTCCACCCCGTGATTCTTACAAGTTTCCTCGCCAATAGCAGCGTATGATCAAGCCCACGCACCCTCACATGTCGCCCGATCGTCGGCAAGGGAACGATTACAATTTTCTCCTCATCCACCTCAGCCTTCCGTAAATCCTGCAAGATCGCCCTCGCCAGCATATCTGCCAAGACCTCGGCAATCGCCCTCACTCCATGATACTTGTACTCTTTCACCAACTTACCCAGCAACCCATCGCGCCACCCTACCAAAATCGTCACCTCAAACGGCAGCCCACAGTCTCCACATTTAAGTTCACATTCGTCAAACTTTGCCACCATCTTTTGCTTACAACGTGGACAAAACACTTGTCGCAAGCTTAAAATGTCATTTTTACAACACTCGCACAAAACCGTTCCCAAGCACCCACAACCCCTACAAGAGTGAGGGCAGACCAAGTCAATCAAGTGACATTTTGTTGTGTTTTTTACAACGAAATTCATATTTACTATTGATTTTACACCATATCGCATCTATAATAAAGCATAACAGTATATAACGGAGGTAAATCAAGCAATGGCTCGTACCAATAGCGACGACATGCTGATGGAAGATGAACTAGCAGCCGCTTTCCTCGATGATGCCGACAACACGTCAATCATCGATCGTAATGACAAAGCTGACCTCGTACGTGAACCATCAGACGAAGGGGGAGATGATGGGTGGGATAATACAGACGACTTTCCGGGACAACTCGCAGTAGATGTCTACGAAACAGCCGACAAACTAGTAGTTAAAGCTCGCACAGCCGGCATTTCCAAATCCGACTTGAACGTAACTATTTCCGACAATATTTTGACCATTTCCGGCATCCTCAGTGGTGGGGAAGATGAGAACACCACGGCATGGCATATTCAGGAATGTTACTGGGGTGAATTCTCCCGTACCATTGCCTTGCCAGTCCAAGTTAAGGAAGAAGAGGGTACAGTCAAGGCCGAGCTCAAAGACGGCGTTCTGACTATCACCTTTGAAAAAGAGAAAGTTGAAGCGCCGATTAAAATCGCCATTCAATAATTTCATTCGCTCACACACCAACTCGCGCCCCTCGGGGCGCTTTTTGGGTATAATCAACACACTCATAGTTTAAAAATTACTAGGGAACTAGGCGCCAGAAGCCAGACAACGTACTGGGAAACCAAGCCAGCGAGCTGATGCATCAGCTGTAGCAAGTTTGCCGACACCAATGCCAAGGCGATATGCTGTTGCTGATGTAATGCTATTAAGAACATCAACTCCAGATGACCACAAGTAACCATTGGACCCTATATACTTTAGGAAACCATAATCAGGGCTAGTACGCCCACTGCGCACGAAGTATTCTCAACTTATCCCATTTGGGAACTAGGCGCCAGAAGCCAGACAACGTACTGGGATACCATGCGAGCGACTATATGGGCCAAATGATGAATAAAGATCTATAGAATCAAAGGTAAGATAATAGGCAGTACTTGAATTATTACTAACAGTAAACGTTCGATTAAAACCATTAATACCCACGGATCTTACATAATTGTCACCAAAATGGACAAACCCACTGCGCACGATCCTAACTTTACTTCGCGCGCAGTGGGATCATACGAATGGACTATGGTCTCTTAACGTATTTCGGGATCCGGGGATATAATTGGTCAAGCTCTTTGGTATCTAGTGCCAATCTCGCTTATTATCTATACTTTGATGAGAGAGATCTAAAAGCATCATACGGCCCTCACGCTCGTTGGAGTGGTTTCCCAGTACGTTGTCTGGCTTCTGGCGACTAGTTACTTAATGTCTCAGAATGTGGGTGGGGCTAGATTACTACTGAAAGAGACTAAAAGCGAGGCGAAGCTCGCCGAGCAGAACGACAGCCCCGTATACCCTGTAGGAGCTGAGAAGAGCAAAAGAGTTTATTCTTTTGCTCCCGAAGCGACGCCCAGGGATCTGAACGTAGCGAAGTTTACGGGCGCTGGAGTGGGTTTCTCTCAGTAGTAATCTAGCCCATGCCTTCGTATTAAGACTAAACAAATTACTGAGCGAGTCACTCAAAAACTGCCACTAGACAGAACAAGAATGCGTATACCACCGAGCGAATTATTAGAAAGACTAATACCAAGGGATCAAAAAGAAACGCCTACCCTCGTAGACGTTTCTCCCAAATCTAGATATTCTAGTCCTTCTTTTCTTCTTGGCTGGATTCTTGATCTTTTTTCTCACCTTCGCCAGTCGATGTAGAACCACCACTAAACACAGCCGACAGCACGAAGTTAACGATAGCAAAGGCCAGCAGGGAAACGACCAAACCAATTACACCATAAAGAATCGTATTCTTACCCTTGGTCACCTTTGCAGCATCACCTTGTGACGTCACAAAGGATACGGCACCTAGCACGATTACGATTACGGCTACAATACCAACTACACCCACGATGACGTTGATAATCGTCACTACCGTCTGCATCAGATCAGTGCGCTCAGTCTCTTCCTTTGGTAAGTTGCATTCTGCATAGCTCGACGCAGATTCACCAGCATCTCCCCGTATGCTCCCTTCTGGACACGTTACATCTGCCCAAGCTTGATTAGCTGTCACCCCGACCCCAGCCAAGCTAGCAACGACCAGCCCAGACAGAACCATTAGAGTCTTAATTTTCTTCATTCTGTACCCCAAATCAACTAACTACTGACTATTTATTTCCAAAGACAGCGCTGAGGACGAAGTTGACGATCGCAAACGCCAGTAGTGCCACTACGAGACCAACTACGCCGTAGAGAATAGTGTTACGCGCCTTAGCAACTTTCGAGGTATCACCTTGAGAGGTAACGAAACCAATACCACCGACTACAATCATCACGACGGCAACGAAACCAATCACACCGACAATCACGTTAATAATCGTCGTCAAGATCCCCATCAGGTCGTTGTTGTTCGAGATACCAGATCCACCCTTCCACTCATCACAGTTGCTAATATCACCGTTCAGAGCTGGCTTACCATTAGCACAGAAGGCCGAATCGTTATCGGCATACGCTGGTGAGAGAGTAGCGATGCTGCCCAAACCAAGCACCATCAAGGCTGCAGCTATCACGTTGAGTACTAGTTTTTTCATTAGTTTAATTTTCCTTTCAATTAGCTATAACTGACTCTATCATACATCATTATATCACAAAAGTCTATATCTATTATGATAATAATTAATGCGAACCGATATTAATACTGACAAAATGCACAATCGCGAAAGCTAGCGACGCAGCCACAATTCCGACAATCGCATAAATCACGATATTTTTCGCCTTTTGCACCTTACTTGTATCGCCCGTACTCGTCACAAACATAATCCCACCGTACACCAGCACAACCACGGCAATCAATCCGATCATCGCCAGCACTACCTGGATCAAGTTCATAATCACTGGCATAATCGTCTTATTATCGTCGACATTGCAACCAGCTGCCTCTTTTAAATCCTTATATTCATCACCGTCAAACAACGGATCGTCGCAAACATTCGACGGGTCTGCCCAAGCCGTCGGCATCATCGCGCCAGACAGAGAGGGAACTACGGCTAATCCCAGCGCCAAAATCACACCTGCCAAAATCTTCTTTATCATAGCGCCTCTCCAGTTGCATTTACGACGAAGAACGTAATCACGGCTGCCATCAACACGATCACAAGCCCCACCACAGCATAAATAATCGACTGCGTCGCTTTGCGCACCTTCCCCGGATCGCCTTGCGACATCAAATACTCTAACGCCCCTCGAATAATAAAAATCACAGCAATCACCCCAGCCATCGAATAGGCCCAAGCAAACGCATTCTGAACCTGATCTTGCGTAAATTGACCCTGATTCCAGCCGTCATTTTGGTTAATCCCTAGTACCACGCGCACCGTATTCACAGCTACCGACGATACCAGCGCAATAATCGTCCCGATAATCGCCGAAGTCAGCGTCTTCTTACCCTTCGCGACTTTACCCGGATCGCCTTGCGACATAATGTATAAATACCCACCATAGATTACAAAACCAATCGCCAGGTACCCCACAGCCAGCATTAAATCAAACAATATATTCAAGATAATTACCCAAATAAACTGCACAGCCTCATGCTCATTACCTTTTTCTGGCATTTGTACTTCATCGTTCTTCGTATTGCCATTGCAAAGGCCGTCATACCATGCCCTGAAGCCCAAGAAAACCGGCGCACCACAGTTACCCCCACCTAACGCCATCGCTTCACTTGGCTTTGCTAACACCAAACCAGCGCCCAGCATCAAAGCCGAGCAGAGGAATGCCAAAATCTTCCGTTTCATACTCTCAGTTTATCATTATTACCCAAAAAAATCTATAATTTGACACCATACCTCTATAAACAAAGCACTAGCATTGAAATAACATCTAAAATATACCCTAAACTATTGACTTTTTAAGATATGTGTGCTATAATGGACATATGGCCCAAAATCGGGCATATTTGGGATGTTTAAGATGAAAAAGTTTATCACAAAACTTGTTGCTGCCATACTACTGTTTAGTGGTCTGGTTTTTGGTAGTCTTATGCTCCCAACTACTCCAGTTTACGCCGATCCCGTCGAGACTGCCCCCGAGGAGTCACCTACCGAAGATAATGATGAAGACGAATCCGGTGAAGAGGGTAGTAAAACCACTTCCGAGGAGGATCAAGACCCAGTATGTACCGGCCAAAGTGGCTCGGTTTCTTGGATTCTTTGCCCTGTGCTCAACATGGGTAGCAATATCGTGACCGAAATCTACGGCTTTATCGAAGAACTCCTCGTCGTCAAACCTCTTACTACCGATACCGAATCGGCAACTTACAAAGTCTGGGAAACCATTCGTGAGATCACCAACATCGTCTTCGTCGGCTTCATTGTCATCGTGATTTACTCACAAATCACTGGCTTCGGTATCAGCAATTACGGCGTCAAGCGTGTCCTTCCTCGACTCATCATTTCTGTCATCTTAGTCAACCTCAGCTACTTCATGTCTTCTGCTGCCGTTGACGTCAGCAACCTCGCCGGCTCTAGCATTACCAATGCACTTGGCGATATTCATGAAACCGTGCGTCAAAGCATCCTCGATAGTGGTGTTGAAAAAGCCCTAGTCGATGTCGATTGGACTACCTTTATCCAATACTTCCTCACCGGCTCTACAGCTCTCGGCCTCGCTTTTGCTGCTACTAAGGGTATCGGTGGCGTCTTCTGGATGCTCGCTCTCGCTCTGCTCGGCGCCGTGATTTCAGTCGGCATCGGCATCGTCACTATTAGCTTACGCCAAGGCCTCGTCTCTATCCTTATCATGATCGCACCTCTCGCCTTCGTCGCCTACCTCTTGCCGAATACCGAAGGCTGGTTTACTAAGTGGAAAAATCTCTTCTTCCAAATGATTTTCTTCTTCCCGATGTTTAGCCTCCTTTTTGGCACAGCGAACCTCGCCGGCTCATCTCTCATCTGGTCGGCTGAAGGCTCGCTCTGGCTTGTCCTCATCGGCCTCGCCGTCAAAGTTCTGCCTCTCTGTCTCGCTATTAGCATGCTCAAGATGTCTGGCACTATTCTCGGCAAAGTTAGTAATGCCCTTGATCGCCTCAGTAATCCAGCCCGTGGTGGTATCGATCGCTGGGCCGAATCTCATGCCAACCGTGCACGCGAAGCCTACCTCCGACGCAACATCGCGCCGGGAGCTAAGTTGCGCAATTATCTTGCTCGACGCCAAGCCTACCGTGACGCTCGCACTGAGAACGACAAGCGTATTAATACCGGTCGTGCTAGCACCTACGCTCTCGAGAGACTCGCTTCTAGCCGAGGTTTCGATACCGAAGGTAACATGCGCAATCGTCGCCGTCCTAGCAGCGCTACTCGCATGGCTAAGCTTGCCAGTCTTCAGGACACTATTACTTCGAATGCTCAGCAGAACCTCAATAACACCTTGTCTGAATATGGTGACGTCTTCGCCGGACGCGCGGCCAGCAAACTTTCAGGTCGTCATGCCGACGCTTTCGTCGATTCCGTCATGCAGCAATTCCGTGCCGAGAACATCGCCCAGGGCGACCAATCCTACCTCTTACAGCGCTATCTTAACGCTGCCAAGGACCAGCATCGCTCGCCTTACGAATATAATCGTTTCATTCATAGCGCAGCCGGCAGCCTTGGCCACCTCGGTGAGGCTACTATCATGGGTCAGGTGATTGACCGTAGCGTCCAGATTGAAAACCGTCGCCGTCGTGAGGCTATCACCGTCGCTAATAAATTCGGTTTTAAGAAGAGCGATTTCCGTGGCATGATCATGGATAAAAACCATATCAATGATAACGGTATCGAGGAAAACGAGGACGGTGTCGAGATCGAAGATAGTATGTATCGTCTGAAGCCCGGCAGGGAACATGAGCACAAAGGTTGGCAGCAATACATCGCCGTCCATAAGACCACGAACAAAGAAATTACCAAGGAAGCCTACGATGCACTTAGCGCCCAGGCGAAATTGGATTATCGCAAAGTTCGCTACATTGATATTAATGACGACGAGAACGACACCGTTCAGCGTGTCTTCGAGGATGATGCTGGCTACATGAAAGAATTGCTACGCAAAGATATTATGATTGGCGACCCAATCAACCGTCGCTACCTCACCGAGATTGGTCTGAAGCATTTCGAATCCGATCGTGTCGGCCTGGTTGCCAATTATGCCGAGTCTACTGGTAAGCTTCGCAAATACCACAGTACTATTACTGCAGCCATGCAGGAAGCTCGTTATTCCGAGCACGACGCAGCCGTCACAGCCATGCTTCTCGCGCAGGCTGACGCTGGCTATATTACTGACCCGTCTCAGTTTAACATCGCTGCCCTAATGAGCATGTGGAAAGCTGCCAAATCTGGTAAGCTCCTCCAGAACGATGCTATTATCTTGAAGCAATACAAGCAAATCCTCAGCTCAATCGATAGTACGACCGACGGCCAGAAATTCGAAGACTTCTTTAGCGATGCTGGCGTGGCGCTCTTCCGTAGTGTAAACGAAGATCCACTGAAGGGTATGCGTATGGTCATGGACGAGTTTGGTCATGTCAAATGGAAGGAAATCTCGCGTAACGACCCGACTATCACCCTCGAAGACAAAAAGAACTTCTTGAAGCACAAGGTTATTCCGGAAACTGCCAAGAAGTTCATCGGTATGGCTACAGCCGTCATGTCGTCGAACATTGCCGATAGTCAGAAGCCAGATACTACCCTCGAGCTCTACGATGCGATTGATGTCCTCTTGAAGCAGGCCGAAAACAACCTTGACAGCAGGGTACCATTCGAACAGCGTATGAACCCAGAAATCGACATCATGCAGGTTAAAGACGGTAGTCGCTTGCGCAATGAAGTCGAACGTAAGCGTGATGAGATTTACGAGCGTCTTGGTATTGATAACCCAAACCATCCTACCGGCGACCACGAAGCTAATGACGACAATCGTCCATTCAATAGTTCTGATACCAATAATAATGGTGGCTATTATGACGTGCGAGGTAACGGCCGATCGCAACAACGTTCTGGTCGTGCTAATGACGGCGTGCCTTATGGCCAAGGTCACAGTTCACTCTTCGACCTCAATGATCAAGTCGAAGGCAACCAGCAATACGAAGACCATGTCCAACGTTCGAACAATATCGCCTATCTCGTTGAGCGCGTCAATGATATCTTCGCCCTCAATGGTAGCAACATCAAACAAATCTGCGCCGAACTTCAACGCCTCGTCGATAATAATGACACTCTGCGCGAATATCGTAAGATCGCTACCGATATGATTAGCCGAGCTTATAACGCCACTGCGCCAAAGAGTCAAGCCGATGTCGTCAATCCTGAGCAAGAACTTCAGAATCGTATCACTGAGCTGAAAAACGGTATCCTCAGCATCATCTATAGCATCTCTAATATCTAAACCAGCTAATTATTGACTTTTTCTTCAGCTTTGGTTAAGCTATCTATCAAGGAGGTGTATATTTTGGTGGGCAGGATTTTCGTTTTCGCTCGCCATGCATGATATAATAGAAACATGGCGACTTATAAAGTACCACAAGATGTCGAAGCTGACGACAAACTACTTGGTCCGTTTTCGTTCCGACAATTTGTCTATCTGATGATGGTATTCGGCCTCGTCGTAGCAGCCGTTGGTCTTTTTCAAATTTTCCCCCTACTCGCAGCCATACCCGTCCCGTTCGCTCTTTTCTTTCTCGTTCTCGCTCTCCCTCTGAAAAAAGACCAGCCGATGGAAACCTACCTTGCTGCTATTGTCTCGTTCTATCTCAAGCCTCACAAGCGCCTCTGGATGCCAGGCCAAAGTGACTCTACCATCCTCATCACGGCGCCGAAAAAAGTCGAAGAAGTACGCACCCGTAACATCACCGAAGAGGAAGCCGGCCATCGCCTCTCCTTCCTCGCAGCCATCGTCGATTCGGAGGGCTATGCTATCAAAAATCCTAGCTCGCCCATGCGCGACGAGTTCTATGCTGAAGCATATAATACTACCGATATGTTCGACCTCGCCGACACTACTCGTATCAACAGTCTCATTACGAAGGAACAGCAAGAACGTCACGCCGAAATCGTTAATCAAATGCGCGCAGCGATTGAGCAAAGCTCGACCACTAGTCGCCCTTCTTCCACCTCGAATATCAATCAACGCGTCATCCAGCCTCAGACTCTTTCTCGACCAAAATCACCCGTCGTCCAGCCCACCCCAGCTAAACCAGCTGCACTCCCGAGTGCCACGACCGTCGCAAAGATGAATAACCTTGCTCATAATCCTGATTTGTCTGTCGAAACGATCCAGCAACAAGCCGATCGTATCCGTCGCGAAAACGAAAGTGAAGTTTATGTACCACTACATTAAGGAGCCATATGAATCCACAAAATTATAATCAAATCCCCCAAGGCCAACCAGCTCCCCAACCTTACGGTGCTGGCGCCCAAAATCGTGCCATGATGGCTTCGCGCCCGACCATGCAGCCGATCCAAGCTCCATCAACTTCAACCCCAGCGCTTTCAGCTTACCAAGCTGCCCCGGGCCAAACTCTGCAGCCTCAGACCACTAATCAGCTCATCCCAGCTACTCCAACTGCCATGCCGGTTCAGGCCCAACCCAACCAGCCCCAAGTCTACGCTCCGAGCCAGCCTGGCCAAGTTCCAGTCGCGAACCCTGTCGCCGGGCAACAACCTCTCGCTTCGCCTCAGCCCGTCCTCACAGCCGAACCCCCCAAAGCTGTCGAGAATCCTCTCTCAACCCAAGCCACGCTCCTCTTCTCCGAGCTGCGCGATAGTCTCGTCATCATGAAAGACGGTTCTTTCCGTGCTGTCGTCGCTTGCCAATCCATCAACTTCGACCTCATGTCAGAGACCGAACGCGAAGGCGTCGAGTATAGTTACCAAAACTTCCTCAACTCCCTTAACTTCACCATCCAAATCCTCGTTCGCTCTCAGCGCGTCGATATTGGGCCTTACATCGAGCGTCTAACGAATCTCCGTCGCAATAATGATAATATGTTACTCGGCGTCTTGATGGACGACTATATCAACTTCATCGACATCCTCGCCCAAGAGGCCAACATCATGGATAAATCCTTCTTCATCGTCATTCCATATTACGGTTCTGCCGACCTCGAACAAGCTGTCCAGCAAACCAAAAATTTCTTCAAAGCCATGGGCAAGAACAAAGGTCAAGGCGTCACCCGTATTAATCGCGATGTTTATAATAAAGCTATCGACGAACTCAATAACCGTGTTGAATCAGTCATCTCCGGGCTCTTCCAAATTGGTATCCATTCCGTTCGCCTTAATACTAAGGAACTCAGCGAGCTCTTCTATAACTTCAACAACCCTGATACTGCCGTTCGCGAACCACTCGTCGATTTTACAAAAGTCACTAATACCTACATCACGAAGGGAGTTAAACAGTAATGAGCAAAGAAAAGAAAACAGCCAAGCGCGCTGCCAAAATCGCCAAAGCGCAGGCCACAGCTGCTGATATCGCAGCACAGTCCCAAGCTGCCGAAGATGCCGAAATTCAGCAAGCTTTCGAGCAGGGAATTACCACCCTACGCGATCTGATTTCTCCGAGCTCGATCGAAATTCACTCTAGCTACTTCCGTCTCGGTACAAAATACGGTCGCACGATTTATGTTTATGGTTATCCACGCATGCTTTATACTGGCTGGATCTCTGGACTGATTAACATTGATGAAGTGCTTGACGTTTCGATGTATGTCTACCCTGTCGAGACTACCGTTGTCATGAAGAACCTACGCAAAAAAGTGACTCAGCTTGAAGCTAGCTACAATGTCAACATGGAAAAAGGCAAAGTCCGTGACCCAGAGCTCGAAGCAGCCATCAATGACGCCGAGGAACTACGTGACAAGCTCCAAGTCGGTGCCGAAAAGTTCTTCCGTTTTGGTCTCTACATCACCCTTTGGGCCGATTCACTCGACGAGCTCAGCTTCGTCCAACACAAAATCGAAACCTTGCTTGGCCAACAAATGATCTTTAGTAAAGTCGCTAGCTCCCAGCAAGAGCAGGGAATGAACAGTACTATGCCCCAATGTACCGACCAGCTCCAAATTCGTCGTAACATGAACACCGGCGCAATTTCCACTTGTTTTCCTTTCACGTCGGCCGATCTCACGCAGGAAAAAGGCATCCTCTATGGTATCAATATGCATAATAACGGCCTCGTCATCTTCGACCGATTCAGCCTCGAAAACGCCAACCTCGTCGTTTTCGCGAAGTCTGGTGCTGGTAAATCTTTCGCCGTTAAGCTTGAAGCCGTGCGCTCCATGATGATCGGCACAGAAATCATCATTATCGACCCAGAAAACGAATATCAGAAGCTCTGTGACGCTGTTGGTGGTAGCTATATTCGTCTCAGTCTTAACTCCGATGTTCGCATCAACCCCTTCGACCTACCAAAAGTCATCGATAGTGAGGACGCCAACGATGCTTTGCGTGCTAACCTTGTGACTTTGCACGGTCTCTTCCGTCTCATGCTCGGTGGTAATCAAATCGGTCCGAACGGTCAAGTCGTCCCGGCCCTCACAGCCAACGAGGAGGCTGACCTCGATCAAGCCTTGATTGATACTTATGCTCGCGCCGGCATTACTAGCGATCCACTCACCCACCAAAGCATCCCACCCACCATTATCAATCTTTACGATACTTTGCTCCATATGGGTGGCACTGGCCCACAGCTCGCCCAACGCCTCCGTAAGTACACTACTGGTACTTTTGCCGGTATCTTCTCGCAACAGTCTAACGTCGACATCAATAATCCAATGGTTGTCTTCAATATTCGCGATCTCGAGGATGAGCTGCGCCCCGTAGCCATGTATATTATTCTTTCCCATATTTGGAATGTAGTCCGTGCTCAACAAAAGAAACGTCTCCTTATCGTCGATGAGGCCTGGCAGCTCATGAAGTACGATGATTCGGCTAACTTCCTCTTCAGCCTTGCAAAGCGCGCTCGTAAATATTATCTTGGACTCACTACTATTACTCAGGACGTCGAAGACTTTATGAGTAGTAAAATGGGTCGCGCAATCGTGGCTAACTCTTCGATGCAGTTATTACTCAAGCAGTCCAGCTCGGCTGTCGATGTCTTAAGTGATGTCTTTAAGCTTACCGATGAGGAACGCAAACGTCTCGCCAACTTCCCAGTCGGTCAAGGTCTCTTCTTTGCTGGTGCTAACCACGTCCATATTCAAGTCATCGCTTCTGAAACCGAAGAATCGCTTATCACCACTCGCCCGGAGGACCGCACCTAAGATGCCTGGCCAAGAGTTACTCCGTGCAGCCGAAGCTAACGCCTTAACAAGAGGTGCTACTTCTGATACCGGCTGGAACTACACTGGCAACCAAGGTGGTGCTACTGGTGGTAAACAGCGAGGCAAATTCGGCAAGAAAAAGAACCTCGGCGCCACTCTTCTCATCATACTCGCTCTTGGGATCGGTGGTGGAGCACTCATTGGTGGTGGGAGTCACTCACTGTTAATGTCTGCCGTCCAAAATAAATTTGTCACCCAAATGGATGCACAATACGGCTTCGGCGAAAAAGTAACTCAGCAAACCCTCAAATGGCAATTACGCCATCTAGGATCAAGTAATAGCTGGACAGCAAAATTCAACAACACTACCGAAGCTTTCGATAAGCGTCTCTCTGCTAGCGACGTGGCTGACGTTAGTAATGGTTCAATCAATTATAAAGGCCAGAGTATCACTAGTGATAATTTTTCTAGTGTTTATGACAGTGACCCATTTTTTCGTAGCGCAATTAATGACACTACTTTTAATCGCGCCGGTAATTATTATAGCGAACCAGCCAACCAATCGTTCTATGCCACCGGTAACACTAGAAACCTCTTCAAAGAATATGAGGCCACTGGCGACGACAAAACTGATACAGCTAAGATGAAGAACACGATCGACGACGATATCAACGGTAAAATTACCATCGATACTAAAACTTCTTCCGAAAGAATTAGCGACGTCGAAGAAGAAGATGAAAACGGTAATAAAGTAAAATTAACCGACGATCAAGGCAACCCCCTTCAAAAGGTTGACGAGAATCCAGATATCGTTAATGACACCGAAAGCAACAAACTCAGCCAAGCTGAAGCTGAAGTTAGAGCTGAAAGTTATATTAGTAAAATCTCCACCAATGTTAGTCGAGTCGTTAATTACAGTTGCACTTTATTACGCCTCGGTAGCGTAGTCTCCATTCTGACGGCTGTTAATACTAAAATTCAGCTTGTGTCTGGAGCTTTAGGCATGACCGAAAACTTTAGTAAAACTATGGCTGGCGACGGTAAAAACGCTGCTGCTAATTCCGTTCTAAACACTATGGTCACAGCCAAAGAAACTCGCGTTCCTAATTACCTTGACGCTGAAGTCAGTGGAGGGGTTGGTGAAGGTGTAGAGAGTAAATTCGGCAGCGCTGATCAAGGAGATTTTAGTATTAACTTGGGTTCGGAAGAAGTCCAGAACACTTCCATGGTCGAGTCTGACGGCATGCGCGCCATCCTCACCGAAACAGCCCCCAATGTCACAAAATCATATAATTATTCACCATATAACACATCCAACACCCTCCTCAAAGCGCTCAATAAATTCAACGTTACTAATACAACTTGTAATATAGCACAAGGAAGCGTAGCAGCCGTGTCACTCGCAGTTAGCTTCATCCCTGGAATTGGACAAGCCAAAGTTCTAGCTAGTGTGGGATGGAGTGGTATTAAAAGCTTCTTTGCTCCGTTCTTCAAAAAAATCGGCCTCGCCGTCATCTTCAATGTTACACTCAGTACAGCCTTAAAATTCATTATTCCAGCCCTAGCGCGCAGCCTTACCGAAGATTTCACTGATCGCCTCATTGGTTATGAAGGTGGACAACTCTTTACGGCTGGCATGGGTGAATCAGCTGCACAATTGGGGCGTAACGCTAGTGGTCTTGGTATTGCTAGTGAAGAAAGTATGCTTGCTTACAATCGGCTCAATAATCAAGTCGCTACTCAAGAAGCCGAGGTAGATCGTTTGCGTCGTAGTCCATTCGACACATCCTCTCCAAACACTTTCCTCGGAAGTATTGTTCATAGCCTCTTACCTAGCGTTATCACTTCAGATTCAACCCACCATCTTTCCGGTGTCACCAACTTACTCGACACCACCTCAAAATCCCTCGCCAACTTCACCGGCTCAGTTTCTGCCGAAGGTAAGAATAGCAACTATTTCACCACCTTTGGTCAATGTGAACGCTTAGAGGCCATCGGCGCAGTCTGTAATGCCTATGGTACCGAAGCTGTCACTGGTGATATCACCCTCGCCGAAATGAGCGATTCTGACCAACAAAAGTATTTCGATCTCATCGATCAGAGCATCGAGGGTTGTGACGAGAATGGTGATAACTGTAAAGTAAAGGACGGCAGTGGTCTCGCAAAACATATTAAATATTGTGCTTATCGACAGTCTCCATTTGGTATCACTGATGTTAATATCATGCAAGAACTAGAGAATAACAGTGTAGTCGGAGGTATCCTCGGCGCCATTGTGGGCTTCCTTCCCCTTATTAGTGATGTGTTCGATATTTTGCGTAGTGGCATCAATCTCGTTAATGAACTATGGGGTAATGGTGGTAAATGCGTTAATAGTCCAAATAATGACTATTGGGAAGAAGAAGGGAAATACTATGCCTACTACCTCACTCAGCGCAACTCACTCGACAAACTCGGCGCATATGAAGGTTCTACCGAAGCAGCTAGCGCCTATACCCAAGAATTACTCGCTGAGTATAACAAAGACACATCACTCGTCGCTCAACTCTCACGTTATTCGGGTGCTAGCAAAGAAGATGTTCAGCTAGCCCTCGACGCAATCACTTATTATGCCTTCCTCGAAGACTACGACATTGAATCCCGTATCGCCATGAATAATAATACTACCAAGATCAAATCTGGCGAAACCGTCATTGCCGAAATTAAATCCGAGCGTACCCTATTCGAAGATGATTCAAAAGTAAAATCAAACGAGACACCAGTAATAGCCAACCATCAGTATATTATCTATGGCGATGTTCGTAATCGGAGCTATGGCGTATGTTAAAACAATCTCGACTTCCTCATCGTAATTTATTGTGTAACCTAGTAGCACTAGTTGCTGCCGTGGTGTTAACTCTAACCTCGTTAACACCGTCAACGCTAGCCCTCAGTGATTCTCAATGGCGCTTTTTCGGACGCAATGGGATTACTTTTTATAATCCTGACGCCAATAATAATATCATGGGTTGTTATATCGGCGATATCTCGATAGCTGGCAGCGCTATTGCTGAAAAAATTTGGACTGGTCTAATCTCCATGGGACTCACCCCAGAACAAGCTGCTGGTGTCATGGGAAATATGACTAATGAATCTGGTTTCAACCCAGTTCGACACGAAGGTTCAATGCTCAGTGCACATCCCGGATTCGATATCGTTAACGATGCTAGCATCTCTTACGGTATCGGTTTAATTCAATGGTCTTTTGGTCGCCGTACTCGCCTTCTCCAATACATCAATAGCAATGCGCCTCATCTCATGACCTATTTCCTTAATCCCAAAGAATACGGACGTGTTAATGGTACGACATTTCTTGAAAAAGCCGGCCAAGGTGTTACTAACCAATTAATTCAAATTGAGCTTCAATTTTTGCGTGATGAACTCCAGACTTTTTGGCCTGGATTCTTCCAGACTAGCTCAGTGTACGATGCAACTAAATTCTTTCTAGAGAAAGTTGAAGTTCCTCAAAATCCTTACATCGAAGCTCATATGAGTCGTGTTACTAATGCTGACCAATATTACCAACTTTATAGTGGTGCTACTTTCACCCCAATCAGTACCAGCAGTGGATCGGGGGTAGAATATTGTGGTAATACCAGCTCATTACAGCAACTTGTCCTAAAGTATGCTTGGCCAGACTTTCATGATGCACCCTATACTACCCAAAAAAGTGAATACACTGCTATCGTCGCCCAGCGCCAAGCAGCTGGCAAATACGTTGGTGGCTATGGAGGAAATGATTGTGGTGGTTTTGTCACTACTTTATTACAAGAGAGTGGCTTCGCGCCAGATTACAACAATAATGGGGGTAATGCAGCTGGACAGGAGGCTTGGGTGAAGAGTCACGGTTGGGTTCTCCTCAATGGTTCCGAGTCTAGTATAGTTGATACTAGCATCCTGCAACCCGGCGACGTCGCCTTCTCCGGACCTTCCGGCGTCGCTAGCCACACTTTCGTCTACGTTGGCTCGATTGCTGGCTTTGGTTCTAAAATCGCTTCGGCCTCAGCTAACGAACGTGCGCCGATGGCCGGCGCAGAAAGTTTAACCGGTGGTGGTAGCATACCAGTACGCTGGTACAGAAAGGCAACCAGTATCTAATGGATATCGATAATTATCAAAAGAAACAAAAGCTCAAGCTCGCCATCCCGGCCATTATCTTCGCTATCTTCTGTGTTGGTATTATTGTTCTAGCTATTATTAATCAAGTTAATCGCATGGGTAAAATTCCAGTTAAGATTCAATTCGCCCCTTATATTGCTGACATCACTATTGATGGTAAAAAAGGGAAGAATAATAAAACTAACTACCTTTCTCCTGGCACTCATGAGTTGTCCGTGACCAGTCCTAATTTTAACACTTACACAGCTTCTATCACCGTCGACGATAGTTCTACTATCTTCTATGGCACATTAACTCCATCCAACGAAAAAGGTGAAAAGATCGCCCAACGCTACGAAAAAGAAATCATCGAGGTTCAAGTCATTGCTGGTTTCGCCTCAATTGACGAAGGTGTAGTCGAAAGGGAAGAATGGCCAATCCTTCAGGCATTACCTATCGATAACGTCCTCTATTCTATCGGTTATACTTTTAATGCCGAAAATCGTCTTATTCTAACTGTCGACACCGATACCACTTATATCGATGCTGCCATTAACAAACTAATCAGTCTCGAAGATTCGGGCTATTCAGCTTGGAATTACGATATTATCATTAAAAATTATTCCAATCCTTTCATCAATCAATTCCAAGAAAATACCAATTCTGACCCTCTCCAATATTTAAAAACTGGCTTTTCTTCGGTTAATTGCCAAATTCACCCTGGTACTCAGCAAGATGACTATTATTATACCTTTATTACTACTGGTTCAAAGGAAAATTACACTACCATTCATAGCCGTGTTGTGCTGAAACAAGTAAACGGTACTTGGGAAATCATCAGCACTATCTATCCTATCCTAACTAAAATCAATAGTCCCGAAGTTCCAGACAATATCCTAAACGCCGTCAATACTTCAACTACAAGTTACTAAACCTAAAACCTAGCCCTTACTCACCCTCACCGACCCAGACAAATCTTCCTGCGCCCCTACACTAGTCAGAATCACCTGGTTATCCTGAAAATTCTTCACCAAGCATTTTTGTCGCATCTCATCTAGCTCAGAAAACACATCATCCAGTAATACTACTGGGGTTTTTCCGAGTTTAGCCATTACCATATCTGCCTCGATAAACTTCAGCGCAATCACCATCGATCTCACTTCACCTCGACTCGCCGACCCGTCGGCCTTACTTTGATTAAAAACAAACTCGTAATTATCGTGGTGCACTCCAAAACTCGTATGCCCAAGCAGCCGATCACGTTCGAATCCTCTTTCTAGCTGCGCTAGGAAACTACTCTCCGACTCCACCTCCGTCACGTACTCTAGACCAATCTCGTCGTCATTCTCAGCAATCGAGCGATAAACTTCCGTCAGCTTATTTGCAATCTGCCCAACCAACTCTGCTCGTTCCTGCCTCAGCTCCACCCCATATTTTGTCAGCAACACATCCCAAGAAAACACATCACCAGCGTCTACTAATTCCTGTTTCAGTAGCTCATTACGCTGCTTTAGAGCCTTATTGTATCTTAATAAGGCCACGCTATACTTCTCCGATAATTGCCCAAACACTCGGTCAAAATAATTTCTTCTACTCGTCGGGCTACTCCCTACCAGATTTAAGTCATCCGGCTCGAATAACACAATCGGGTATTTAACTTTTTTCGGCAATCTCCGATTCTTCTTATCCTCAGCCAAAAACTCCTTTTTCTCGCCGTCGTAGACTACGACAATCTTTCGCCCATCCTCATATTCTAACTCTACCCGGTAATATTCTGCCCCCCGTCGCAAGATATCTTTATCGGTCGCCCGAAAACTTTTCCCTTGTAAAGCCTCGTAAATCGCTTCGAGAATTGAAGTTTTTCCACAACCGTTTTCCCCAACAATCTTCGTGGTGTGGAAATCGCACTTCAACGCAAACTGTTCGTGACTCCGAAAGTTCGTCAGTTTTACACTCTTGATTACCATATTTTAACTCTTGAGTGGCATAATAATATGTGTATAATTTTCACTTTCTTTCGTCTCACCCTTCAATACTACTGGATCAAGTTTATTAGAAAACCCAAAACTCACCTTATTACCATGAATTACATTTAGTGCATCGAGTAAAAATCTTGAGTTCAAAGTTACTTTTCCATCGTTATCAACCTTCGTTTCAATCTCGGAATTATTCTCACCGAGCTCATTCGCCACCGATGCCACCGAAAACGTGGATTTCTCAGCCGAAGTCTCACACACAATCGAACCACCCACTTCTTTCGCAAATAACGCCGCTAGTTTCGTGATTCGCACCAATTCATCTCGTTTTAATTCCACGCTAATCTCAGTCTGCTTCGGAATCAACTGTCGATAATCAGGGAACGAACCATCAATTAACTTCGAAGTCACTTCGATCTCCCCCAGCCTAAACCTAACCTGCGTTTCATCAAATAAAATCTCAATCTCATCCAAATCATCGCTTAGTGACCGTAGTACTTCTTGCAAAGAACTAGCCGGCACAATCGCAGTCACATCATTCTCGACCTTCATGCTAAACTTACGCTCAGCCAATCTATAACCATCCGTCGCAGCCAAATATAATTCTCCTTCAAAGGTATTAAAGTAAACCCCGGTTAGAGCCGGCCTTGTCGTATCGTTACTAGTCGCAATCATCACTTGCGATAATCCTTCTTTAAACTCTTCCACCCCTATCCGGAATTTTATCGCCTTCGTATCATCCATCTCTGGCAACTCCGGAAAATCATCAGCCGAGGCCCCATTAATTACTGAGTTATAACCCCCAGCCTTAATCGTCACCTTGTCACCGTTAGCCAAAATTTCCACCGTCTCACCTTTTGGCAGATTACTTACAAACTCAGCCATCAATCTTGCCGGTACAGTTACTACTCCATTTTTACTCTGACTAGTAGGCAAATAGCTTACTACAGCCATATCTAGATTAGTTGTCGTTAAACTTACCTTGCCTTCATCCACTCTAATCAAAACATTGTTTAAAATCGGTAGAGTGGTTCGGGCGCCTGCAGCTACCCGACTTACATTACTTAGCGCCTTGGCTAGTTTTTCCTGAATAATCTTAATCTCCATTTTTTCTCTCCTCTCTATTATATTAAGTAGTAGTTGTAGTAGACTATGTGGAAAATGTGCAAAACCCCACCCATACCTCTGTTATTTCGATGTGTAAAACCTTGGTAAATCTTTCCACTACCACCCAATTTTAAGTGCAAATCATTCACGTTTTTTGTGTAAAACTTACTTTTCCACAAAATTTCTAATTTTTTTCCACCACTTTCCCACCAACTTCCCCACAAGTTTTTACACATTTTTTCCACAAAATCTACCGTACAAACCGAACGGACCTGAACCCGAACACGTCGCAAAACCCGAACAATATAAAACCCGAACACATCGCAAAAACCGAACAAATCTGCTTTATCCATACACCTTCTCTCGTAGCGCCGAGATTTGCTCGCGCAAGCCAAAGTTAAGTCGTAGGTCATTATCAATCTTTTTAATTCCATGCATCACGGTAGTATGGTCTTTCACGCCAACCTCCAAGGCGATCTTAGGCGTGCTCATATTAAGTTCTTTTGATAATAAATACATTGCGACCTGTCTAGCATTCTTGATATGGGCTACCCTACTCTTACTACACAATTCCTTCGGAGTGATTTGGTAGAATTTCGCCACCTTTTCCACTACTTGTTTTGCCGAAATACTCTTATTACTGGTGTTTTTGGCTGTATTGATATAACCTTCATTGATTACTTCAAGCGGTGTCATATTCTTTAGGTCAGCCACAGCCAGGAGATGATGGAATTCGCCTTCGAGATCGCGAATATTGGTCTTCACATTTTCGGCGAGATATTCAATCGCAGCATCCTCAATCTCCACTCCCTTGAATTCAGCCTTTGCCTTCAGGATAGCACATTTATCTTCGAATTGAGGCAGCTGCAAATCATACGCGCCGGATTGTGATAATCTTGATGACAATCTGACATCGACCGACTTGATTTGATTCGGTAAACGATCAGAAGTTACGATAATCTGTTTGTTTAGCGCATAAAGCTCGTTAAAAATATCAAAGAACTCAACCTGTGACTGATCCTTACCTACAATCATCTGAAAATCATCGATAATCAACATATCAAGCGACTTGAATTTCTGATGGAACTCTGCTCCTTTACCATTCCGAATCGAGCTCACAAAATCCGAATAAAAACTAGAAGTCGGCGTGTAGAGAATCTTCATTTTTGGATCGCGCTTCAGAATCTCGTTACCGATTGCTTGCACCAGGTGTGTTTTTCCGAGCCCCGGTCCACCATAGAGGAAAAACGGATTATAATTTGTCCCCGGACTATCAATAATGTTTCGTGCTACACTAACGGCCAAATCGTTATTCGTCCCAATCACAAAGTTACCTAGAGTATAATTTGGATTTAGTCCAGTTTGGAAGGATGCCAGACTGCGCGTACTGCGCAAGGAATTAGAAGCTACTTTTGCTATTTGGGTTAGTCCTGCTCCCGAAGCCGTCATCTCTCGGGGTTTCAACTTCGGCTTTGCATTACTTTGCACTAAATACTGAATCTCATGCACAGCGATATTATTATGCTCGAAGGCAGCTTTTAGAAGATCTGTATATTTGACCCGCAGCTGCTTAATCTTAAAAACATTCGGCACCCCAATCACTATAATCCCATCATCTGTCGAAGTTAACTCCGTGCCGGTAAACCAGGTCAAAAACTGCTCGCGTGGAATTGACTGCTCAACCTCAGCCAGCACATTTTTCCACACGTCAAACATAGACCCCTTAACTCCTCCTTAACTTACCTCAATTATACCAGACCTCACCCGACTTTTCCACAGGTTTTTCTCTAGAAACTCAGTCTACCCCAATTCCACCCATTTTACAGGGGTAGAGTTTTCCACAGGGAAGTGCTCTAATCGAGAAGAGCTGTGGAAAACTTCCAAATCACCATAGAATCTCGCCATAAAAGCAAATTTATAGGCTTTTGTATTCTGTTACTCTCTAGTAAAACACCTGAAAGGTATTGAAAAAAGAGAGGATCTACGGTATACTAAGAACAGAAATTTGTTAAAATTACATAGAAAGATTATATTATTATGCCAAAACGAACTTATCAACCCCACAAACGCCAGCGCAAAGTCGAGCATGGCTTCATGAAGCGCAATAGTACAAAGAATGGCCAAAAGGTCCTGAAGCGTCGTCGCATTAAGGGTCGCGCTCGTCTTACTGTTTAATTACATATCGAAATTGGAGGAGGCATACGACGGTATGTCTCCTTTATTTCTGTTATAATAATATTATGTTAGCTCAAAAATACCGGTTTCATTCGCGAGGTGGAGTGCGCTACACTTACCAGAAGGGAAAGACGATTCGTACGCCTATTATGTCGCTGGTTTACGCTGAGAATACTCGACATCACCAACGCTTTAGTGTAGTTGTGTCCAAAAAAGTTCTCAAAAGTGCCGTCGGACGTAATCGTATTCGCCGGCGCGTCTACGAGGCTTTGAGGTTAGAGCTTCCTGATTTTACTGCTCATCGTGACTGTATTTTTGTAGTTTTTAATAAAAGCGTGGTTTCGATGCCGTTTCGCGAGTTGCGTCGGCTTATCCATAATCTTCTCGAGAGGAGCTTGACTGAATGAGGCCGGTTAAGAAGCGCATTGCCTGGATTGATTTGCTCGAGACGATTGCTATTTTTGCCGTAGTTTTGTGCCACTGTACGGCTCATATTGCTAACTCTGCCTTCCAGGGAACGAGCGCTAGTTTCCAGCTTCATTATTTCTTCCACTCCATTCTGGCGATTTGTGTACCACTTTTTTTCTTTGTAAATGGCTACCTTCTCTTTCGGAAAGATTTTGACCTCAAGAAGCACTTATCGAAGACTTTGAAATTTATCCTCATTGCGCTTTTTTGGTATGCTCTCACTTTAGCTTTTTTAGTTTTTCTTAACCGTGGTCAGCTAGCTACTATGAGTCTTCTCGATTTACTTAGCAGCCTAAAGCCAAACATCAATCATCTTTGGTACATCGGTGCGCTAGTTTGTCTCTATGTTTTCTTTCCACTCTTAAAACTCACCTACGACCATCATCGGAAGGCTTTTGTCGCCTTCGTGTTGATCTGCGCCTTCTTTACCTTTGGTAATAGTTTAATAAATGAAGGCCTAACTTTTACTTCTCACGTTATCCTGCATTGTGAAGTTGTCTATCAAGATATTAACTTTTTCAATATCTTTAATCCTTTCCGGGGTATCTACGGTTACACTTTTGTCTATTTCTGTCTTGGAGGAATCGTCAATTATTATTTTGATAAAATTACCCAGCTTCCTCGGCGCATGAGAAATCTTCTTGCATTAATCGGCTTGGCTCTTGGCTGGTTTGGGTCGTACGGGGTTAGTCTGCTCTATTCACTAGCCACAAATCGCGTCTGGGATCATGTTTGGTTTGGTTATGATACAATCTTTACATTGCTTTGCGTCGTCTCTATTTTCTTACTTTGTCTGAATTGGCAAAAGCCTAGCAAAATCCTCGCCACTATTTCCCGAAACACCCTCGGCATCTACCTGATTCATATGCTAGTCATCTTCACCTCTATGTCAATCTCATATGACTTTATTATGCAATATATTAGCCCTCTAGCCGACGTACCATTTATTATCTCCTTTATCGGTAGTTTAGGTTACGCTACACTGGTACTTTTGATTAGTCTCGGTCTCAGCCTTCTCCTACGCAGAATTCCTCTCGTCAAGCAGCTTGTTAGTTAGCTATTTTATATCTGTTAGCTGATAATTATGTTATAATGGTACTATGTTTGAGTTAATTGACCTATTAATTGTGCAGCCAATTACTAATATTTTGTTCGTGATTTATGGTTTTGTGGGTGATTTTGGTCTCGCAATTATTCTTTTTACAGTTTTAGTTAAGATTTGCATGTGGCCGCTAGTGAAGCGCCAACTCCACCAAACTCGTCTCATGCGCAAGATTCAGCCTGAGCTTGCTGAGATTAAAAAGAACTGTAATGGCAATCGTCAGCTCGAATCACTCCAGATGATGGATCTCTATAAGCGCAATAATATCAAACCGTTTCGCTCGATGCTGACTTTGGTAATTCAGCTCCCAATTTTTATCGCCCTCTATACGGCAGTACGCGTCATGGTTGCACCTCAGCTCGATAACAACCTCGAAATTCGTGCCTATCCTTTCGTACGCCAAATTAATCGTGTCGAAGAAGTAGTAGGATTGCAACAGCCTTATCTTTCTTATCTGCGAGAGGTCCAGAATATTCGTGATGATTCGAATCTTAGTAACGACGAGAAGTCTTCCAAAATCAACGAGCTCCCGGTCGTAACTTATGATTTTCAACCTAAACTGCTCGGTCTCCTCGACCTCTCTACCAAGCCAGGCTTTACTTCTGTTAGCGCAATTATTATCCTGGTTTTTGCTATTGCTTCAGCTTTCTCGCAATATTGGATCTCTCGCCAGCAAATGCCGTCGAAAAAATCTCAGAAATCGCGCACTTTCCGTCAAATCATGCGCGACGCAGCCGATGGTAAAGAACCTGATCAATCTGAGCTCAATACTATCATGACCGGCCAAATGAGCAAAATGATGCCGATTATGATGTTACTTATCATGATTAACCTCCCTGGAGCTCTAGTTTTCTACTATCTGGTCAGCAATGTCATGACTGGTGTACAGCAAAAATACGTTCTCTCTAAAAGCGAATCAGAAATGGAGAAATCAGCCGACAAACGCATTATTCGTGAGCTCAATAAAATTGAGGAAGGCCAAGTTGTAAAGACGGAAAAGTCCGACTCGGGCAAAAAAATCACTCACATTTCAGCCAAAAGTAAACGTCGTGGGCATAAAAAGAAGCATTAAAGGAGTATTATTATGAACAAAGATGAATCTATTCGTTTCGCAACTAAATATCTTGAAGATTTATTATCTTTCTTTGGTATTAATGTAGCTGTCGATTCAACTGTAGATGATGAAGTGATTCAGCTAGCAATTCCGTCGACTTCTATGAACTCTCTGCTAATTGGTAGGGAAGCAAACAACCTGCGCGCCCTCCAACACGTTGTCTCTCAGGCACTCACCAATCGTGGCGCCGAACTAGTACGCGTGAATGTTGATGTCGCTGATTATAAAAAGCAACGCGCCGAGCGTATCGCTGAACAAGCTGAAGAGTGGATTCGCGCTGTTCGTCAGACAGGTAAATCTCGCACTCTAAATTTGAATGCTGCCGATCGCCGTGTTGTTCACAAAGTTGCGCAAGATTATTCAGATATTCGCACACATTCCGAAGGGGTCGGCCATGATCGTCAACTCATTATCGAAAAGATTTCCCTCGCCGACGATACAGATGCCGACGAATAAGATTCAAGTAAAATTCTAAGCCCAGAGCTCTAACTCTATCCTGCACTTACAGCTCGACCAATCACTATGACAAAATCTGCCACACCTGGCCAAATGTCAGTCGGCAGATTTTCTGCTGGTAGAGACACTACTTGATATTTTTCTTCCAAAGCTGCGCGCGTTGCTGGCTTATCGGTCAGAGCATAGACGCAAAACTCAGCCTCACAGCCACCAGCTGCACTGTCGCCAATATTACTTACAGTATAACCTTCAGCCTCTAACTTAGTCTGCTCTGCGCCGGCTAGTCCACCTGTATCGGTAGCGTTATAAATAGCAATCTGTGATCCCTCGCGTACTGCTGGATTGCTACTAAACATCTGTCGAATATAGCTATGAATCTGACTATAATCGCTCTGTCCAGCCGAAGGCACAACATAGGAAACTTCATTAATTGTAGCTGTATTAACATAGAAGATGTTATTATCGTAATCGGCCAAAGGTACATTTCGAATGGCTGCCGGGTTAAACCCAGAAACTAAGCTCATCCCAGACTTAATATTATCGGCTGAGAAGTTAGTGCGTAGGTTATCGCCTAAAATGTTCAGCAAACCCATTGCTTCCGAGAGTCCCACTCCGTTTTCTACTACTTTTTGCGCAATCGCCTCAACAATTTTTTGCTGCGAGTTACCTCGGGTGAAATCACCACCATTAGTGCCATAGCGTGCGCGTGCCAAAGCTACTGCTCCGATCCCATCCAGAGTCGTCGGTACTCCAGCTTTAATAACTACGCCAGTATGACCATAATCATAGATATCTTCATCTAGAGTCACTGTCACGCCACCTAAGGTATTTACAATCTCAACCACCGATCCCCAGTTGACGTGTGCCCAATATTGGAAATCTATGCCCGTCACCTTGCTAATCTGTGTCATTAAGGCTTGTGCTCCAGCTTCTTCGTGCTGCCCGTCTTGGTTATTACACCAGAACACCTCGTTCACTTTGCCAGCCGAACAAGCCATCGGTACCTTCAAATCGCGTGGCAAGCTCAGTAGTGCCATATCCTTTGTCTTTTGATCGAAACTTACTACCAGGATTGAGTCGGTTAACTGCGCTCCATCATGGACACCACCATTACCTGTGTCGCCGTCCATATTAAATCCTTCAGTTCCAAAAACTAAGACATTAGTCCGACCGTTAGCATCTGTTTCGAATGGCACTTCTTCAGAAACCATCGCCCAAAGCGTATCGAATAGCCCAGAATTACCACCGGTCAAACGCGCAATCAGTTGGTCACCCCAAACATATAGACCAATCCCTACACCTATAATTGCTATAAATAAGAATAATAGCACATGTCGTGGTCGGATTTTCTTGCGCTTCTTTGTCTTGTGATTTCTCTTGGCTTTTTTCGGTGTGTCCTCTTCGTCCTCGTCATAAAACAAATCGCCATCTAATCCCGGCTCGTCATTACGAGCTTTTGATTTTCGATTTGATTTTCGACCAGTATCGGCAAATTGGTCCAATAAATCTGACCAATTCGAATCATCCTTAGTTCCGAGACTCACCTCTTCATCATCAAACCCAAACCCAGACACCGGCGCTAAGAATTCGTCTTCAGCTAGATTATCGTGATTTTTCTTCGGGCGCATCGTAATATCGGCAACACCTCGTCTACTCGATGTCTCGGCCAGAGAACCACCCACTTGGCGTGTATTTCTGGCAGCAGAAACCCGTCGAGCAGGACTCGACGTACGCACAGCAATACCGTCAATTGATGTTTTACCCATATTTCTTATTTGACCTATCCAACTAGATAATCTATAATTAATTATAACATATGACGACCAAACTTACTAAAAAACAAGCGCTTATTATCGATTTTATTAGCGATTATACAGCTACCAGGGGTGTTTCGCCGACTTATCGTGAGATTATGACGGCGCTCGGACTTTCGTCGGTCTCGGCTGTGGCTGAACATATTGATAATTTGGTGAAAAAAGGTGCATTGAAGAAGTCTCCTGGCGCTGCCAGATCCCTCGAAATCATCGATCTTACTCATCCCGAAACCGTCGAGCTCTTCCAACATTATTTGCGCACAGCTAGCGCCGAAGAAGCCAAAATCCTCCATCAAGCTGCCAAAATCCTCGACTTAGAGCTTTAATTGTCATAAAGTCAAGCAATACCGTTATAATTTTTAGCAATAGCGAAATAAAATCTCAAAAAAGTCGCACGCTTATGGTTGCAAATTTGAAAAACTTTTTGATATACTCCAGTCAGACGGAAAAATATCGCGAGTTTTCTGCCAAATTAGTTAAAATTAATCAGGAGGTTGACATGAGAGGAATCTTTGTTAAACTAAAATTAGGAGAAAAAGGCTATGACAAAAACAAACACTAAGCGCTCTAATTCTAGTGCTAAATCTCGTACCCCGTTCTATCGGAACTTTTGGGTGTGGGCAATTTTTATCGCTATCATAATAGTAGCGATTTTAATTTTTATTTTTACGAGACCAAACAACACTCAACAAGATACTAATAATCGAAATCAGCAGACTACCATCGACACTAAGCCCGATGATCAGGCAAAACCCGACCAAGATAAAGAGGAAGCACCAGAGCCCGAAGATAAAACCCAACGTTTTGAGGGTGAAGATCCGAATGAGCTCGGTGAGCTCACCGGCTCAGTCGTACGCAAAACTGTTTCCGATGGTAACCTAACAATCGTCGCTATGATTGATCAATATCTCTCGGAACCGGGCATCTGCATTATTACACTTAAAGGGAAGAATCAAGGTAATACTTATACAGCCTCAGCCGACGCTGTAGCTGATGTCACTACTTCAAATTGCAATGCTTTTGTCATCCCGACCAGCAATTTAAGTTCCGACACTTACCAAATCATGATTGAGTTGAATGGCAACGGTAAAAAGGGAACAATTATTGACGAGGTGGCACTATGACGATTAGAGAAACGATCAATGATTTACGTCAATATCGCAGTTTAATTCTGGTAGTCTTCGTTTTTTGCATGATGGCAACTCTATCATTCTTGTCCGCCCGAGGTATGCAAAAGTCATCTGCTGCCAGCCTTTCTGGGTTTAATCCTGGCAATATCATTAGTGATGCTGTAATGTCGAACTATAATTCTATGTCGGTTGAAGACATCCAGAAGTTCCTAAGCAGTAAGAATAAGTGTCAAAATACTAACTATAATCAGTATCTTAGTCTTAAAGCATCTTATCCTAACACCGATTGGCACTTTGATAACGGCCATTTTGTCTGTCTTTCGGAGGAACGCTTTGGTGACGGTACAGTGATAGGTCAGGGCCAAACGGCAGCCGAGATTATTTATCAAGCAGCCCAAGATTATAAGATTAATCCACAAGTTATCTTAGTCCTCCTGCAAAAAGAACAAGGCTTAATCACGGATACTTATCCTAACTCGCGCCAATATCGCTCAGCGACCGGCTACGGTTGCCCAGACACAGCAGCTTGTGATGCGAAATATTACGGCTTTAAGAATCAAGTACGCAACGCAGCAGCTCTTTTCCGTGATGTACTTAACCGAGGCTACGCAGCTTATCCGGAAAAAACCAAAGGTGTTTACATTGGTTATAATCCAAACTATAACTGTGGACGTTCGGAAGTCTATATTGAGAATCGCGCTACAGCAGCCCTCTATCGTTACACGCCATATCAGCCTAACTCAGCAGCTCTAGCAGCTGGTTATGGTACCGGTGACACTTGTTCGGCCTACGGTAACCGTAACTTTTATCTCTATTTTACTGATTGGTTCGGTAGTACTCAGGCCAGCGTTGATGGTGAGCCTATTGTGATTCCAGATGGCGAGTATAGTTTGATTCCTGCAGTTTCAGGAAATCGCGCCTTGAATGCAAATAATGGCAATGCTGAGCTCAATCAGCTAAACGAGGCCAATAAAGCACAACGTTGGAAATTGAAGCGCGATGCGTCCGGCTACTATACCTTGACTAATGTAGCTACTGGGCAACTTCTAGACCTAGCTGGAGGCCAACTCAGTAATGGTACGAATGTTGGGCTCTGGTCTGGCAACAACACCTGTTCTCAGCAGTGGAAAATCTACCAAACTAAAGACCGTCGCCTCGTACTCGAATCTGGTTGTGGTGCCGGGATGGTACTGGATGTCCTAGCTGGTTTCAGTGACATCGGTACAAATATTCAGCTCTACACTGTCAATAATACAATTTCGCAGGAATGGCAGCTCCGAGCAGGTCAGACCATCCCTAACGATATCTATACGATTAATAGCTACAGTGATTCAGCCAAAGTTGCCGAGATTGCTGGAGGATCTACGGCGAAGGGAACCAACATTCAGCTCTATACCAATAATCAGACTTTGTCTCAGAAGTGGTATTTCTCCTACAATCCTTCCACCGGCTACTACACTATTATTAACCCATTGTCTGGTAAAGCTGTTGATGTTGCCTATGGTGTCATGCAAAATGGTACTAATGTCTGGCTCTACGACACTAATAACACTTGTTCCCAACAGTGGCATATTGTTGAGAGCAATGGGCGCTATACGATTGCTTCTGCATGTTCTCCTAACATGGTGTTAGAGCTGGCTAATAATCAGACGACTAATGGTGGTAACATTCGCTTACAATCCTACCAAGCTAACACCCCGAGTGAGCTTTGGAAAGTTACGCCACAAACACACCTCGCTGATGGACAATATAGTCTCGCCGTACGTCTAGATAACAACAAGCTAGCCGATGGCACCAATAATGATGTTCGCATCCACGAGGATAATGCCTCTTCTCCTCAAAAGTGGACTATCAAGCGTGATCCTTCCACCGGCTACTACACTATTATTAACCCATTGTCTGGTAAAGCTGTTGATGTTGCCTATGGTGTCATGCAAAATGGTACTAATGTCTGGCTCTACGACACTAATAACACTTGTTCCCAACAGTGGCATATTGTTGAGAGTAGCAGTCAACATTATACTATTTTCTCGGCCTGTACGATTAATTACGCCCTCGATTTGACCTATGGTATCACGGCCAATAATACCAATATCCAGCTCTACTCAGCCAACGGTACGGTCTCGCAAGAATGGCTAATCAAACGGCAATACTAAATACTAGGTAGCTAGGCTATCAATCTCATACGGGAGAGTGTAATCATTCTCCCGTATGCTATAATGTTGATATGAAAAAGCCTATCATATCATACTTTCGTACAGCCTGGGATCAGCTAAAGCAAGTTCTCCATCAAAATTGGCACTACATCTTAGTGATCATCTTTGGTCTGATTGTCTCCCTCGGTGTCTGGGGCAGTATCAATACCTATATCATTGGTGACGATTTTGCTTTCCATATCGAGCGTTTGCAGGGTGCAACCCACGCCTTGCAGGATGGCCAATTGTTTATGCAGGTTGACCCAAACGGCATGTATGGTTTTGGCTATGCTTATAATTTATTCTATGGCCCATTATTGACTTGGTTGATTATGCCTCTGCGTTTCTTGGTCGGTTCTTGGCCAGTGGCCATAAATCTACTTTGTATTATCTTCATGTTGTTGGCTGGGATTCTCGGCTGTTATGCTCTGACGAAGATCAGCAAGCACAAAACCCTGGGGGCGATTTGTGGCACCCTCTACATGACGGCGCCCTATCATCTCGTTAACCTCTATGTCCGTTTTGCGCTGGCCGAGTTTGTAGGCATGGCCTTTCTACCACTTTTGCTACTGGGTCTGTACCAGCTCGTTAATCATCAGGAACATGCTTTGAGAAATCTTGCAGTCTCAGCTACGCTACTTTTATTGACGCATAATCTGATGACTTTTTTGGCTGTCATCATGGTGATTTTGTATCTTTTACTCAACTGGCGTGCCATTTTAGACTGGGGGAGTATCAAGAAGATGCTGCTAACTGGCCTAATTGCTCTCGGTGGCGCTGCTTGTTTTCTTTTGCCAATGTTCGAGGCAAAGCTAGTTGGCGATTATGGTATTTTCGACCCAGACTTCTTTGCCGTGCGCGTCGAGGCCAACGCCAAACGTATGGAAGACCGGCACGCTCCCCTCTCCGAACTCCTCTCCTTTGAGTATAATAACAGTTGGGAAACTACAGTAAACTTAGGTATCGGCGTAATTTCGATTATTGGTTTGATCGGATTTTGGTTCACCCGGCGTGCAGTTAAAGATCGCTCGGAACGCAAGTTTCTTACGTCATTATATGTTATTGCTATTATTTCGCTCGTCTTGACTACTTCCTTAATCAATTGGCATCTTCTCCCCAGCTTCTTCTATGCTGTTCAATTTCCGTGGCGTTTTCTCGCTCTCTTTTCTATCACGATTTCCGTGATTGCTAGCTATGTTATCTATGAGTTAATTTGCCAAGCTAGCGTGCATCGGCAGAAGCTTTATACTGTTATTATTGGTGTCTTTGCGACCTTTGTCGTTATGGATATTTTTGCTCTGCAGCCTGATTTGCATGTTACTCCTGACGTACCAGTAGACCTCTCGCCAGTTAATGGCAACGCTGGATGGGCAGCTGAGTATGCACCGATGGCTCTCCTTTGCGCCGACGATTCGATTGAGAGTTGTACGAGAGAGCGAGCGCTTGCTTATCTAGAGGCGAGAGGGAAGAACTACATCGTGCGCGAAGGTGAGGCAAAGGTAACTAATTATCAACAAAATGGCACTAATATTAGTTTCAATGTTGATACCGAGAGCTCAAGCATCATCGAGCTGCCACTTATTTGGTACCCAGGATATCAAGCTCGCCTGGATCGGACTGCCAAGCTAGAAACTACTGCTAGTGCTGAGAATGGCTTAGTCATTATTCGTGTGCCAGCTGGTCTCAGTAATACTAGCATCAAACTGAGCTATTGTCCGACTACTATGACCATTCTCGGCTTCAGTATCTCTGCTTTGACCTGTATTGTTACCCTCGGTTGGCCTCTTTGGCGTAAACTTTTCTTAAAGACAACCATATCCTCTAAACCACATTAAGGTCGGGCTTTGGTGGTATCTAGTCTCAATTCACATAAGATGAGGCCGATTAATACTGGCGCCAACAGCATAATTGGAAAATAATAACGCATCAACGCTACGGGTGATAGGAAGAGTGTAATATATAACCCCACTAATAAACTCAGTGGCATCAGTAGCTTCCAACGTTTTTGTAAGATTATCACGCCAACTGCAAAACAAGTTAACCAAAAATAAGTTCCACCAGAAGTTAGCAACGACAAAACTGGTATTTTTTGCCACGCATTATCGGAGACCACCTTACATAATAGCTTCTCGTAAAACGGCAGCAGACTTTTACGTTTGATTGTGACATAAGCACCGTCACCAAAACGCTCAGTATCCATCATGTTGTATTCGAGTGGTGGATGGTACATTCGGCTGTCCGGATAAAATTTTCCTGGATACCAAAACCCCAGACTATTCATGAGAAAAGCCTCTACATAGTTCTTTGGATCCTTGAGGCCAATTTTAGCCCAAAGTTCAATATATCCTAAAAGGTCATCTTTTGTTGCTTCATTATTCAATAGTCTTTTAGCAGGATCAGCAATCATCGGTTGATATGGATAAATTTCAAAGCCTTCCAGCCCTTCATAGTAAACTAGTAATTTTTTCAAATCCTGTTCATTATAGGCTGAACGATTATAGCTATAGACTCTAGCAAGTTGTTGTGATGGAATGCTTGCCATTTCTCGGATTGTATCAGTGCTAGTAATACCAACCAAGCTATAAATTGGGCCACTAATAATTTTGTAGATTAGCAGTGGAGCCAGTATCCCAATCAAGACCACTAAACGGTGTTGTTTTTGTAGTATGATCACGAACGGTATCATCAATAAAATACAATAAAAACCATTATTACGCAGTAAACACAGTATCAATATCAGAAATGCAGAACTAACTAGGTTGATTGGCTTCTTCAAGTAGTCTTCATTGTCGGACATCCTGTATATGTCCATAACCAATAATGCGAATACGCCAGAGAATAAGACATCTTGAGCTGAGGATACAGTTGCTACAGTGAAGAAGGGGAAGCAACTAAAGAAGAGTAGGCAAAATAAATAGAGTAGTCCATTTTGTGTCTTCCTGGTTGCAAATAGCGTAATTTTTGTTGCAATTAAGTCCATTACTACCATCTGTGAGAAAGCATACAAAGCAAAACCAATTTCTGCACTATGGAAAACTGTTTGCCCAAGATTAACAAACATGGCGATAATTGTGCTATACAAGATAGAAAAGTGCGTAGTTGGCTGCACGTTGTTATCTAAGATTTGCAGAATCTGCGCTCCAGCGTCATAGCCATAAACTCCAGGAAAAAGTGCCAAGAAAACCAGAAAGTTGCCAACAAATATCAAAGCAAAACTAATCCAAAAAAATCTTTTCGGATTTTTAATTGCAAAGTTTTCTAAATTGCAATTCTTGATACTTGTTATCAATGCGCCTATGATCGGGCCGACCGTAAAGCAAAGCAAGACGACTGTCAATAATGTTTCGAGATGCCAGTTTATCTCTCCAGTCATGTCAAGTTGCACCCCTAGGACCAAAGCCAGCGCAATTAAGGCTGTGAAGCTAAGTTGTAAGACTCTTTCACCTTTTGATAGCTTGTTAACTTTTTGGTACAAGTAGAATAGCAGGACAAAAATTACCACTGCAAGGAAGGCCACACTAGCTAGCAAGCCTGCGTAGATATTTTTCAAGGTTAACAAAACTCCACAAGTTCCCAGCCAAGCCAACAAAACGTGTAATATTGACTGAGATTTAATTCGAAAAAAATCAAATGCTTGCTTCGTCCACTTGATACACTTTTTCCAAAAAATAGCCAGTTGCTCCCTCATATTACCCTATCTTTAATACCCTAATTATACCATACGCCCTAAATCATGTTACAATATACTAAATAGAATTGGAGCACCATGAAATGAAAGATCATTCCGAGCAGAGGGCCAAAATTGCCGTCCTTATCCCATGTTATAACGAGTCAAAGACTATCGTTGATGTTGTCAAGGGTTATAAAAAGGCTTTGCCAGACGCCAAGATTTTTGTTTATGACAATAATTCTACCGACAATTCACGGCAGTTGGCCACACAAGCCGGGGCAATAGTGCGCGATGAATACCGTCAGGGCAAAGGTAATGTTATTCGTAGTATGTTTCGTGATATCGATGCAGATTGTTACCTGATGGTAGATGGCGATAATACTTATTCTCCAGCAGATGCACAAAAGATGTGCCAGTATATCCTAGACAATCGAGCCGACATGGTAATCGGCGATCGACTTTCCAGTACTTATTTCTCGGAAAATAAGCGCCCATTTCACAATTTTGGCAATAAACTTGTACGTTTTTTAATCAATCGCCTTTTTCAAAGCAATGTCAAAGATGTGATGACTGGCTACCGAGCATTCTCATGGGATTTTGTCAAAAGTTTTCCAGTTTTGTCCAAGGGTTTCGAGATCGAAACGGAGATGACTATCCATGCCGTCGACAAGAACTTCCGGTTGGTAGAAATCCCGATTAGTTATCAAGATCGCCCCGATGGGAGCAAATCTAAGCTTAACACTTATTCCGACGGTTTTAAAGTCCTTAAGACTATTACAGTACTTTTTGAAGAATACAAACCGTTAGTTTTCTTCAATCTCATTAGCCTCATTTGCTTTGTTGTTTCACTTATCCTTGGTGTGCCAGTAGTTGTTGAATACTTTCAGACTGGCTTGGTACCAAAGTTTCCTAGTCTTATCGTCGCAGGAGTTATCCTAACTATTGCTCTATTGCTCAGTGTCACTGGCATTATTTTGCAAGTCATAGTAAAGAAGCATCGCCAGCTTTATGAGCTGTATTGTAACTTGTTGCGCGAGAGTCAGCGTCGTTAATTCGCCGTTCTTATGGTACGAGTCGTTTTAATATCGGAATCTTCTTTAGAATCCAAGTCATTAATGCACAGCATCCGAAAACTGCAATCGCACCGAAAGTGCGCCACACCCACCATCTAGTATCGAGTCCGGTCAACTGAGGTAGTCCATATACCACGAACCCATGTATCAGATAAATCCCAAATGTTAAACTCGCCAATTGATTTACAAGTTGCTCAAACTTTGGAAACCTAGACGTAATTTTATCATAGTTGCAATACTTAAACCAAACAAATACAGCGACAGCATACAGTACTGATGGTAGATTATTATATCCTTTGAACGTCATACTTAGTTCATTATGCCGATAAGACAAGTACCAACTTCCAACGAAGTGTACAATTAACCCCAAAAGTCCGGCAAGATAAATTATCATGCGTTGCTTTTTCGACAGATCGATTTTACTTAGATAATAACCTAGCAAGATAAAGATCACGTACCCACCAACTACCGGTGGAACCAGCTCGAAATTATACTCAATGTGCAGTAGGTTGCAAGCTAGAGGTAGAATCGAAACAAAAATTAATCCGATCACTATAGCGTAACCATAAACTTTCATCTTCAACTTATCCTCGATTGCTGAAAGCACCGGCATCGAAAGGTAAATCGCAAACAGGGCAATAAAAAACCAATATATTCCCATATATCGAGTATTCAGGATGTTGCTCACGATATGTAGTGGGTTCCAATCCGTCGCTCCACTTACTAGTATGGAGTAAAATAATGCTATAATACTCCAAAACAAAAAGGGAATTAAGGTCTTTTGAAAGCGCTTTGCTAAAAAGGCTTTCGTTGAGTATCTTTTACGATAATTTAGTAAAGTTGCGCCACTCAGCATAAAAAAGATTGGCACTGGAAAGTAAAACAAAGTCTCAATTAAATTACCACTGATCCAAGTTTTACTCTTCTCGAACCCCCAAAATGCAGCACTATTACAATGTAACATTATCACGCCAAAACAAGCGACGATGTTTAGTATCGAAAAATATAAAACTCGTTTTCTCGATGGCGTAGAAGCCCCAACTCCAACTTTTGTCATAGTCGTATTTTATCATAGCTGTTATAATATATAAACAATGAAAGATACCAGCGCTCCAGAAATATCAATCGTTATCCCGGTCTATAATGGGGAAGAATTCTTGCGTTCTACAATTGATAATATCCTGCATCAAACTTTCCAAGATTTTGAGCTCATCTTCGTCAACGATGGTTCTACTGATCATACTCTAGAGATTTTGCAGTCCTACCAGCAACAAACCGATAAGCTTACTGTAACCAATCAAGAGAATTTAGGCCCAGGGGTCGCCAGGAACAACGGCATGAAACATGCGCGTGGCAAGTATCTCTTGTTTTTGGATGCTGACGACCTCTTTGAGCCTCAACTCTTGCAGCTTGCCCATGATAAAATTGTTGCTGACCAAAGCGACATTGTAGTGTATCGGTCAGACGAATATTTGTCGGAAGAGAACCGTTATCTTCCGACTGATTGGACCATCAATTACAGCCTCTTGCCAAAGCACCAGCCATTTTCTGGAGCAGAAATTAAAACCAATATCTTTATGGCTTTTTTGGGATGGCCATGGGATAAACTTTATCGTACGGAATTTGTTACAAAAAACCATTTAGAATTTCAGGATTTACGATCATCGGAAGACGCACTTTTTGTTTTTATGAGTATCGTGCGTGCAGAGCGTATCTCTACTCTAGACCAAGTTTTGATTCATCATCGTCGAGTAGGAACCTCAGTTTCTCATACTCGAGAAACCAACTGGGATTCATTTTACAAGGCTTTACTTGCGATGCGAGAACGGCTCAAATCATGGGGTTTATACGAACGCTATGAGCGTGATTTTGTCAACTATGCCTTGCATTTCTCCCTCTGGCATCTTACTACGCTCAGTGGAGACGCTTACGAAAAACTTTTTGCTCGGTTGAACGAATCTTGGTGGCACGAATTGGGCATTGAGCAACACGGGGAAGACAAAGCCTACTTTTATAACCCCAATGATTACGATTTATATCGGCAGGTAAAGATTGAGACACCTTGTGGGTTACAATACTTTTTGCGTATGAAAATGGAGAACGAACTAGCCCTAAAAGATGCGCAAATTTACCACCTCATGAATTCTAGGACGTGGAAGACCGGCCGCTTCGTCATGTTGCCAACGCGAGTAGTAAAACGTATTGTCGATACTGTCTTCAAGCGCCATTAGGTGTCTGTAAAAGGTTGAAAAAACCACCTATATTAGCTATACTATAACAATGAAGTTATTAACAGTTGTTATACCGGCCTATAATGTCGAAAAGTATCTACATCGCTGCCTTGATAGTCTGCTCTATGATCTAAAAATTAGATCAAATCTTGATATTATTATTGTCAATGACGGCAGCCATGACAGGACTCAACGGATCGCCGAAAAATATTGTCAAGATTATGACATGGTCTCTTTAATCAATAAAGAGAATGGTGGACATGGGTCAGCAGTCAACGCGGGTTTACGTGAAGCTAAGGGAAAGTATTTTAAGGTCATTGACGCTGATGACTGGGTCAACATCTGGGACTTCAGTACCTTCGTCAAAGGTCTAGAACATGAAACTGCCGATTTGCTAATCACAGATTATTGTCGGGATATTCTTTACGATGAATATTCGGAGCCGTTCTCATTTTATGCTGGAGATGACGAAATTCATGAAATCGGCGAGGCTTACGACAGTATGCAAAAACTTAACTTTTTCTACATGCATGCACTTTGCATTAAGACTAAAGCACTTCGTGATGTTTGGGGTGATGGTTTGATGGAAAAACGTTTCTATGTTGATCAACAGTTCAACATGTTGGCCTTCACCGGGGCGAAGACTTATCGGGTTATGCCTTTTGATATTTATCGCTATTTCATTGGTCGTCCAGAACAAAGCATGAACAACCTCGACAAACACCATCATGACCACGAAGCGATTATTTTGTGGATGATTGACTATCTCAACTCAGAAACTATGACGAAGTACCCACATATGATCGAAATCCTCAAATGGCAGATTGGTATGATGATTGATGCTTATCGCTTTATTCCTCAGAGTAGTCCAGAAATCAGGCGAGACCAGAAATTATTTATGCAAAAACTTAAACAAATGCATCCAGAATTACTGAAAACAGCCTAAAGGAGGAATATGAAGACCAAGCGAGGACTCATCATTACAAGATTCAACCCAATCACCCGGCTTGCCGACCCGGCTCTAGTTAATCTTATTCGTAACTCAAAATATAATTTTGATGTTTACGATGGTAACTCAGTCGATTTTGCTATTTGGGCTGATCATCAGAAAAATTATCAAGGTTCCGGTAACCAAATTATCGCGTCAGAAGCTCTAACAGCTTCAAGTCAACAATGGCAGAACAACGCCATTCAGTACTACAAGGATCATGCCGATGAATACGACTTAATCATCTCCTGGATCTCCGATCCAGAGTCACATCACGCTGCGCTCCAAATCAAAGCCGATTTTCCAACAGTCAAATGGATTGCCTTCTTAGACGGCGCAAGGGCTACTGACTTCTCTGGACTGGATGTCTGTCACAACGCTGGACTTCGAGAAATTCGGGCTATAGGTGGCCACTTCAATCAAATTTCGAAACAAGATAATCCTTTCGTGGTATCGGAATACATTAAGCGCGAACAACTTGGGCATGGACGCACGCTGCGTGTTGCCTTGTCGCCCACTCGTATTGCCAAAAAGTATCTTTGGGATAAGGGCTACGAAATCTCTTGTCACCAACGTGAAGCTATAGACCGACTCTACCAGTCGGTGATGACACAGGCTGACCATACTTTTATTTTATCGGGTCGCGACGAAGATCTCAGTCAGCTTCAAACAATCTACCCCAAAGTTGAAAAGTTTACTCTTGGTTTTGACCAGACTATGCTGCCGTCAAAGCCAGCGCAGGAAACTCATCGTCCATCTACACCTCTTAAATTCGTTTGCTGTGGATTTCTTAATGGCCAAACCAAACGCATGGCGTCGTTCATCGGCGCACTGAGTGAGTTAAGGCAACATGACCAGGAATTGGATCAAAAGATTAAGATTGATTTCTATGGTTTTATCAGCCGAAAAGATCTAGCCGAGATAACTAACCAAAACGTTGCTGATCTCATTTCGATTCATTCGCCCCAGACTTCATACAAAGAAAAGCTCACTGGCATCGCTGAAGCTGACTGGGTAGTTCTTATTGATGAAAATGTTAGTCGCAAATCCGATTACAACGATAGCTTTCCAATCGAAATTATCGAGTATATTGGCCTTAGAAAACCAATTTTTGCCATTTCGCAATATTCTAGTATCACGGCCGATATAATTACGTCGCTGAACTGTGGTCTCACTGTTACTCATAGTTCCAACGAGATTGCTCTGTATTTGGCTAAGATTCTTTATCAAGATTATCATCCAGTATCGTATCGTTCAGGGGTTGCCAAGCGATTCGACGCCCAAAACGAAGCCAAAGTTTTTGACGATGCCGTCGCTGATGTTCTTGCATCATCAAGGTAATATGTTATCATATATAGTATGACCCCCCCACTAGTCTCAGTCTTAATACCAATCTACAATGTAGAATCATATCTCTCCCAGTGTCTTGATAGCGTTTGTCATCAAACCCTGAAAGACCTAGAGATCATCTGTATCAATGATGGTTCTACCGATAGCTCTCTTGCTATCATCAAACGCTATCAAGCCAAAGATCCTCGTATCATCCTCATCGATAAGCCCAACACTGGCTATGGTGATAGTATGAACCAGGGAATCAAACGTGCTACTGCCCCCTACCTTGCCATTGTTGAACCTGATGACTGGATCGAAGAAGCTGGTCTTCAGTCACTCTATCGGTTGGCACGAGAATACGACGTAGACGTCGTGAGAGCAAACTATTATCATTTTTCTAACGGTAAGGATACAAAATATTCTTATATCCCTCCCACGGATACCTTGCGTGTCATTGACCCTAGTAGTCATATTTGGATTTTTTACCAAGCCCCAGCCATCTGGTCAGCTCTCTACCGTCGTCAGTTCCTTCTTGATCATGATATTAAGTTCCTTCCTACTCCGGGGGCGTCGTATCAAGATACCGGGTTTAACTTTAAGGTTTGGGCCTCTACCAAGCGCGCTTGCTTCACTACTGATGCCTTTCTTCACTACCGTTTGGACAATGAGAATTCATCTGTCAATAACCCAGGCAAAGTCATGAACGTCAGCACAGAATATGCCGAAATTGAGCGCTATCTCAAGGCGAATCACCTTCTTACTCCCGAACTCGGCGCGATTTTCGTCACTGCTAAATTCGGCGCTTACTACTGGAACATCATGCGTCTCCAGCCCAAACTGCTTGATCCCTTTCTGAAGCAAGTTAAGACCGAGCTCGAGCAAGCCCAAGCCGACGGTTATCTCGTGCGCGAATATTTTCCCGACCCAGCCAAATGGGCACTCGCAAATACTATTCTTCATAGTACACCGGCGCAGATTCGTCGTGCTATTTCTCGCCAAAAAATTCAACAAAAGCTGCGTTCTGTGGCAAAATCTGCCTTTATCAGAACTCACCCGAGCTACCGTAAGCAGAAGGCAGCAGCCGAGTTAATCGAAAGTCTTCTCGCCGAGCAAGCAGCCTTGCGCACTCGACTCCAGAAGCTCGAAGCCGAACTGGAGAAAACCAAATGAAATCTCCTTTGATTACCGTTATTGTCACAGCATATAACGCAGAGCAATTTCTCGCGCGCTGCCTCGAGTCGCTTTGTACACAAACTTTAGCAAACATCGAAGTTATCTGTGTCGACGATGGCTCGAGCGACAAGACGCCCAAGATTTTGCAAGACTATGCCGACAGAGATCAACGTATCGTTGCGATTTCCCAGACTAACCAAGGCGTTTCTCATGCGCGCAACCTCGCTATCGATCGGGCGAAGAGCGATTATATCATGTTTTGTGACGCCGACGATTATTACGATCCTACCATGTGCGAGAAAATGCTCGCTGCGATTTCTGATGATCACCACCAGATAGACCTAGCCATCTCGGAGATTCAAGTCACCTATGAAGCCCATCACGAAATGAAACTCAGCGACGACAATTATTACAGTCTCAAGTTTAACGGTCTCCAGCATATGCGCGATGAAATTATTCTCCAGACTGACCTTTCGCCCACGAACAAAATTTTTCGACGCGCACTTCTTCGTCAATACGACTTGCGTTTTCCAGAAGACCTATTTTACGAGGATGCTTATTTCTGCGCAGCTTATTTCTGTATTAGTCAGTATGTTTACTTCCTGCCGGAGCAACTCTATCACTACATTCGCCACCCTCATAGTACCATGTCCGACACTTGGTCGAAGCGCCAGGCCGATCATGCTATCGACCATCTCACTATTGCTATTAAATTATATGATTTTCTGGCCCAGCATCAGCTAATCCAGCAATACAATGTCGTTTTCTGGCAACTTTTCCTGCAGTTCCTCCATTTTGCACTGCGCAATAGTAAAACTAAATCCAACCTGCAAGCCGTGCGCAGTCAAGCCAAGGCTTTTATCGCGAAGCAGCAATCCAGTTTTGACTCGGCTGACCCCGAGACGCGTCGCCGGATCAAACGTTGTCTCATTAGCCGTTATACACCCTCCGTCGACAAGCTCAAACAAATCCTCTTGCGCTTCATGCCGACTTATCGCTTGCAAGGCGAAAACCTTGTGCAGCTGCGTCGCCTCGAACTACAAAGTCATCAGCTATCCGAACAGCTCCAGCGCCTTGAAGCGCAAAATCAGAAAAAACCTTAAGCCTCAGCCAAATGCTATAATATTTCTATGACCCCCCCACTAGTCTCAGTCTTAATACCAATCTACAATGTAGAATCATATCTCTCCCAGTGTCTTGATAGCGTTTGTCATCAAACCCTGAAAGACCTAGAGATCATCTGTATCAATGATGGTTCTACCGATAGCTCTCTTGCTATCATCAAACGCTATCAAGCCAAAGATCCTCGTATCATCCTCATCGATAAGCCCAACACTGGCTATGGTGATAGTATGAACCAGGGAATCAAACGTGCTACTGCCCCCTACCTTGCCATTGTTGAACCTGATGACTGGATCGAAGAAGCTGGTCTTCAGTCACTCTATCGGTTGGCACGAGAATACGACGTAGACGTCGTGAGAGCAAACTATTATCATTTTTCTAACGGTAAGGATACAAAATATTCTTATATCCCTCCCACGGATACCTTGCGTGTCATTGACCCTAGTAGTCATATTTGGATTTTTTACCAAGCCCCAGCCATCTGGTCAGCTCTCTACCGTCGTCAGTTCCTTCTTGATCATGATATTAAGTTCCTTCCTACTCCGGGGGCGTCGTATCAAGACCTCGGGTTTAACTTTAAAACCCTTGCTCTCTCCGAGCACACCGTCTTATCGCCCAAAGCCTTCCTGCATTATCGCGCCGATAATCCTAATTCCTCCAGCCAAAGCGTCTCTAAGCAGGCCTGTGTTGTCGAAGAGTATGCTAGTATTGCTGACTTTTTGCGTTTGCATAACGTTTATGATCGTCTCGCTCCAGCCATGGTTGCAGCCAAATTCCGAAATTACTATTGGAACTGGCAGCGTCTCTCTGGGCCGGCTAGCCAAACTTTCTTCCAGACCATGCAAAAAGAATTGCAAACGGCAGCCTCGGCCGGGCTCATTCAGCGTCGCTACTTCAGCTTTAAACATTGGCTTGCTTTGCAGCTCATTTTGCACTACCCAAATCTTGCTACCCGGCTATTGCACAAGGGAACGAACGCATAGTTGTATCCTTTAAGGGTGTGCGCAGGTTACGACCGCCGATTCAAATATCCGAGAGAAACGAGAACTTGTTCTCATTTCCGAGGATGTGCCGAATCGGAAGACGACGAAGCCGTCGATGCATGAAGCGCACCAGCCCTGCGACGGCAGGCGCTGGTGACGCGTCCCTTAAAGGATATAGCTATGCATTCAAGGCAGTTTGCCAATAAGCCCCAAAAGTATGCTATAATACAAAAGAAGATTATGGGAATTCCAAACATTTTTTGTCGCAAAAATCGCGTCCTACTTGGGGAGCTGGTTAAAACCGATTTCAAGCTCCGTTATCAAGGCTCGGCTTTGGGCTACCTCTGGGCTGTCCTGCGTCCACTTTTGATGTTCGCCATTCTCTATATCGTTTTTGCGAAGCTCCTGCGTCTCGGCTCCGACATCCCACATTACCCAGTCTACCTCTTGACCGGTACCGTCCTCTGGAACTTTTTTACTGAGTGCACTGGTCTTGGCATTAATGCTATCGTCATGCGAGGCGACCTCTTGCGCAAAATCAACTTCCCGAAGTACATCGTTGTCCTCTCGGCCACTTCTACGGCCGTCATCAACCTCCTCATCAACATCTGTGTAGTCATTGTTTTCGCCTTTATTAATGGCGTCACCCCTAGCCTGTCTTGGCTAATCGTTCCATTCTTGCTGGTTGAGCTCTATATCTTTTCCCTTGGCATCTCTTTTCTACTCGGCGCTATTAATGTCAAATATCGCGACGTCACTTCGATCTGGGACGTGATTATTCAGGCGCTCTTTTACGCCGTACCAATCATCTATCCTCTCTCAATGATCGTCAATGCAGCCAGCTACGGTCCACTCGCAGCCAAGGTCATCATGCTGAACCCGATTGCTCAGGTGATCCAAGACGTCCGTTATAATCTCATTACGACCGAGACTATTACGACTTGGAATCTGACCGGCGAGTGGTATTTTTGCCTCATCCCGATTCTGATCGTAATTCTTAGCGTGATTCTCGGCGATCTATTTTTCCGTAAGCGTTCTAAGCGATTCGCGGAGGAGGTCTAAATGTCAAAAATTCGCTCAAGATCTCCTAACTCTCACGAAAAACAGCATTCGAACAAGTTTTTGTCTTTACATCGTACACACAATGTATCTACAATGTCTACACGACCAGCAATTAAAGTAGAAAATTTACATAAAAGTTTCCACCTACCAGTCGAACGCGCTTCCGGATTAAAACAAGCTTTCTTCAACTGGCTCAAAGGTGTCAAGGGCTATACCGAGCAAAAAGTCTTGAATGGCATTAGCTTTGAAATCCAGAAGGGTGAGTTCGTCGGCATCGTCGGGCGTAACGGCTCCGGTAAGTCTACCTTGCTGAAACTTTTGGCGCAGATTTACTATCCTGAAGCCGGAAAGATCGAGATTCATGGCAATCTTGTGCCATTTATCGAGCTTGGCGTCGGTTTTAATCCTGAGTTGACTGGTCGTGAGAATGTCTACCTCAATGGCGCCTTGCTTGGCTTTTCCAACAAAGAGATGGATGCCATGTATGACGAAATCGTCCGTTTTGCCGAGCTTGAGCAGTTCATGGATGCGAAGCTGAAGAATTATTCTTCTGGTATGCAAGTACGTCTGGCCTTTTCGATTGCGATCCGTGCCAAGGGCGACATCTTGATTCTTGACGAAGTCCTCGCCGTCGGCGACGCTGAGTTCCAGAAGAAATGTAACGATTATTTTGCTAGCCTTCATGGTCAGCAGACTGTGATCCTAGTGACGCACTCGATGGATAACGTCCGGCAATTCTGTGATCGCGCCATCCTTATCGAAAAGGGGGAAATCGCCACCCAGGGTTCGCCCGAAGAAGTCGCCAAAGCTTACGAAGGTCTGTGGAGTAATTAATCGAAGGAGGTTTTTTATGTATGATGTATTAATCGTTGGTGCTGGTCTCTTTGGCCTCACCATGGCCGAGCGCCTTGTCAACGAATGTGATAAGCGTGTTCTCATGATTGACAAACGTCCCCATCTCGGTGGCAATTGCTATTCTGAGTTTGACCCAGAGACTGGTATCGAATGCCATAAATACGGCGCCCACCTTTTCCATACCTCAGACGAAGAAGTTTGGCAGTACGTCAATCAGTTCACGACCTTTACTAATTATGTGCACCGAGTTTACACTACTCATGATGGTGTAGTCTATCCCTTGCCGATTAACCTCGGCACAATTAACCAGTTTTTCCAGTCGGCCTACACGCCGGACGAAGCTAAGCTCAAAATTGCCGAGCAAGCAGCCGACGCTCCAGACCAGCCCCGTAACCTTGCCGAGCAGGGCATTTCGCTGATTGGTAAGCCTCTGTTCGACGCTTTCATTAAGAACTACACGGCCAAACAATGGCAAACCCCAGCCGAAGAGCTTTCGCCCGAGATTATCAAACGCCTCCCAGTGCGTTATAACTATGACAATCGCTATTTTAATAATACGCACGAAGGTTTGCCGACCGAGGGTTATGCTGCCTGGTTTGAGAGCATGGTCACGGCTTGTGGTGAGAAGCTGACCGTGCGTCTCGAGACCGACTATTTTGATGACCCAGAAATCCAGCAGTTACGCCAGCAGGGAATCTTGACGATTTATACTGGGCCCATCGACCGTTTTTACGATTATCAATTTGGCGCACTTGAATGGCGCAGTCTCGACTTAGAAAAAGAAGTGCTCGACGTTGATGATTTCCAAGGTTGCCCGGTGATGAACTACGCCGACCTTGAGCCCAAATACACGCGCATCCACGAATTTAAGCACTTCCACCCTGAGCGCACTAATGACCCAGGCTATGCTGATACAGCTTACGCGCCGGAATCTGGCAAGACTGTCATTGTGCGCGAGTATAGTAAAACTTGGCATCAAGGTGATGAGCCATACTACCCAGTCAATACAGCCGAAGATCGCCAAAAACTGGCTCAGTACCAGGCTCTTGCAGCCGATGACCAGCAAGTTGTCTTTGGTGGGCGTTTGGGTGAATATGCTTATTACGATATGGATAAGACAGTTGCCTCGGCCTTGGCTTGTTTCAAACAAGTCCGATTACGTTTCGCATAATATCAGGATTACCCTAGAATGTCAGAAAGACGTACTCATCAAAGCCAAAACTCATCTCGGGCTGCTAGCGATATTGCCAGTTCAGATCCTAAAGTCTCAGTCATCATTCCAGTCTATAACGTCAAATCCACGCTCCGACGCTGCCTCAATTCCATCTTGGCGCAGACCTATACTGGGCTCGAGATTATTCTGGTTGATGACGGCTCGACTGATGGGAGTGGGGAACTATGCGATCAGCTTGGTAGGAAGGACACTCGGATTAAAATCATTCATCAGCCAAACCAAGGCCTCTCGGCTGCGCGCAATGCTGGTTTAGACCAAATGACGGGGGATTTTGTTACCTTTGTCGACTCGGATGACACTATCGAGCCGAATCTGATCGAACATCTTTATCAAGCAGTCCAGAAGTTGCACGTTAAGCTGGCTATCGGTTCATTCGCTGAGGTTTTTCCTGATGGCCGTCATAAGAGTTTTGTCGCTGGGTTTTTAGCATCAAATGCTAGTCTCGATCCAGGCGCGAATAATGACCAAAGTTCCAGCCTTGCGACGCACTCAATTCCAGTCGAGCCTAAAATACTGCTCTACGATACGACAAGTTGCCTTGTCCAAATGCTGGGCGAGCAAGGTTTTACCCTCATGGCCTGTGGGAAACTTTACGCGCGTGAACTTTTTGACCAAGTGCGTTTTCCGGTCGGCGCTCTGTATGAAGATGTTGGTACAACGTATCGCCTGGTCCTGCAATGCCCGGAAATTGCCTTTGTCCCCGAGCCACTCTATCATTATTATCAAAATCCCGAGTCAATCGTGCACCAGACTTTTTCCAAACAAAAGCTTGGCCTGATTACTCTCACCGACAAAATGTGTGATGACATCGCGAGCTCTAATTTAGAACAAACCAAGCAACTAAAATTTGCCTTAGCTCGGCGTCGAATGCACGCGCGATTTAGCGTTTTGCGTCAGATCACAGTCTTGCCACGTCGCGAACGCCAGCAATTCCAATCGGAGCAAATTAAAATTATACGATACTTGCGTCATCATAAGGCAGACATTCTAAAGAACCCTCTTGCTAGTTCACGCGATCGCCTCGCAATGCGCACGCTCCTACTTGGCTTGCCCATATTCCGATTAGCTTGGCGAGCTTATGAAAAACTAAGGTAACTAGGCGCCAGAAGCCAGACAACGTACTGGGAAACCGTACCAGCGAGTGAACGGGCCACCAGATGATCGAAGACCGTAAGCATAAAAATCTAGCATTAGGGCTGTAGTGGGCTCATCGTTTTTATCAGCATTGGTCATACTGGACCAACCATAACCACCAATACCGACATGTCTCAATAAACCAAGGCCAAAATCTACGAGCCCACTGCGCACGAAGTAAAGGGTGAGTTGTGCGCAGTGGGCACGTCAATCTAGGTAATGGCTTCTCGAAGTATATAGGTATTGACGGCTACGGTTGGCCCTCGACTGCTGCTGACTGGTCAGACGCTACTTCAGCCACTGCATACGACCTCGACTTCGGTGCTTCAGGCATTCTCCCGTCAGGTGGTCCAACGGTTCGCCGGTACGGTTTCCCAGTACGTTGTCTGGCTTCTGGCGCCTAGTTACTTAGTGTTTTAGTATGTGAGTAGGGCTAGTCATTTCTGAGTTAGGGTAGGGTCGGGAGTTATTTTGGCAAAGTGGAGGATTAGGCTTTTTGTGTGAACCAAAAAGTAAAGGAGCTTTATCATTTATGATAATACTAATACAAAACTTAATCTATTTCTTGCTGGACCGGCTTAGTAATCATTCTAGGCTGCAGACCAAATCTAGTCCTCGTACTACGATCCAGGTCGACGTTCAACAAAAAATTATTGTTGCCGTGATCAATATCACTAAGCAACAATAACCTCAACCTAATTTAATTATACCCTACTCATAACGATTATGTCTAGTGGGAAATTGCTCCAAGTTTGTCGAGATAGTTCAAAGTATCGCGCATCGCATCTTTAATCGTTAACTTCACCTTCCAGCCCAACTCTTTTTCTGCAAGAGTCGGGTTCGCGCAAACCACGGCCAAATCTCCAGGTCGACGCTGGCCAATTTTATGGGGCAGGGCACGACCACTTTCTTCGGAAAAAGCACGTACGATTTCTAGTACCGATGTCCCTTCGCCGGAGCCCAGATTATAAATCTGCACTTGCTTACCCACGGGCAATTTCTCTAGTGCAGTCGCATGCCCCTTAGCTAGGTCAACTACATGGATATAATCACGTACGCAAGTCCCGTCTGCAGTTTCGTAATCATTACCATAAATCGTCAATTCTGGAATCTCGCCAGTCGCCACTTTCATCACGATTGGCATCAGGTTATTCGGCCGATTGTTTGGATTTTCCCCGATTAACCCCGAAGGATGCGCTCCGATGGGGTTGAAATAACGCAAAATCGTCGCTCGAAACTCCGGATCGCTCACGGCTACAGCCTCGAGCAGCTTCTCAATAACATGTTTAGTCTCACCGTAAGGACTAGAAATCCCCAGTCCCGTCGGCATGGTCTCGTCATAAATACCATCACCCTGCTCGCCATAAACCGTCGCCGAAGAAGAGAAGACCATCTGCTTCACCCCGAACTCTTGCATGCACTCTAAGAGGTTAATTGTCCCTCCGACATTGTTCTCATAATAGCGCAGAGGCTGCTCTACCGACTCACCCACGGCTTTCAGACCAGCAAAATGCATTACCGTCGTGAAATCACCATCTTCGAACACCCTTGCCAGCGCCTCAGCGTCGCGTAGGTCCACATCGTAAAACTTCGGGCGCACCCCAGTAATCTGTTTGATTTGGTCCAGTACTGTCACCTTGCTGTTGCAGAGATTATCCAAAATCTCTACCTCGTACCCGGCTTCAATTAGCTCAATCGCCGTATGCGAGCCAATAAAGCCAGTGCCTCCCGTAATTAAAATTTTCGCTTTGCTCATTTTTCCTCCATTTTCTCTATCTTAGCACAACTTATCTCTAGCGTATAGGCATTTTCCCCTAATTATGCTATAATTAAGCTATGAAAAAGGATTTTGGTCTGATTTTTCATACTTTTCTGGTCCTTGGGGATGCCTGTGCGATTCTCCTTTCTTTTTTGGTGGCATATTTAGCTCGTACGCACCTTGATCAGCGCCCATTTTATTTCGAGGCTAATCCCTGGGAATTCGCCCTCTCGATCATTTTCCTTATCCCAGTATATATTATCGTCCTAGCCTCGCTCGGACTATATAAAAAATCCATTTTTCTCGCTCGTGGGCGCTGGCTCGAAGTTGGCCGGCTCTTCTTGGCCTCGCTCATCGGTATGATGGCAATCATCTCCTATGACTTCTTCTTTCAGATTGATCTTTTCCCAGTGCGTACCATGGCGCTTTATGCTGTGCTATCTTGCTTTATCTTCCTTTGCATTTTTCGAGGTATCGTTCGCCTCATCCGTAACATGACCATGAAAAACCGTAAGACTGCTCTGCGCGCTATCATCATCGGTGGTAGCAAAAATACCGAGTTTCTCGCCGATTATATCTCGGCTTTCCCGGAATCTGGCTTCACGTTAGCCGGCGTGGTCGCTGCAGCCAAATATATCCCTAAGGATTTGCGTAAAAAGCAATATTCTTCACTCAAAGAGGCTCTGAAACGTTCGAAGCCCGATGTTATTTTCCAGACTGACGATCGCCGGACCGAATACGTTTATCGCCAAGCGATCGAGCGCCACCTGCTTTATTATTTTGTGCCGTCTTCGGCCATGCTGACTTCGCAAATGGGTGAGCTCGAGCTCATCGGCGATACGCCGGCGATTTTGGTCAATGTCACCCCTCTAGCCGGCAGTGCTAAAATTGCGAAGCGCCTCTGCGATATTATCCTTAGTAGTATCGCGCTCGTGCTTGCAGCTATCCCGATGTTTATTATCTGGTGCATCCAAAAAATCGTCAGTCCGAAAGCTCCAGCCATCTACGCCGAAACTCGCCTCTCGCGCTACGACCGACGCTTTAAGATTTACAAGTTTCGCTCTATGAAGCCAGAATATTGTGGCATGTCGCCCGAAGTGGCCTTTACTAAGATGGGTAAGCCAAATTTGATTAAAAAATATCGTGCTAATGGCGATAAAATTCCCAACGACCCTCGGATTACGAAGCTCGGCCAGTTCCTACGCGCCACCTCGCTCGACGAGTTGCCCCAGCTCTTCAATGTACTAAAAGGTGATATTTCACTCGTCGGACCGAGAGCTTTGGTCCCTGGGGAATTACACCATTACGGCGATCGCTCACTGCTGCTTTCGGTCAAATCTGGCGTTACCGGTTTGGCCCAAGTTTCCGGTCGTCGCGACATTTCTTTCGAAGAACGTCGCGCGCTCGACCTTTATTACATTCAGAACTGGTCCCTAGCGCTAGACTTTCGGATTATGTTCCAGACTATCGGTGCCGTCATCTTCCGTAAAGGAGCAAAATGACAATATACGTGTATTTACAAAGCAGGGGGTATAATGTCTAGGATCGCTCTCGTCTGTGATTGGCTCACGACTCCCGGAGGCGCCGAGAAAGTTTTGCTCGAGCTACATCGCATGTATCCCGACGCGCCGATTTTCACCTCGCAATACAACCCGAAAAAACTTGATTGGTTCCAGGATGCGCACGTCATCACTGGTTGGTTGCGCTTTTTTCCATCAGGTCTGCGCAAATTCCTCGGCCCTTTGCGCCAGCTCTACTTTTCTCATCTCGACCTCACGGCTTATGATCTCGTCATTTCCGTGACGGGCGCCGAAGCCAAAAGTGTCAAGGCCAAGCGCCACATCTGCTATTGCCACGTCCCAACTCAATATTATTGGCACATGTACGAACGCTACCTCGAGCAGCCGGGTTTTGGCATTATTAATCCTCTCGTGCGCCTCGGGCTGAAGCTGTTGGTGAAGCCTCTGCGCCAGGCCGACTATGCTGCTGCGAAGCGCCCCAGTCAGTTCGCGACCATCTCGCATTATTCGGCCGAAGAAATCCAAAAATATTACAATCGCGACGCCGAAATCGTCTTCCCACCGGTCGAAATCTCAAAGTTTTCCACAGATTTTTCCACAGGCAAAGCCAAAAAGTCAACTACTTCAAGTAAAAAGTCAGCCAATTCTCGCCAAAAAGCGCCTTTTGTCATCTCTTGTCGCCAAGTCGCCTGGAAGCGCATCGACCTCGCGATTCAAGCTTGTCTTGAGCTAAAGGCCCCCCTCCTCGTCATCGGTGACGGTCCCGAGCATCAGCGCTTGGTCAAGCTCGCCCAGGGTTCGCCCCTCATTCAGTTCATTCCTTGGGTTAATTCCGATGAGCTAGCCACTTATCTCGCTTCGGCTAAAGCCTACATTTTTCCCAGCCTCGAGCCATTCGGCATCGCAGCCGTCGAAGCGCTCGCTGCCGGTTGTCCAGTCATCGCCTACGCCGAAGGTGGCAGTCGTGACATCGTCAAGCCAGGGAAGAACGGCCTGCTTTTTCCTGAGCAAACCGTCGATTCGCTCGTCTCGGCTCTGCGCTCGTTCCATCCTCAGGATTTCCAGACCAGCGCAGTGGTTGCCTCAGCCGAACCTTTCGCCCCGAAGCATTTCCAGTTCAAGATTCGCCGTTTAGTGCGTCGGGAGCTAGGGAATTAAGATGCGACTCCTGTTTGGGCTAGTCTATCTTTTACCATTGACGCTTTTCTTTTCCTATCATCCAGTTATTCGTCTTGGTAGTAATTCGAGCATGAACTTCGAGCTCTCCCTACCTTTGATTTGGTTAGTAATTTTCGATCTCGTCGCTTCCATTGCTTTAATCAATTTCTTAAAGACGCCTAAGCCTGCTTCGCTTCGCACCCAACTCCCCGGCCTTTCCGACCGACGTTTCTTCCTTTTTGCGCTTTTCCCACTTTACGCCACGATTTCAATTTTCTGGTCAGCCAATCCCACCCGGGCAATTTTGACAGCCGGCATTATCTGGCTAGTCTTCTTTGCCGTTTTTGCTTTAATTTATCTTCTGCCGTTGTTAAAACTGCCTAGCAACTTCCGGCACAATATCTTAATTAGCCTCTTTGGTTCTAGCATTTTTATCTGTCTCGTCTGTTGGCTGCAAAGCTTTCTCGACGTCTTCGGGGTTGGGCGCGAGCAGACTTTGATTTGTCTCGGCTGCACTTACCAATCGTTCGGCTTCCCCCACCCGTCCGGCTTTGCCATTGAGCCTCAGTTCATGGGAAATTTATTGCTCGCGCCCACCCTTGCCGGCCTCTACTTGGTGGTTTTCCGTGCTCATTCAGCCTCCCAGCGCCAAAAGCTCGCCCTGATTCTCGCCACCAGCCTCTTCTCCGCCACTCTCTTCCTGACTTTCTCTCGTGGCGCTATCTACGCTTATGCTGTCGCCTGGCTGATTCTCCTCGTCTTTGCGCTCGTGCGCCGTCGCTTTCGCCTGTCGCTCATCACGCTTCCGACTGTCACCTTGATTTTTACGCTCGCCATGCAGGGCGTCTTTACTGTGCTCGGCCCCACCCACGGCACTTTTCTCTCCGGCGTCACCAAGTCCGTCCACCAGCTCACTCTGGGTATCGTCGACCTGCGTTCGCTTAATCGACCTCAGGCTGAAGATAGTAGTGCAGAGAACAACCCCGACGTCGGTGCTAATGCTGAACCTGACGCTCAACCCGAGACCCCGTCCTTCGACGGCTATGTCGCCGAATCCACTGACATCCGACTGAGCTTGAACCGGATCGCGCTAGCGACTTGGTCCGAATCTCCTACTCGCATTCTCTTCGGAGTCGGCCTCGGTGCTGCCGGCACAGCCATGCACGCTGCCTTTCCCGACGCCATCACCTCTGCCAAAGAGATCGTCCAAAACCAATTTTTCTCCCTCCTGCTCGAGCTCGGCCTTGTCGGTATTCTGCTTGTTGCTCTCGGCCTCGTCGTGGCTTTCTTCGCCCCACTTTTGCCCCAGCGCTTCATTGATGGACGCCTCGCCTATCCACGCTCTAGGTCTCAGCTCAGTTCTCGACCAAGGCCTCAGACCAAACCAGGACCCCAGTCTCCTCTCTCGCGCCTCGGCCTTCGCCTGCGCCAAGGCGACTTCTGGTCGCATCCAGCCCTGCCCCTGCTCGCTGCGCTCATCGTCGCCTATCTCGTCACTCTCAGTTTCTTCTCCGGCCTGCCCAACGCCCTCCAAATCTACCTTCTCCCCCCTCTCCTCTACCTTGGTTTTCTCGAAAATAACTCAGTCCAATCCGCGCAATCTACCTCGACCCAATCCATAAAATCCATCCCAGCTCCCACTGCACAGAAAAAAGTCTTGCAAATAATTAGCCTCTGATATATAATAATAGCACGTCGCGGGATAGAGCAGCCTGGTAGCTCGTTTGGCTCATAACCAAAAGGTCG
>CAZEVF010000001.1:1543-99227 GCA_964515845.1 uncultured Candidatus Saccharibacteria bacterium | reverse complement strand
TGGCTGCTGGCGATTATAATGTGGCAATGGCTCCCCTTTACTTCGTGCGCAGTGGATATGTCAGATGGGACAGTTTTTATATCAAGCTGGCTGGTATTGATGGGCATAGTTGGTCGTCAATGACTTTGGATTTTGTTAGTATGAATTCAGCTAAATCCTATGATCTTCTATTCAACAGGACTAGTACACAATCATCAAGTGAAACTTATTCTCGTCGCTATGGTTTCCCAGTACGTTGTCTGGCTTCTGGCGCCTAGTTCCCTAGTGTTCCCTCCCGATCTTGGAAAGGAGGGTAACACAATGCAACATGCTAGAGGTGAGCTTAAGGATAAGAATGCAATTTGAAGCTTGAAACGTGGAACACGCGCGACCCAGGGGGAAGGGAAGCGTCGGTTCAGGGAAGAGCAAGGTGAATGACTGGTGCGACTAAAGTCGCACCAGTTTTGTGATGGAGAATTGTGACGGAAGATGGATGCTCGAAAAATATTAAAATGGAATTGGACTGGTTGGAGTGAAGCGACGAATTTGACGATCTGCTGGAGAAGTTGGTGGTAGGGACGGGTGAGTTGAGGTGGGGGCAATTTGGTTTGGAATTTTTGGTGCTGTTGGCTTGAGAAAATGGTTGCTGGGGCGAGATTCTCCTTTTGGAGAAACGAGCCCCAGCTGGTTCATCAGCCGAACTGAAGTTTTGGAAAAATTTGGATGAGTCACGGAACGTTGTGAGTTTTAGGATTTTGGGCGCAGGCTGATGAGCCACTGCCCATTGTTCCTTTAGGAACAATGGGCAGGAACTTGCTATTTTGGCTAGGGGACGATACGGCGAAATGGTTGCAGATTTTGGTTTGGAAAGTTATGCTCGTGCTATAATTAAAGTAGTTGATATCCTGTTAGAGCAGGTGTTGACAAAAATTTAATCAAGGTGTAAAGTGGAAGTATAAATTTGCTTAGTTGTCTTTAGTCTTACGGCTAAAGACAACTTTTGTTGTGGTATTGTCTTCTTGGACTTCCACAGACAAAGTAAGTTTCTTCATACTTGCCTCTCTTCCTATTAATTATTTAACTATCAGTTTTATCGACCTTTAGTTATCTGCCAACAGTATCCTGCTCTGTGCCCCAGATTATCATAGTGGATGGTAAAAGTAAACCCCGAGGGTATACAAAATTCTGGTTTATGTTTTGATATAAAAAAGAAGCCCTGTGGTAGGCACATACTGCGCCGTGCAAGACTTCGTCTGGTTCTATGATATCAAATTATCTTAGCGACGTCAATTAAAAAGAAGTCCCACGGTAGGTACTTTTGGCGCCGTGTGGGACTTCTTCTACTTTTATAATATCGGACTTTTTACTAATGTCAAAAAAGAAGCTTTGTGGTAAGAGCATACTGCCCCGTGCAAAACTTCTATTTGTATTGTACTAGGTTGATATTTTGTTGTCAATTGTAAAAAGATGGACTGGTTCGTTGGAATTTGATATAATGGCGAGAATGATGAAAGTAGAGAAAGGCGAAATTATTATTCCTGCTGGTGTGCGTCCCTGGCCCCACGAACTCAGAGTTGCTGAAATCTTGGCGCTGGAAGGTCACAAAGTAAGATTTCTGCCAACTAGTATAATTAAGACTCCGGATATTGTTTTAGATGGAATTGAATTCGAAATCAAATCGCCAATTACCAGTAATCCCAAAAAAATTGTGCGTAACATTAAACGTGCCCTCCAGCAGTCTAATAATGTAATTATTGATGCAGCGAGAATTAAAGGAATGAGTGATAAGATGTTATGTAAGTTACTGATCGGCCGGGCCAAGGATCAGAAAACACTCAAGAGACTCCTACTTATTACGAAGTCTTGTCAAGTTATTGACATTATGTCGTTTATTTGATACACTTAAATTACTGAAGTTTCTGCACGGGGTGTAATGCTCCTACCGCAGAAGCTTCTTTTTTGATGTAGTAAAAAATTGTTACTGTGATTATCGTAATCAACGGTAGCAAACAATAAAACCTACTTTGATTGTACCTTAGCTTAACGACTTGGATAAGTCTTTTTCGTTAAAAATGTATCACCAAAAGTGATATAGGCTCAGTGCTTCTTGATCTGAAAGTTGAAGAAAATGGGTAGGAGCGCAGTGACTCTTGACAAAATAGAGAAGATGTGCTACAATGGGTATAGAAATGGGGTGCTTGGCACGCTATGAGTGTTGGTTTTGTGCAAAAATGATAAAGTCGCACAATCTTTTTGTTTGTTCGGGTGGAGAGAGAAGAATATAATATAGAGCCTACCAAAATGCAAACGATAATCCGAACAAAATCCCAGCATACTAGGCTGGGATTTTGCAAAAATGAAAAGATCGGGAGGGAACACTAGGGAACTAGGCGCCAGAAGCCAGACAACGTACTGGGAAACCGTTCCAGCGATTGTTCGGGCCGTTCGACGGGTTGAGTCCTGAGGCATTGAAGTTGAGGTTGTACGCAGTAGCCGACGTAGTGCTAGAAAAGGCAGCAGCAGCCGATGACCAATCGTAACCATTGATGCCTGCGTTCCTCAAGAAGCCGTGGTTCAGGTTGACGTTCCCACTGCGCACGAAGTACCTGAAGTCTTCGCACGGTGCGAATACGTCCGATCAACTCGCGAAGGCTGTTGTGGTGTATCCGAAACGACGCTTAAGATGCAGTCTCGTCAGAAATAGAAATTCACTTAATATAGCTCTGGCCTTAGCCAGAACAATGGCACGTCTCGCTAGTTTTTTATTGCGAAATCAAAACTAGAAAGAGGAATTTCACGATCTTTTATTGAAGGGATAGGGCAAGTATTGGAGCGATGCTCAGAATACAAGTTTTATCCCGTGAGCCCATGACTAGCTCACGAATTCATTATACTATTTTTTACGGCGTTTGTAGTGGGCCTGCCACTCGTCGTCGGGCAGCCAGCCGGCGTCCCAGCCAAAACTATCGAAAAGTTTCTTCACGAATTTCTGACTATTAATATGATGCATGTGGCCGATGCGAGTCACCATGCTTTCGATCTGACCACGATTCTGAGTTTGGAGCAGATAGGCAGCTTCGAAGCAATTACGACGCGAGCGCGCGCTCGGCACGATGAACCCCGGATAAACTACGCTGCCGATGAAAGGAATGCCTTTATTAACTTCCTGAAAATAGCGTTTCTTGGGATGTAAAGTGAGTTTCAATTCATCTTTCAGAAAGCGTTCGATAACTATGACGTCACGTAATAGTTGGGCTTTTTGATGCTCCGGTACGAGAATGAAGAAATCGTCAACGTAACGACCGTAGTGAGGATAGCCAAGCTCGAAGCGCACAAAACGATCCAAACGATCGAGGAAGATATTAGAAAGAAGCTGGCTAGTAAGATTGCCGATTACAATGCCTCGGCCGGGAGGTTGGGAGAAAAGGCTCTTGCTAGCCGGGAGCTCGGCCCAATCGGAACGGTGGCCACGAATGAGAATATTCTCCATCGGTCGATCAAAGATAATTTCATGCCAAAGGTAGCGCAAAAGGTGATAAAAATTCAGGCGATGATGAGGATGGCAACGAATATCATTCTCGGGATCGGGGCGTTTGCTATGAAAGAATTGCCGGTCTAGACCCCAAATAATGCGCTCGTAAAGCAGGCGATGCTCGAGGCTCATGAAGTAACCTTGGATGTCGAGTTTGGCGACGAAGGCCGGCTCGGTATAATTATTAGTGACTTGGCGCACATGGTGCAGCAAGCGTTTCTGACCGTAGAGCGTGCCCTTGCCGGGGCGACAAGAGTAAGAGTCGGGCAGGAGATGACGATCCCACCAATTAGCGCAAACATTATAGAGAAAATGATGAACTACGCGATCACGAAAGGGCGCTGCGACGATTTCGCGCGTGACTGGATCGTGGACGATGAAGGTGACGCCTCGGCTGGGATGATAAGTGTGCGCCAGAATGGAATCGCGCAGATTAATAATATTCTCCGAATCATTGAGCTCGAAACGATGCTCGTCGATCGTATGGCGTTTGCCTTTGCGCGCCGTCTCGTAAGCGTTCCAAAGCTCTTCGAGCAGGAAATTGCTAAAACTTTGACTGGGCATGGAACTGGTCGAGGATAGTTTTGACGTTCGGAGATTTAGCAGGATGTTCGAGTTCTTTGAGGGCTTTTTGGTGTTCGCGCTTAGTCAGGCGTTCAATTGTAACGATATGTTCTAGTAGGATGACAACATGTTCTAGAGGAAAAAGATGCAGAGCTTGGATTTCGGCGATGCTAGCGCGCAGGCGATGGTTGGCGAGCAGGATAGCCTCGAGCGTGAGGTGGGTGGGGAGATTCGCCGGATGACGATTGGCGTGATTAAAATAATGCGTCAGGAGCTGATTTGCTTGAGAAACCAGACGGGGAACGATGGTAGACTTCGCCAGAGGATCGCTCACTGCGCGACAATCATAATATATAATATGGTTGATCTCGCGAATGGCCGTATAGAGTAGGGGATTAGGGGACTTCGGGAGGACGATTTCGGTGAGAGTAGACTGTTGGCGCCGAAGATTTTGACGCAGGAGCTCGATTTGCTGCTCACTATAAGGATGGGGCAATTTATAATAATGCAGCTCGGAAGTGGTGAGAGATTTGTCGACGAAAAGATTGATTTCGCGTAGACGAGCTTCGAGCCGGGGAAGATCGGGAATCGAAATAATGCCGTCGAGTGAGCGAAAATAATGATCGGAATCTTTCTGGAGATGATAACGATATTGCAGGCGCTCGGCGATGAGGTGGGTGAAAAAGAGGACTGAATGGCCGGCGATTTTGTAAAAATTATTAGTCGAAGCGAAGACGAGGAGGTGGGTGAAATTGGTTTTTTCGAATTGCATGGCTGCTGATTTGACGCGCCGGCGAGCGAGAACGTCTGGAGCAGGAGAATTAGTATGATCCATAATGATTATGTTTATAGTAACATGTTTGGCTGGATGATGCTAGATGGAACGCAGGCTGAGGTTGTGCTATAATGTAAATAATATGGCAGATACACTGAACAATGAAACGTTCTATGGTTTGATTCTGGCGCTGTCGGCTTTCTTTTTGGCAACTTTTTTGACCCCGATTTATACTTATTTTGCCTATAAATATAAATTTTGGAAAAAACAGAAGAAGACGACCTTGACTGGCGAGGCTTTACCGGTGATGACAAAGTTGCATGCGAAGAAATTTGCGCGTCATTTCCCGACGATGGCTGGGGTAATCGGGGTGGTGACGGTGTTTCTCGTGACTTGGATTTGTAACTTGAATCGTGAGCAGACTTGGCTGCCACTCCTTGGCTTCATCGGGGGAAGCGTGGTCGGGTTTATTGATGATTTGATTAATATTTTTGGCAGTGGTAAGGGGGCAGCTGGGCTGCGCGCGCCAGTGAAATTCGCGATGATTACGGCGATCGGAGTGTTTCTGGGCTGGTGGTTTGCTGTGAAATTGGATTGGACGTCGATTGAGGTGCCGTTTATTGGGCCGTGGGAAGTGGGGACGATCGGGATGATTGCGATTTTTGCCTTTGCCGTGGTGGCGACGTCGAATGCGGTGAATATTTCTGATGGTTTGGATGGTCTAGCCGGAGGGCTGGCGCTTTTGGCGTATGGCGCGTATGGAGTGATTGCACTGTTTCAGGGGCAGTGGATGCTGACTGGATTTTGTTTGACGGTAGTGGGGTGGCTACTGTCGTATATTTGGTTCAATGTGCCACCGGCGCGCTTTATGATGGGAGACGTGGGATCGTTCGCGATTGGCGCTGGGCTAGGCGTGGTAGCGATGATGACAAATGCTTTCTTTCTGCTGCCAATTATTGGTTTTCTCTTCGTAGTGGAGGCTGGGTCGAGCTTGATTCAGATTTTCTGGAAAAAAGTGTTTCATAAGAAGCTGCTGATTTCGGCGCCGATTCATCATCATCTGGAAGCGAAAGGTTGGGGGGAGGCGAAGATCGTGATGCGATTTTGGGTGATTGCTGGCGTCTTTGCGATTATCGGGATTTTCTTGGCTGCGCAGGGTGGAATTATATGAACGGTGGGTTTGGTGGGGACATGGTAAAAGGATTGCTGAAGGCCGTTTTTGGGATGTTATTTGCGATTATTCTGGTCATGCTGCTTGCGAGTTTTATTATGGATAGTTGGTATTGATGCGTAAACATAAGAGTGATCTGACGATTGGAATTTTGACCGTGGTGCTGCTCGGCATCGGGCTGATTGTGATTTATATGATCGGGCCGATGCGCGTGAATGTCCTAAACGCGACCTACGGGACGGATTACGGCGAGCAATATTTCTTCGTGCGACAGCTACTGAATGTAGTGCTATCTCTGATTGCCGTGGTGGTGGCATTCAAACTGCCGTATAGTTTTATTCGGAAATTTAGTAAGGCTGTGCTCTATCTCGGGATTGGGCTGTGCGTACTTTTGATGATACTAGCTTGGATGAAAAGTGGCTTGGCGCGTTGCGAACTGGGGGCCTGTCGCTGGTATAACTTTTCTGGACTGAGTCTGCAGCCGGCTGAGATCTTGAAGCTCGGGCTGGTGCTTTATCTTGCACAGCTGATGGCTGGCGCGCGCAAGGAAGGGAAGCTCGATAGCTGGCGCGAGTTTTGGTTGCCATTTACAATTTATAGCGTGGTTTCGCTGGGGCTAGTAGTCGTTGTACAGAAGGACTTGGGTACGGGCGTGAGCATGGCTGCGATTATCCTGGCGATGCTTTTTATGAGTGGAGTGAAGATGCGATATTTCGTCGGAGTAGTGGGGGTAGTGCTGGTTGCTGGAGTGATGTCGATTATTGTGTCGCCTCATCGGCTTGAGCGCATGATGACTTTTGGCTCGGAAGAATCGAGCGATGCCTATCATATCGAGAATGCGATGATTGCGATTGGTACGGGAGGGCTGCTGGGCGTCGGGCCAGGAAATAGCGTGCAGGCGACGGGCTACTTGCCGGAGTCGATTAACGACTCGGTGTTCGCAATTATTGGCGAGACTTTTGGCTTTGTCGGGCTGCTGGCAATCGTGGTGTGTTTCACGGTTTTGCTACTAAGGCTGCTAAGGACGGCGAGATTTCTGCATGACGATGAAGAGTCGCTGGTAGTGGTCGGAGTGTTTGCTTGGGCGACAGCGCATGTTGTAGTTAATATTGCGTCGATGACGGGGCTGGTGCCACTAACGGGGATTACTTTGCCACTCTTGAGCTACGGTGGGACGAGTATGCTATTCACGGCATTTGCGCTCGGGTTAGCGCTGCAACTTTCGTGTTATACTAGTAGGGAACCAAGGTCAGAAATTGTACCAGAGAAGTCGAGTAATGTACGCCGGCGACAGGAAGTCGGGAGGAGGATACGGGTATGAAGATTTTAGTAGTTGGTGGAGGCTCTGGAGGTCATATTACTCCGGCCGTGGCTGTGATTCGGGAGATTTTGGAGCAAAAACCTCGAACGCGCGTGGAATTTTGGACTGATCGAAAGTATTATAAAAATGTTGTAAAAATTACAACAGAAATTGGAGTGCGCTGGGGAAGTGAAGTCGGGGGTAAGGGCAAATATATCCGAGTGCGTAAGATTTGGGCCGGGAAGTTTCATCGCTATGCTGGCTGGAAATTGAAAGATTATTTTATTAACTTCGGCACGACTTTGAAAGATTTAGTCTGGGGGAACTTGGTCGGATTTATCGGGTTCGTCGGAGGGATAATCCAGAGTTTTTGGCGCTTGGCTTGGCCGGGGAGGCGACCAGACGTGATTTTTCTCAAAGGTGGCTTCGTGGGTTTGCCAGTCGGTATCATTGCGAAGTTATTTCGGATCCCATATGTCGTACATGAGTCGGATGCTGTGCCGGGCTTAGCGAATCGTCTCCTGATGAAACGTGCTGCCGTGGTGGCGATGGGGATGGATGATGGCGACACGAGTGGTAAAACTGTAGTGGTTGGGACGCCGGTGGCGCCGGAATTTAAGGCCGTGAGCGCGACCCAGCAAAAAGTATTGAAGAAAACTTTTGGGTTTGACCCGGAGAAGCCTCTGGTCGTGGTGACGGGTGGTAGTCAAGGAGCTCTAAGTATCGACGAGGCGATGATTGAAATCTTGCCGGAGATGCTAAAGTTTACAAGCGTGGGCTTAGTCGCTGGACGAAAACATTACGAGGCGATGGTGAATTTGAAAAAATATGAAGAGTGGGATAAGGCGAAACTAAAATCGAACTTCCGAATGTGGGAGTTTAATTCGGCAATGCATGAGCTGATGGGGGCTGCCGACGTGGTAGTGAGCCGAGCTGGAGCGACGACGATTGCTGAGCTGGCAGCGCTGGGTAAGGCTGTAATCTTGGTACCGTTCGAAAGATTGCCGGGTGGACATCAAGTTAAAAATGCCGAGAAATTGCGTGGGCTCGGGGCTGCAATTATGGTGACGGACGAACGCATGCGCCAACAACCAAATGTTTTGCTCGAGGAGGTGCGACATCTCGTGCGTGCGCCGAAGGAACGGGCGCAACTGGCTGAGAAATTACATAATGTGGCGCGTCCGGATGCTGCTGCTCATCTCGCGACGGTGATTCTCGAAGTGGGTGAGGGCAAGAAGGAGTAAGATTAAATGCGTGGGCGAAGCAAGATGAAACAAATGCGTCTCGGGCAGACGATCGTGGCCGAGCGTGAGCAGGCCGAGACCGAATCAGAGCGCATGATGGCGCGCAGGAAAGTGCGCCGAAAACATACAGTGTCGGTGATTCTGGTGCTGCTGGTGGTGACGGTGGTTGGGCTGGTGATTTTTCTGGGGGCGAAAGAGATATCAAAGCGCGACGAAGTAACACCAGGTGAGGACCGGGCAGAGAATCAGCAGATTTTGGCAGAGATTGTGGACGAGGATAATAAGGGGCAGATTTCGACACGCGTGCGAACCTATATTGCTGAACTGGAACAAGATTTTCGTGACCTGGGTTACAGAGTGGCGCGCGTGACTTTGCCGACCGGAACGAGCCGAGAGCTCTATGTAGATCTCGACGGGCAGACGACTTATTTTAAGATTAATATGGATCGGGGGTCGGCCGTTTCGGCTGAGGATGCCGAACGGATGATACGCTACCTCAGGGAGCGAGATTTACATCCGGAATATGTAGATGTACGAGTAGAGGGTAAGGCGTATTATAAGTAGGGAAGCAAAAGGATTTTGCTCTTGATTTTTTGATGAATCTGTGATATAATGGTAGTAAGGAGTAGTTTTTGACGGCGCTAGAATATGTTATATAATGAAATATAGTTTCTAGCAAGCTGAGGAGAGGGGAGGGAATCAGACTCTAACGCCGAAATTACTTAGTTGTTTGACAAACGGAACTGGAAATCTCACATGAATAGGAGGGAATGGAGATGAAAAAGTATTTCAAGATGTTTGCGAGCCGGGGAGTGGTCGCGTCTGAAAACGGCAAAGCTCTGACCGAGGCTGAAGCTGGCCGAGTGGCGATTGAAGAAACGGCATCGGGGAACAGCTTGCAGCTGATAGAGACGGCGTTCGACTTGAACGACGCTAACCTGAATCAGGGAGGGAAGATAAAAGTGACGCTGCCTCGTCGGTAAAACAGGATTTCTCAAAGTTTCGTAGCACCTAGAGCACTGTTCTGAAGTATAGAGCAGCGCTTTTTCATGAGATTGGATCTGAAAAGCTGGCCAAGAGTGGATTTTGGGATTCTGTAGTTCTCTGTTTTATGTTCGGGTTTTGTTCTGGTTTTTAGAATGATGAAAAGTGGATTTGAAATGAGCGATCTCTAGTGGATGATTGATTCGCAGATTGCTCCAAAAAAATGCAAAAAAAGAGGGAATTTGGTGAGAAAAATGCGAAAAAGTCGGCGAGTGGAGGCCGGATGGCGACTTATAGGGGTGGCTGGGGTGGAGGCTGGATTTGACTGATTTGACCCCTGTTAACTATGATTTTGTGTCGTAAAAGAAACATTGTGCGACATTGAAAATCTATGGAAAAGACGAGTATTCATGCGTTTCCCTCAAGCTAAGAATGGCTGAATTTGGGTTCGGACGACTATAACTATGTATGACTTTGGATTTTTCGGTCGTAATTCCCCGGCTGGTGGTGAGGTTTAGTTTGGATGATTTGATGTGCTGCATATGTGTGTTATTGAAGCTACACAGGGTTAGTTTATGTAGATATTTGTGATATATGAGGCTATAGCTGACTGGCGTTCATATGTAGAAACAGCAGGGGATTATAGAGTAAATTGACAGTATCTCAGGGAGAAGAGGGGAATTAGGGGACGATGAACAGAGGTAAAATAGGCTAAAACAGGGGTAGAACAGAGGGCGTAGTTCCCTCCACCCCTGTAAGAAAAGCTTTGATTCCCTAGTCTTAGCCTAGGCGATTTGGGCGAGCTTGGCTTCAAGTTGGGACTTGATCCAAGCCGTGAGGGTGCGACAGGAGCTGTCCGTGGCGCAGTCGTGGATGGCTGCGTGGTAAATTTGCTTCTTTTCAGCGTTGTTGCGTGGGAAGCCGGCGATGATCGGGATATAGCCGAGAGCGACGGATAATTGGTCGGTGACGACGCGCGCGATGCGTCCGTTGCCGTCGAAGAAGGGGTGGATACGAATGAAACTGTAATGGAATTGGGCGAGGAAACGACAGACCTCGTCGATGTCGTCGGCTTTGACGTATTCGATACTGTCGCAGAGATGGCGGGCGAGGGCGTAGAGCTCATTATAGACTTCAGCGCCACCACAGGGAATGTGATGCAGGTCTTCGTCCCCTGGTGCGCCAAAGCGTACGTCGTGGCCTCGAGCGCGTAATTCCCCACTCTGGCGATAGACGTGGCGAAAGAGCATAGTATGCATGCGTTTCCAGTCATCAATCCAGTCGGACTCTTTGCGCGTGGCGAGAGTAAAGCGAATATAAGTCGGCTGTTCGAGCTCCTTAGCGAATTGCAAGATGACATCATTGAGACCCTGCTCTTCGCCGGCGCGCACTAAGGGGTGGACCGAGCTGATAGAATAGCGACGGCCACTTTTATACTCCTTTGAGCGTCGATATTTGCGCCAGAGGGTTTTGGCTGCATCGGACTCGGCGATTTCGTAGCGTTCGTTGGAATTACTCATGGGTTTGGTCCGGGCTTACTGACTGATTGTTTGGCTGGATAGGTGTTTCTGGCTGTTTCTTGTCCTTGCTGGAGCTAGTCTCTTCGTCGGGATATTCGAGGTCGGTACTTTCCTTGACGATGTCGGTCAGCATGCCACGAATCAAGTTAGCCTGTAATTGTCCAAATTCATTGGCCGGAGTGCCGAGAATACCTTTCAGACTGCCTCTGAACTTGATTTTGAGGCGAATTTGGGGAAGAGGAAAAGTGTTTTTCAGATCGAGAGGTGTAAGATAATATTTCGCGCCGTTACTTTCGGAGAGCCAACTGGGGTCGTGGCTGGCCTCAACTAGCTCGGGGGTACTATGTGAGGCCAGCAGCTCGAGGACGCGCAGAATGGTTTTCTTAGCAAAATCGCTGTTTTTGATCTCGTCGGAGGAGACGAAGTTTGGCGAATTGGGTTTTAGACCATATTCTTCAGCCTCATACGAGAGATGGGCTGCGACGATCTTGCGCACGACGATGGCCGGCGATTGAAGCGCTAACGCCATAAAGCCTTCAGGAACAGGACCGAGTGGCAGACGGAGGTAAGCAATATCCTCTGCTTGCATGATTCCCTTGCGTATCAGCTCCTTATGAATGAAATAAATCGTCTTAGTAAAGCGAATCCGGCTGATCGGGGCTTGGTTTAGGTCGAGAATGAGAAAAGCAAGTTGAGCGAGATTCATAGCGCTTTACTTCTTTTTGGCTGCTAGATTGGACGTTTTTCCGGTGGCCTTTTTGGCTATTTTTTGGGTCGGAGCAACAAGGCTGAGCGTACAGAGGTAGATAACAATCATGGCGATAGAGACGAAAAGCCCGAGGAAGAAGTAGCTGGTCGCGTATTCGAGGCTATGTTCTAGGCTAATATAACTATTAGGTGAGTCGGCAAAGATGAAGTTTAGAATCTCGGCGACCACGATACCGAGCAGGCCGACAAAACCGAGAATCCGAGCGATACGTTTATTAATAGAGATCTTTAGCTTGTCGAGAGGCGCCCAGAGGGTGACCAGAAAGATTAGGGCTGAGGCGATGCCGATTGGGTTCAAGAGATTCGTCCAGCCGGTGCGCTCGTTAATGCCGGGTATACCAAATTGGATAGATGACATTGGGACAAGGCTGATGAGAAAGGCGACGGTGAGAAAGATGCGTGTTTTAAGGTTTAGTTGCATATTACCTCCTTTTGATTGTTTTAGTGCTTAATCGTAAAGCTGGTTTCTTGTTCGCCTGAGCTACCTTCTGAGTGGTGAGAAACTTGGGATTTCGGCTCCGGTTTTGGGCGATTTTTGGGTCTATTTTGGTGGTCGCGACGATCAAAATTGCGTTTTTTGGCACTTTCTGGGCGTTCTGAGGGCTTTTTGTCGGGAGAGCCATGTGATGGCGCTTTGACATTAGCGTTATCTTCCCTGGCCTCTCGAGGTGTCTCAGGGGTGTTTTCAGCGTGATTTTGGGTTTCGCTGGCTTTTTGGGCTGCGAGCGTGCCTAAATCTTTCAAACTGAGGCGATTTTTACCCTCGGCTGCATTGGGAGAAAGCTTCATCTTACGGAAATCGGATTGGGGGGTGGGGACGTACTGAAAATCAGTTTTGTTCGGTTTTTGTTCGGATTTGTAGCCATAATCCCCTGCCTCTTGGACGGCAAATTCGCCCATTCCCTGGTTTTCGCCAGCTGCGCGACCAGAATCAGAGAGTTCTTTCTTGTATTTTTCGGATTGCTCGATAGTGGCGCGAATTTCGTCTTCGACGACGGTGCGACTACGAGCGTAGAGGCGACGTGAACTTTCGACGATTTGGTCGAAGTTGTCTTGAGGTGTAACTGGGAGCGAGAGGGTGGTGGCTGAGAAGGCCGGAGCTTTTTCGCCGTTGATGATCATCGAAATCACGAAATGGCGATTGTTCATTTGGATGAGGTCGGATTGGTCGAAGATCGGCTCGAATTGCTTGGCGAGAATTGGGGCGTCGTCGGCCGAGACACGGAAAGAAATAGTCGTACCGACGTTGCCAAAGACGGCGTCACGCACGGATTCGGTCATCTGGGAGATGTATTGGTTTGCGACTGTAAGATTGAGACCGTATTTGCGCGCCTCAGACAAGATAACGGCGAATGAATCGGTGGCGAAGTTCTGGAACTCGTCGACATAGAGATAGAAGGGGCGACGATCGGCGACGTCGGGAATATCGCTGCGACTCATGGCTGCGAGCTGGACCTTCGTGACGAGGAAGGCACCGAGAATGCTGGCGTTGTCTTCGCCGATCAGGCCTTTACTGAGGTTAACTACTAGGATTTTACCTTCGTCCATGATTTTGCGTACGTCGAAGCTGGACTTTGGCTGGCCAATGATATTACGGATAATAGGGTTGGCTGTGAAGGCACCGACCTTATTTAGCACCGGAGCGATGCTCTCGTTAACCTGTTTTTCGTTCCATTGACCGAACTCGTGTTTCCAGAATTGGAGAACGGTGACATCGCGACAATAGTCGAGGGTTTCTTTACGGAAGTCCTTATCGGTGAGGATGCGCGAAATATCGAGCAAGGTAGTCTCCGGGCGATCAAGCAAGGCTAGTAGGGTGTACCTCAGAATATGCTCGAGTCTTGGACCCCAAGAATCGCCGAACATACGCTTCAAAACACCGATAACTTCGGAACAAACGTTTGGCTTGCGCGCTGGGTCGCTGAGTTCAAGTGGGTTGAAAGCGACTGGGTAATCGGTGTCGGCTGGGTTAAAATAGACGACATCTTGGATCCGGCTGGCCGGGACGAAACGGAGGTTATTGATTGCGAAATCGCCATGGGGGTCGATGATACAATAACCTTGATTGTAGAAAACATCGCTGAGAGCGAAAAGTTCGAGCATACCGGATTTACCGGCGCCAGTCTGACCGATGATGTAGACGTGACGTGAACGGTCGCGACGGTACATGCCGAATTGATGATTGATACCACGGAAGTTAGTTAAGCCAAAGGCTGAAATGCTTTCGTCGTGCTCGGGATCGCCAGTAACGAGGGGGAGCTTGGCTGGGGGTTCAGCTGTCTTTGACGAAGCCCAGACGATATTCGGGGTTTCGACCGAAGTATGAGGGAGGTGATAGACGGAAGCTAGCTCGGAAATATTGAGAATGAAGCCCTGATCAGTGAACTGGCGCATTTTGTATTCGTCCAGATCTTCCATCTTGAAGCTGCCACCGGTGAGACGAAAACCGTTAAGGTTCGTCGAATTATATTGCTTAAAGGTACCGACTAAGGCCTGCATGTTTAACTTGGCGTTAGTCTGGTCGTGGCCGAGGTAGGCGAGGCGAATCTTAACTTCGTAACCGAGCTTGGTGGCCTTCTCTTCGGCTTTAGCGATGCGAGTTTTGTCTTGCTCGGAGATTTCTGGTTTTTTATCGTTATCGCCACCGGCTGGAGGACGGATTAGGGCACCAAGAGCCTCGATAATCCAGGTCCAGTCGACCCCAGAGCGACTGCCGAAGAATTTACTACCAGACTTGACTTTCTTGATCCATTTGTCGGTTGATTTTTTGCGCCAATCGTCCGAAACGGGGCGAGTCAAAATTTGCACCCAAAGCTCCTCGGAATTATCAGGATTGAGCTTGGCTAGAGTACCGGTAATACCGGCGAGTGGGTCAACTTCGAAGTTTTCGAAAGTTTTAATTGGTAGGGCTTCGTTTTCAGTAAGAGTAAGTTCGGCCGAGTAGACTACGGGATATTTGCCACGATCGTCAACGTAATCTTCGTTCATCTTGTAGATTTGGACGGTTGGATATTGGGCGTAAATTTGACCTTCGACGAAACTCTGGAGGATTTTTGGTACCCAGACATAGAAACGAATTTGGCCACCGGTGGAAACAATCTCGAAGCTGAGGTGCTCCTGGACGCCACCGGAAGATTTGAGCTCCATCTTGTCGCGCAAAATACCGTGCAAGCTAGCAAAAAGTTGCTCGGCTGCAAGCTCGCGCTTATCGTTCGCTCGAGGAATCTCCATCATCAAGAGGACGGAGTCGACGTTTAGAACTTTCAGACGATTAAGCTTCTTGTAATTACGATAGCCGAGGAAAGCCAAAATTGCAACGATTGGCACCCAAACGATAGGCATCGTAATAAATTGAATGATTTGAGCAAACATATGTAATTATTTTATCACAAGAATATAATTTTTTCAGCGTTGATAAATGTTTTCTTGGGGCGCGTCGCCAGCGCCTGCCGTTGCAGGGCTGTCGCGCTCGTCCTCGCCGTAGCTCCGGATCCCCTCGAAAACATTTATCAGTAGAAAATCTCTATTCTTCTGGGGCGAGGGTGTAGGTGTCCTTGTCGACTTTGGAGAAGAGTTGCTTGTTTTGGAGGTTAAGTAGGACGGTAGTCTCTTTGACCTTGCGTGCGCGCAGAACACGCTTGACGATTTCCTCGCGCGTGAGTGGCTCGCCGGCTTCTTTCAGGACATTAGCAATAATGTCGGAAACGGTGCCACGGATATAGCCCCAAGAGTTCAAGGCGTAAATGCCACGACCGATCAGGACGAAACGTGGGTCTTTGATCAATTCATTGTGAATTGCCTGAATGGTTACATTCTTGCGACGGAACTCTGACTTAGAGATGGCATCGGCGATGTCGGAGAAGTGCATCGGCTCCTTTTTGGCCTCAAGTACAACGAAAATCTTGTCGCGAATGTTGCGAGGATTGACGGTCGGCCACTTAGCTAGACCCCAAAGACCGTTAAGCGAAGCGAGCTGCTTTGAAATCGAAGCGAGAGCTTTGATATGATCTGGGTGCTCGTAGTTCGGCAAAGCTTCGTCTAGCTGCTCGATCGTCATCGGCTCTTTGTGCTTCTTGATGACGTCAACGATTTCGTCAACGCGCGCATGCACGGTTTTGGCGTCGCCATACTCAGCAATACCGATCGCAGCGTAGTAGAGGTCGTTCTCGTCGATAGCCGTAAGGCTGTTTGAAATCGCAGCGATAAAGGTCAAATTTGCGCGCTCGGCCGAGCTAGCTTTATGACCATAAATCCGATCGGCGAGATCGGACGTGCGTGCAACGCGACCAAGTTCGGTCAAATTGCGAATGATGAGCTTTTCGGCAGCTGCAAGTTCGGCGATTTGGCCTTCTTCGGCGCCGATGCGTAGGCGTACGAGAATGGCTTTTTCAAGCTGGCGCACGCGCTCGCGAGTAATGTTTAATAGTTCCCCGATTTGCTCGAGAGTTTCTTTTTGGCCGGACAAGCCAAAGCGACGCGAGATAATTTCACGCTCGCGATCTTGCTCAATGATAGCTAGGCTACCCTTAATGGCGTTTTCGATAGTACTGGTATGCTGGTCCATCAGATTCCCTTCGTTCCCCTTCACCCTATGTGATAGTTAATAATTATTTGCATTTTGTTTATGATAGCATATTTTCGTATTGGCGTCAACGGCTGAAACTCGATTCAGGTCAACTTTCTATATTTATTATATCACTTTTTTCAAAAAAGTGTAGAAGATTTTCGAAAAATTACCAAAAATTTACTTTTTTGTGGTTTTTCGGGTGGTTTTTGAGGTTTTGGCCTTAGCAGTGGTTTTTGCCTTGGACTTGGCCGTTGTTTTGGATTTTGTGCTAGATTTGGCCGTTTTTGGGGTCTTAGAGGCCTTCTGAGCGCTTTTACGCACGAAGCGCCCTCCCCTGGCTGGTTTGGAATTCAGCATCTCCTGGGCCTGTTCTAGCGTGATTTTCTTCGGATCTTGGTCTTTGGGAATCTTGACGTTATTAAAACGCCCCGGACCCTTGATATAGGGACCATAAGCGCCGATGATGATCATAATATCACCCCAGTCGGCGATAATCGAGTCGAGTTTTTCCTGGTAGAGTTTCTCGGCAGTCTTGAAAGTGATTTTATAGGGGTCGTGATCCTTGATCGGGATATTGTATTTGCCAGCCTTCAGATAAGGGCCAAATGGGCCACTAGAGGCGATCAGAGTCGCGCCGTCTTTGGTAGTGCCGAGTTCGCGTGGCAGGGCCGGGAGGGCGAGCTGGGCGAGGGCGGCCTCGAGAGTGACGGTTTTTTCGGTCATGCCATTGGGCAGAGGCGCAAAGCGAGGCTTCTCGCCGGTAGATTTCTCATTGTCGCCAAGTTGGATAAAACCACCATTTTTGCCGATTTTGGCGTAAATTGGTCGGCCGGTCTCGGGGTCTTTCCCTAGTTCCCTGGCGTTATTATAGCGCGCAGCTTCGTCGGATTTGATGACTTCCTTCTGGAAAGGACCGTAGAAATCACGCAGCATTTTGACCCGTTCGAGCTTGTGTTCGGCGATTTTATCGAGATCTTCCTCGATGTTGGCCGTGAACTGGTAGTCGACGATCTGCTGAAAATTATCGGTCAGGAAGCCGGCGAGGAGCTCGCCGATGGGGGTCGGAAGCAGTTTACCCTTGGTCGAACCGGTCTTTTCCGAGACGGTTTCGCGCTTCACCTCGCCCTTTTTCAAGGTGAGCTGGATGACGTCGCGTGGCTCGCCTTCGGATTCGCCTTTGACGACGTAACCTCGACTCTGGATAGCCGACATAATCGTAGCGTAGGTTGATGGACGACCGATGCCGAGCTCCTCGAGCTTTTTGACAAGAGAGCCTTCGGTATAGCGTGCTGGAGGTTTAGCGAAGTTTTGACGGGCTTTAATCTCGAGAGCTTTGAGTGGATCGCCAGAGCTAAGGGCTGGCAGCTCATCTTCTTTCATACGCCCGGTGACTTTAAGAAAGCCGTCGAAGACAATTACTTCGCCTTTGGCTTCAAATACATATTTCTTTTCTGCATCCGTTGTGATTTTTACAACAGTCTTTTCGGTTTTGGCTTCGGCCATTTGGGTAGCGAGCGTGCGATTACGAATGAGTTTATAGAGCTTTTTCTCATAATCATTGCGTCCGGCGACCTCTTGCTCGATATGGGTCGGACGAATCGCCTCGTGGGCTTCCTGAGCGCCGGCTGACTTGGTCTTGAAATTGCGCACCTGGAGATATTCTTTGCCATAATGCTCTTCGACGTAGCTGGCCGTCATGGCGATAGCTTGTTTCGAGAGGTTGAGGCTGTCGGTGCGGTGATAAGTAATCAGACCAGCTTGGTAGAGCGCCTGCGCAGCCGTCATGGTAGTACGAGTAGAGAAACCGAGGCGCGAATTGGCTTCGATTTGCATCGAGGCCGTGGTGAAAGGTGGCGCTGGGCGACGAGTCCCCGGGCTGGTCGTGATGTCTGAGACTTCAAAATCGGCCTGGGCGACCTTCTCGAGGTAGTTTTTCGCTGTGCGTTCGGTGTCAAAAGCATGGTCGAGGGTGGCTGGGATTTCGTCTTTAGACTTGGTGGCGAAGTTGGCCGTGACTTTGAACTTGGCAGCCGAGGCGAATTTTTCGATTTCCTGTTCGCGCTCGACGATCAGGCGCAAGGCTGGCGATTGGACGCGTCCAGCTGAAATCGCGCCAGGGACTTTCTTGCGCACGACTCCGGAGAGGTCGTAACCGACGAGCATGTCAAGGGTCTGGCGAGCCTGCTGCGAATGAACCATATCCATATCGACGCGACGGGGGTGCTGGATGGCATTCTCGAGCGCCGGCTTGGTGATTTCATGAAAAGTAATGCGGTTAGTAGATTTTGGTAGCTTTAACACCTCCATCAAGTGCCAAGAAATCGCTTCTCCCTCGCGATCTTCATCGGTCGCTAGCCAGACGGTTTCAGCTTTGTCGGCAGCTTTTTTCAGCTCGGAGATGATTTTGGTATGGTCGGGGTCAATCTCGTAGGTGACGTCGAAAGTATCCTTGTCGACGTGGGTATCTTTACGGATATGACCAACCGAAGCGAGGACGTGGAAATCCTTGCCGAGGTATTTTTCGATAGTGTGAGCTTTGGCCGGAGACTCAACGATAACTAAATTCTTAGGCATATATTATATAGTATAGCATGGGTGTCAAGTGATTCTGCGAAATGAAAAATGCAGCAGGGTTGGCTGCTGCATTTAAGGAACTAACGCTTTCCTCCTTTCAGGCCGGAACGCTCTGGTCTTTGGGAGTATAGACCAAACGTTGCTGATTGCTCTGCATGAGTGCCTCGAAAACGTCGTCCATTTCATTATGCTCCCATTCACTAAATTCGTCCTCACCAGCACTTCGCAAATAGAGCAGATTGTCATCTTCGTCGACGATGGCCAGGCCATGGCCTTTGCCGGCTGCACTGTGTTTGCCGTCAAAATACCAAAAACTAAGGGTTTCCAATTTCTCAGTATAAGGATTCTCCATCGTAATCGGTATGCAGACAGCGTCATTGTCCGACTGTGCGAACTTCGGTACGCCACAATGGTAGCCATTGAAATGATAGACGTGGCTGCCATGGGCTTTCAGGAAGCAACGCTCGGCATAGAATTTTTCTCTGAAGCGCTGCTGTGGGTTGCTGGCGTGAACCAGGCATCCTAAGTAGGTGATTGCTCTCTCGAAGGCTATCGGGTCGGCCTTGGACTCAGTGATGACGGACAGAGCGTCGTTAGTGGTTGCAGCAGTTTCTGTGTTCATTGGTATCTCTCCTTTTTGGTAAAATCTCTCTCAGGAAGTGATCCTGGCGACTTTAGCGATGTAACGTGCTAAACTGTTAACAGTATATCTTCTAATTATATCAAAGATTTTTGGATTTGTCAAGAACTGTTTTTCGTCATAGGAACTCATGAGATTAACGTGGTTTGGTAAGCCTCTCGAGACCGAGCCCTTCGGGCCGTGGTCTCGACCCGGCTTAGCCAGATAGTTATAACCACATTAATTGCAGCGCCCACCAATAGTAGACTCTCCATGCCAATGACTTCAATGACTACAATAGTAAATATTTACTCTGTGAGTGAAAGTTTATATTTTTGACACCAAAAAGCCCCAGATATGTAGGTAAGGGTGGGCATCACCTACGAGAGATTAAGTTTCCTTAATCCTATCTGGGGCTATTTGGCCCTATAACGCATCGCTTTTCGACCCCGGTTACCCGGGAGCGCGACCCACCTCACACAAACACGGGGCCCGCCGGTTATAGGGATTGCTATGCCTTCGAACTTTCCCTAAAAGTGGAGGTAATACTTATAAGCCGACAACCTTAGAAGAAATTGTCAACCCTAGGGGTTTCAAAAGCACGCAATTTCTGCTACTCTAGACAAAATCTAGGGTGGCTGAAATTATGATTTATTTAGGTACAGTTGGAGTTAATAACCCTAACTGATAAGCATTATAGCACACGGAGAAATAAATGTCAATACTTTTTTCTAACTTTTTTCAAAAATACAATAGAATTTCACCCCAAGAGGCCGATTTTACAGAGGTGTTAGCGTCCATTGTGCCTATGCCTAAAATGTTATATTTCTATGGAAAAATGCCGGAAAATCGAGCAAAAATGGTTGCGAAATCGGCGAAAAATATGACTGAACGGCCGAAGGTTTTGGCGATCGTCGGGACGCGCAAACCGACGAAATATGGCATAGAAATTGCCTACAAACTGGCTTTCGAGGCTGCGAAACGAGGTGTGATCGTGGTCTCGGGGCTGGCGTATGGGATTGATTCGGTGGCGCACCGGGGAGTTTTGGCTGCTGGAGGGGTGACGGTGGCCGTGCTGGGGACGCCGATTGATTATATTTATCCTCAGGCGCATCTGGGACTGGCCGAGGAGATCGTGAAGACTGGGGGTTGCGTGATGAGCGAGCTGGCTCCAGGGGCGAAATACTATCCGAAGACTTGTTTCTTGGAACGCAACCGGATTATTGCTGGGTTAGCCGACGTGGTGATGATCCCAGAGGCTGCCGAGAGAAGTGGGTCGCTTAATACGGCTGCGCACGCATTGACACAGGGGCGCGAAGTTTGGGCTGCGCCGGGCGATATTCATCGGCCTTTGTCAAAGGGTTGCAATCGGCTGATTGCGCAGGGGGCGATGCCGTATCTCGGGCCAGAGGAACTGCTGGAAAGCTTGGTGCCTCGGGCGAAAAAGCCGAAGGTGAGCGCGCAGATGCAACTATTAGCTGGCGATAATGCCAGCGAAACGGCGATTTTGCAGGTGCTGGGGCAAGGGCTGAGGGATGGCGAGGAGATTTTGCGCCAGACTGGGCTGGATCCGACGGAATTTGGGCGAAATTTGACGATGCTGGAGATTAAAGGCCGGGTGCGAGCGCTCGGGGCGAACCAGTGGGCTTTGAAGGAGGTTTAAGATATGCTGAGCAAAAACACTATCTTCTATAAAAACAAGTAGTAGTTATGGTAAAAACATAGTTTTCCTATTGACTTTTTCACGAATGTGTGCTACAATGGAAGTATAACATCATGACGAAGCCGGTTAGTAGTGACCGGCAGTCATAGCAGATTAAAATGGAGGAATAGAATATGAACAGAGCAGAACTAAACAGGAACACAGTGTACGAGTTATTTGCTGACAAAGGTATTTTAGGGCTGATTCAGGCGTCTCACGAAGAATATAAAAAGAGACGCAAGGCGCCTATAGCATTGGAACTGACACCGTACATGGCTGGCATTAATGGTGCAGTAGCTAAGTATGACTGTAATTTGCAATGCTTGACGATGGAGATTGTCGTTACCAGCTATAAGATAGTGTCACAGTGCTATGACCAGGTGATTGTCACTGGACGTCTGATGTCTGATGTGACGAGTGGGGCAGCAAAGAGCCGGGAAGCAGAAACTCCGGGTGACGCCTACGACTTGTCTTGTCTTCAGGTGGGAACGATTTTGACGTTTTTCTTCGATACGGCGATTGGCTACGGAGCTGTCTATCCGGATTCAATCAGAGAAGGATTTTTATCCATCCCTCAGAGGATGGAGCTACCCCCGATTGATACGCCGGAGATAGACATGTTCGAATCCAGTTGGTTGTTTAACCCTCATGCGTTGACGGTCATTGAACTTGACTCGGACGGCAAGCCGGTTGGTGATGCGCAGGATTTGCGTCAGGAAGATGGCCAGGAGGAACTGAATGATTTGCTTCGGGGTGACGACGAAGGAGAGCCTAAAGGCAAAGAAGGCGATGATGAACCTAAGGGTAGGACTGGAGGAGGGCCCGATGATGAACCGGTAAAGAAGCCTGAAGAAGTTTCGTCTCGGAAAGGTCATTTCTTCTGATCAATGTCGCCGGTCTGGGTTCAAGATTGACCAGTCCTGGTCAAGTTAGGTAAGTTTTACCTAACGATATGTTTTATTGGTTTTATCGAGTAATTTTGGGGATTTTTGCATTGACCAAGATTACTGTTTTGTATTCCCTCTCAGAACCCTCGTTCAGCCTACCACGGTAGGTCTCGAACGGGGGTTATTTTTGGTTTTTGAGGTGAGCAATTTAAAACCTCCGGCTGTGGTGGGCCGGAGGCTGTGGAAAATTGTTGGTTGAAAGAGTTGCGTTGGCTGTTACTGCTGTCCCTGGTCCAGAGCTTCGATAATGCTTCCGAAAGGATTGCCAATCAACAGCTTAAGGCCGAGGTTCGAGTAGAGTTGATAATGCTTGCCGGCTCGGGTGTGGTAATAGACGAGTTTTGCCTTTTGCTCGCTCGGATGGCCGGGCCTCTCGGCGTAGATGATATAATGCATGGCACATATCGTACCTTCCGTCAATACGGCGCAGCCAGCATCATGCTGGAATTCGGGGCGTAAGGTCCCCGAATTCGTATCGGCCATTAGTTGACCCCAGACCAAGTAGTGGCTTGCAATTGCGACACCCTGGGCATTACGAGTTATATTATCAACTGGGCGCTTAGGCTGGTCATTATCGTGGGGGTGTTTAGGCTGGTCGTGACGGAATATTTTCATGCCTACCTTGTCAACGCGTAAAGGCAGAAACATCACCGGTACCGGGTGTTTAATCATGGGGGAGATGATTTTATTCCCCTCGCGCACGATTTGTTTTTCCAGGCGCAGCGCGATGATTTCTTCGGGCTGAATACGCTCATCCAGGTTGCCAGACTTCGGGCAGAACTTCAAGTTTTCCAAGATTGAGTCGAGCGACGGAGGTGTGCAGACCCGAAAAATGACCGTGCCAGGGGCAAAAATACTTCTGGCAGACTCTACCTGAGTTTCGGATGTGGGGTTAGCAGTAATAGTTTTGTTGTTTTCCATACAACATTCCCTCTCTTTCTAATGTTCTAATAGTGCCAAAAAAGAAATATTTGACCTATCCTTCCATTATAGCACAGATTGCGAAAAAATGCAAGTATTTTTGCAGGAAATTGGCCAGGGGGCTAGAAAGAATGCAGCCGGTCGAGAGTGGCTCGGAGGATCTCGGGGAGGCGAGACTTTTCTTCGGGGGTGAAACGGCCAAGTACGAAATCGACGTCGCCGAGCTGCTGGCGCACGGCTGGGTTGTTCGAGCCGAGACGTAATCTCGGAAAATCGTTCGTATGGAGGGCTTCGGCGATGGATTTGAGGCCGTTATTCCCTCCACTGGAACCTTTTTCACGAAAACGCAGAGTGCCGAATGGCAGGTCGAAATCGTCGCAAACTACGAGAATATCCTCAGGAGCGATCTTGTAATAATGGGCGAAGGCCTGGACGGCCGTGCCGGAAGCGTTGTAAAAAGTTTGGGGCTTGATCAGGAGATGATCGCCGGATTTCGCCCAGGGAGCGTTAAACTGGGGTTTTTGCCAAGCAAAATCATGAACCTTGGCGTAAAAATCCAGAGCCAAAAAACCAAAATTATGGCGCGTAAAATTATACTGGTCTCCGGGATTGCCGAGGCCGACGATGAGTTTCATAGGTTTATTATAGCACAGAAGATTCGGGGTTGGTTTTGGCTTGGATTTGACAAGCGCTTGTGCTAAAATAAACATAGAGATTTTAGAATGTAGGATAAAAAGAAAGGAATCTTATGGATCAGAATTCGGGTTTTCCCACTCAACCACAAGCACCAGCGATGCAGCCAACGATGCCTCAGCCAGGCATGGAGATGGGTGCGAATGCTGCGCAGCCGGCAGCAATGCCGACGATGCAGCCTGCAGCTGCGACAGTTCCGGTAAATCCGGTTGCTCCGGCAGCTCTCGGGACTCAACCAGCAACGTCAGGCGTGGGGATGGCGACTCCAGGGGCGATGCCAGCAATGGGGCAAGCTGCGCAGGGTACACCAGTGGCTGGTCAACCAGCAGGCCCAGTAGCGCCGACAGCAGGTATGCCGGGGGTGGCTCAGCCGGGCGTGGCCGGACAGACAGCATCGGTGGCTCCGAATGTGACTCCAGGTGCGCCGATTGCACCAGCTTCAGCTGTGGCAGCAGCGACCGATCCGGCCGAGACGAGGCAATTTAACCCTTGGGCGAAGGAGCAGGCTGAGAGTGTTGCGAAAGATGCCAACAAGAAGGCAAAGTGGGAGAAGCGCAAGCCAACTTTGATTCTTGGGATTATTCTCGGGGTGGTGTTCTTAATTGCTGTGGGTGTGATTATCTGGTCGACGGTAGCACAGTAGAAGAAACGTAAGGAGACCGAATGGTTGAGCTAAATTCGTCAAAGAAAGTGAAATTTTCTTCCCGGAGCAAGAGCGTTTCTGGGGAGAAAGTGGATTATTTCGCCGAGCAGAATGCGAAAAGGGCCGAAAAAGACAAGAAAGCTGCCAAAGTGCGCAAATGGGGGCTGGTGATTTGGGCGCTGATCGTGCTGGCGACGGTGATTACGGCTGTGGTATTGGTTGTGACAAAGATGCAACGTCCGAAACTGAACGTGCCAGAGGAAGGTGGCGACTCGAGTAGTAGTGATGGCAATTCGGGCATGGCTGCAGTCGAGGATTTAAATGAACAGGTGACGGAAGTTTTTGCTCCGACCTATTCGGTGGATGAGAATGGTAATGTCGTCGTGAGTGGCGACCTCGAGGCCGCCAAGGCAGCATTTGAGGCTGCCTTGGCCAATCCTGCTAATAAGAAGCGCATAAATACAATTTATTTATCGCAAATCGTCTTTTATGCTTCGATCAGCGATCATCAGGGGGTGATCGATGTGGCTGCAAAAGTGGATCCAGAAAAGCTTAATATCTCAGAGAAGATTAAGTTTTATAATTTGACTTATTTGGCCTATGCTGCACTAGGTGATACTGAGCACGCGAATCAGTATTATACTTTGATGCGTGCAGCAGCGAATAATGTGACTGGGATTGGAGACCAATAATGAAGAGGATGAATTTTAGACGTTTAGGGTTGGGGTTAACGGTTCTGGCTGCCGTGCTGGTTGTAGGGGTATGTTACTTAATGAATGCTATGCCTGATTCGTATGCCGATCCGATGGGTGGTGACTCGAATGATAATAATGTCGGTGGTTGTGGCTCTGGTGGCACAAACTGTACGCGTTGGGGAGTAACTTGGGTAAAACAGCCACTCAATGAATTCTTGCAGTCATCCGAGCGTGTCGGTCTGGATGCGCAAAACAAGCAAGATATGATTGATGCTTGCCAAGGCATGACCGATCCGTATGTTTACCGTTTGGCTTATGTTGACTTTGCTAACGGTGGTCGGATTCAGCTAGGGAGCGTGAGTGGCTTGATTAGTAACGAACGTGCTGACCGAAACAATGCCGTCTACGTCGATCCTTCGACGATTCCGGGAGGAATGTCGGCTGCCGAAGCGCAGATGCTATTTAATTACGCTTTGAGCATCGGTGTGGACATGCAGTATGACTGGAATCAAATGTCGATTTTCGCCTTTGATGAGGTAATGAAGACTTGTGGTACGGATCAAGCCTGCGCTCAACAGAAGTTGCAGGAAAAAATTGACGAAGGTGACCCTTCGAAAGGTGGTGGTGGCAGCGCGACAGCCTTCTTCCAGGCAAAAACCATTATTGATGTGGGCGATGGGATTCCAGAAGGACGTCAAGATACAGGTTGGGATGGACATACCTCGATTGAGTTTAGTACTGATAAGCCATCGGTGACAGTACAATTCCAGCACGAGATGGAATATAATCCGGGTGGTTTTGCGTTGAGTGGTGATGATGTTTTTACTACGAGTGGGACGGCTGGTGGGATTAGTAATCCTCCGGATACTGCTGATGTAGCTGATACGACGAACAACTTTACGCCTTATAATATTACGACTGGTGGAGGTGGAACTTTTGGGATTTTCACGACTAGTGGGGCTTCGCAAAACTTTGGCACAACTTCGCAAACAGTTTCGCTTAGTCCGGGAGAGACAAAGACAGTTTGTAGCTATATTAATTATAGTCATAAGTTTGCGAATATGAAGAGTAAAAAGCATATCACGGTAAAGCATGTGCCGGGAGTAGAGGATGACCCGGCGACGCCGGATGTGAATGAATATGTGGCCGAGGTTCCAGAAGAGTCGCACTTCGACTGGTATTTGTCGGGCTATTCTGGCTCGGGAAGCTCGGGAGCTTGCGCGACGATTACTCGTCCGTCGGATCCGACTGGCTCGCCGGTGAATCCGAATGCTAGCGCCGGTGGCTCAACAAATTCCAATATTATGTTTGCTGGCGAATCGAGTTCGATTGGCTGGAACATCCATGGGCCGAGCTATAATGTCCGTCGCCTGAAAGAGCGCCAGACTACGGCGCACCTGGTCGACGTGATCCCGGGGCATGATGGTAGGTATTTCGCTTCGGTTCCCCGTTCGTGGAGTAGCCCTTATGACTATTTCTATGGTGGACACATGGTCGAGCATCATTTGTTCCAGGATATTAGTATTAACGAGACGCCAGATAATTATCAGGAGAACTTTAATATCGTAGTGCCGGATTATGTGGGTTATAAATATTGTCATACCGGTGGGTATCGTTATGAATCGTGGTATAGCATTAACGGTAACTGGAGCCATGATACGCGCACGGATTATAATTGGCGAAATTATTGGTATGTCTATGGCGCATCCTGTCGGACAGTGGCAAAGAAGCCGAGCGTGGCGATTTGGAACGGCAACTTGTTGACGAACGGTGGTCTGACGGTGTCGGCGTCGCCAAGGCATGATGATACGAGATTTGGTCTGCTGACGGGTGGCAAACGACGGCTCTACGGGACTTGGGGCGAGCATCTCGTCGTGGCGAGAAAGAATATTAGTAACTTCACCTCGGCTGCAGGTTTGGCCCTAGGGTCGGATGTGTTGGATTCGAGAGCGCTTAGTAGACTGACGATTGCGAATAAAAACCAGAGTAGACTGGGGTATTCGGATATTTTGCCGAGTACGACTTGGCGCACGCGACTGACGACGTTCTTGGAAAGCCGAGCGACGGAGATAGGTGGTACCTTGTCTGGGCTGACAAATGTGAACGAGACGCTGATTTTGAAACGGAATGGGGATCTTAACATCGTGCAAGATATTAAACTGAACTCGGGGCCGTACGATAGTGTTCATCGGATACCACAAGTGATTATCTTCGTTAATGGTAATGTCAAGATCGCGAGCGACGTGCAGCAAATCGATGCTTGGATTATTGCGAGTGGAGAGGTGAATACCTGCGCTGAATTTCGACGAGGTGAAACTGAGGCCGATGCGAGGAACTACGACCGTCCATATTGTACTAAGCAACTCGTCTTTAACGGTCCAGTATTGGCAGACAAGCTGGTACTGCGTCGTTCGTTTGGGTCGGATCCGATTTGGGTAGACGCGCAGCGTCGGCTGGGGACGTTCGGGGCGACGCCAGCGAAGTATAATCCAGCTGAGGTCTTCAATCTGCGCGCCGATACTTATCTCTGGGCCTACGCGCAGGCTGGGCGTTACGATTCGAGCTATACTGAGAGCTATTTCCGAGAGCTAGCCCCGAGATATTAGAGGGGTGAGCGTGAAGCGCTGAAGTGGCTACGTGTCTATTGACTTTTTGAGCGATGTGTGCTATAATGGAGAGAGGAGCGATAAGTACCTTGAAAAACGCTAGGAGGTTATAGATATGGAAGTAAAAGTAGATGGAAGATTCAGGTTGGTGCAGCCGGCGAAATGCCACGAAAAGGAAGCAATTGCATATATTATGAATATTCGGGCGAGTAAGGCCGGGGTGCATGGCGTCGGTGGGCTGGATCGATACCTTGATGACTATGATGGCTGGCTGAAAAAGTTAGCTGAAGACCGTGAGCGCAGGTTCGACCCGAAGGCTGAATTAGTGCCGGCTGAGACTTATTTTCTGGTGAGAAAAACGGCTGCGTATGTGCATCCGGGTAGAACCTCAATAACTGAAAGTATCGTCGGTATGATTAATATCCGATTGGGATTGAATGACCGGTTGTGGGAGTATGGTGGCCATATTGGCTACAGCATTCTATCATCAGAGCGACGCAAAGGTTACAATAAGGTCAACCTGTTCCTAGGGCTTTGCGTTTGTAAGTAGCGAGGGATAGAAGCTGTCCTGCTGGACTGCGACAAGGATAACTTGGGCTCGTCGAAGACGATGCGCGCAATGGGCGCGAAGCTGCTACGCCGGGATGGCGATACGGAAAGGTATATAATTGATGTTGACCGGGCAGTTACTGATCATAGCATAGAAATGTTGCTAAAGACCGAACACTGGCCGGAATGACCGAGGCGTTTGGCTGAGAAAAGCTGGGATGTGAAATCCTGGCTTTTTGAATTGCGCACGAAAATGGTGGTCTCTGCTGGATTCGAACCAGCGACCCCTCGAATGTGAATCTGACTTCGTCAGAAAAATCATCGTTCCCTCGGAAAAGATTTTGCACTTATGGTGGTTCCTATTGGGCTCGAACCAATGACGCGCTGCGCGCATCGTACGCTGAATTGATTTTCTCGGCGACAAGCGCCTCGACATCCAGCTGAGCACAAAAATGGTGGTCTCTGCTGGATTCGAACCAGCGACCCCTCGAATGTGAATCGAGTGCTCTAGCCACTGAGCCAAGAGACCACTTTTGGTTTATATATGCTATAATAGCATACATGGATATAGATTTCCAGAGATTCGAACAAGAAAAAAATGAAATTGAAGCGTTTTTGGCGACGCCGGACGCTTATACGGCGCCGGATTTTGCCGAAAAGTCGCGCCGGCTGTCGGAGATCCTTGAGATTTTGCAGCTGGCTGAGGGGGTACGAGTTTTCAAGGAAAACTTGGAAATGGTAAAGGGCTTTGCCGACGATCCGGAGCTCGGAGCGATGGCGCACGAAGACATAGCACGTTTTTCGGCGCAAATTGCTGAATACGAGCGCCAGATCGAGGAGATGCTCGTGCCACGCGATCCGGCTGACGACAAGCCGGTAATCATGGAGATTCGGGCTGGAGCCGGGGGCGATGAAGCTTCCCTCTTCGCTGGTGAACTCTATCGGATGTATGTGCGCTATGCTGAGCGTCATCATCTCAAGGTCGAGCTTTTGTCGCAGAATGAAAATGAGGCCGGAGGCATGAAAGAGGTAGTGCTACGAATTTCCGGCGAGAAGCCTTATGGCCAGCTGAAATTCGAGGGTGGTGTGCACCGGGTGCAGCGCGTGCCGGTGACAGAGTCGCAAGGCCGGATTCATACTTCGACGGCGACAGTGGCCGTGTTGCCAGAAGCTGCCGAGGCTGATCTCGAGATTAAGTCGGAGGATCTCCGTATCGACATTTATCGTTCTGGTGGGCACGGTGGTCAGGGCGTCAATACGACCGATTCGGCCGTGCGTATTACGCATTTGCCGACGGGGATTGTGGTGGCGATGCAGGACGAACGTTCGCAGCAGCAAAATCGGGTGAAGGCGATGGCTGTGCTGCGTAGCCGTTTGCTCGAGAAGCAGAAGCAAGAAGAGCGCCAGGCTGCGAGCGACGCGAGGAAGAGTCTGATTGGCTCGGGCGACCGGAGCGAAAAAATTCGGACCTATAACTTCCCTCAAGATCGGATTACGGATCATCGGGTGCATTATTCGCGCTCGAATGTCTCGGCTGCGATGGACGGGGATATTGACGACCTGATACAAGAATTGACGCAGGCCGAGCGAAAGTCGTTAGAGAAAACAGAGTAATATGTTATAATTAAGGAAAGGAGGGTGTAGCTTAAAAAAGGAGGTGTTAGCTTTGAAAGGAGTCATGCTACGATTAGGCGTACTTTTGAAGAAAGCAGTAGAGGGGTGGAAGTCACTTGAAACCTCTTTGAAGATACTGATGTGCTGTGGAATAATGTTCGATGTCGCGCTGGTGATGGTTGTTGGTGGTCTGTCTGGCTGGTTTGCAGGGACGTTGTGGCCTGGTCTGATCCTTCTGGGCTTTGAACTAATTATATCGATAGTCGCCATGGCTATCGAAGCCGAGGATTTGAGCACAGGGATTGCTTTCGCATTCTTAGTTTTGCCACTCTATGCGATTTTTAGTCCGATAATGTTATGGTATGGAACAGTTTCTTGCACGAAGCGAATAGACGAAAATGACAATGGTATGTGTGGATGACGTTAATAACGTCCTGTCTGTGTGGCGAAATATTTTGGGTTGGTCTGCCATATGAAAATAGCTCTGGTTACGAGAAGAAGAGCTGTATGTCATCTAGAATTGTAATTCCCCTCCTTCCCCACTTCGGTGGGGTATTTTTATTATTGACTTTTTTGACAATGTGTGCTATAATGAAGGTATGGAGTTGAACTTCTTGGTATTTGGAGGGGTGAATTGATGGAAACAGTAAAAAATTGGCTGGTGCAGGCGAAAAACTATATTGATGCGTTGGATGCTGAGGTGATTGCGCTGAAAGTTTTTGCACCGAAGGGGGCAGACCGGAGCTGGCTAATCGCGCATGACGACGTTATTTTGAGACCGGAACAAATTTTGATGGCGAATGATATGGTGGCTGACCGGGAGGAAGGGATGCCGCTGGCTTATATTTTGACTGAGAAAGAGTTCTACGGGCGTAAATTTTGGGTGGACGAAAATGTACTGATTCCCCGTCCGGAGACGGAAGATTTGATTGAGCTAGTGAAAACACTAGATTTGCCGGCGCAAGCGAGGTTTCTAGAGCTTGGCACGGGAAGTGGCTGCGTTGCAATCACTCTGGCGCTAGAGTTTCCCCAGGCTTATGTGCTGGCGACGGATGTGAGCGAGGAGGCGCTAGAGGTGGCTGAGCGAAACGATGAGGCGCATGAGGGGCGAATCGAGCTGATGCGCGCTGATTTGGTTGACGGGATTGACCTGAGCTTAGTGAACGAAAACCGGTTGAATCTAGAGGGGCGAGAGCAGATTTTTGACGTTTTGATCGCGAACTTGCCGTATGTGGACCGGAAATGGGAGTGGTTGGACCGAAAAAGCTTGAGTTTTGAGCCGAGTTTGGCGCTTTTTGCTAAGGAAAATGGGCTCGGAATCTACCATAAAATGCTAAAACAGCTCGAAAAACGGTCGAATTTGGCCCGTTACGTCGTCCTGGAGGCCGATCCGTGCCAGCACCCGAGTCTGATAGCGCTCGCCGAAAAACATGGCTTAAAACACCTAGAAACGCGTGGATTTGGGCTAGTTTTTAGGGTTAGCTGATGGGTACGGCGTTTCTAAAGGTTCTAACGGTTAGGCTGAGCCGGTTCAAAATCACGGCCCGTAGGGCTCGATTTTGAGAGGCTCACCGAACTTTTAGAAATGCTGTACCCTTTTAGTTAGCTCTAGCAAAATAGCCTCATTTTTTGTAGCTACCGAGGGTGACGTTCATGGTGCGTTCCTTACCTTCGCGTAGGACGGTGAGCTGGACGGTGTCGCCAGGGGCGTACTCGCCGATCAGGCTGGAGACGGAGCCGGATTTGCCAACCTTGATGCCGTTAATGGCCGTAATGATATCTTTTTCCTTGAGGCCAGCTTTGTCGCCAGGGCCGTCGGCAATGATCGAGGAATATTGCGCTGGGCTATAGAGGTAGGCTCCGGCCGAAACCGGGAGATTGTAGGACTTGGCGACGTCTGGCGTGATGCTGACGTAGTAAACGCCGAGGTATGAGCGCGTGGCAGAGTTATGTTCGATGATATTCTTCAACATGCCCTTGACGCTGGAAATCGGAATGGCGAAACCAATGCCGTCAGCTTCGCTAGAAGTGGCTGTATTGATGCCAATGACTTCGCCAGCCGCGTTGACGAGTGGGCCACCGGAGTTACCGGCGTTGATAGCTGCGTCGGTCTGGATGAGGTCGCTTAGGGTCTCGGAAGAGGAATAGTCGCTGCTAGTCGCTGTGACGACGCGACCGGTGCCAGAGATGATGCCGGAGGTGATGGTGTTTTGGAATTGGCCAAGGGCGTTGCCGATAGCGATGACTTGTTGGCCAGTAGTAATCGTCTTTGAATTGCCAAGGGTGACGGTGGGGAGGTCTTTAGCGTTTTTAATTTTAAGATAAGCGACATCATTCAACGGATCTTTACCGACGACTTCGACTTCATCGTAAGTCGTGCCGTCATCCATGACGATTCTGATGGAATTGGCCCCGTCGATGACGTGTTTGTTGGTCAGGATATAACCGTCGCCCGTGACGATCATGCCGGTGCCGGCTGCTGTCGAGGTGTTGGTCTGGCCGAAGAAGCCGGTAGTGCGTACTTCAGTGACGATCGAGACGACGCCTGGGGTGACTTTGGCTGCGACTTCGGCGATAGAGCCTTCGACGAAGTTGGCTGAATTGCCGTCTTTGCCGTCGTAATTAAAAGTGATCGGCGCGTCTTCGCGCAGAAAATCCCAGATAGCGTAGGCGAGGCTGGCTGCCGACATCAAGAGCGAGACGATGAGCAGAGAGATGACGACAGCTTTGAAAGTGACGCTAGTCTTCTCTGAAGGTTTGTAGGGTTTTGTCTGAGCGGCTGAAGTCGAATCGGGTTTGGCTGAGTCTGGTTTGGCTTCGCGAGGGGTTTGATCGGACTTTGGCTCGGCTCCAGTAAGGGCTACAGATTCGGTTTTAGCTTCAGGCTTGGTCGTATTTTCGGCTACTAGGGTTGATTCTGGTTGACTGAAGATTTCTTCGACAGTCTTGGGCTTTGGAGTTTCGGCCTCGTCAGCCGGTTTTGAGTCGGCTGGTTGGTCTTCGGCATGAATCGTAGCGTCGGATTTGGCTTCGGCATCGACCGGGGTAGTTGGAGCTGCTTCGGTCGATCCGGTTGCTTCGGTTGTTTCGACTGTTTTGGCTGGCGAATCAGTTAAGGCTGAATCGGTATTAGGGTTTGATTTGGTTTCTTCTGGGTTAGGCATTTTTCCTCCTTCAATTAATGAATATTAAATCGTGGTTGGCTGAAACCGATGATGAGTACAACGATAACGAGAATACTGAAAATGACGGGCATGGCGACATTAGCGAAGCGTAGCTTGCCGTTATGTTTCGAAATGTCGGCTTGGATCTTGAAAAAGCTAAAGGCGAGGACGGCGAGAACGAGGCTGAGCTGGGAGACGCAGATGCCACTAGTACCGATCGTATAGAGAATGAGCCAGGTATAAGACATCCAGGAAATTTCGGCGAAGACTAGGCCACAGACCAGTGAGATAAAGGTCGCGTCGCGATCGTCGTTTTGGATGAGGACGTGGTGCGTGGCAGCGAAGCCGATGAGAAAAGTCGCTGCGACCAGGACGAGCGAATTAGTAATGGCGGCAAAAATCGAGGCTGCTGTAGTACCGAGAATGATGGCAATGATGGCCTGGACGACGGTGGCTGAAGCCGAGGAGCGAGGCTTGATGAAAATTAGCCAGACGGCGTAGCCAATCATGAGCAGAACGTGGACCGGGAGCAAAGTCGTGCCGGCAGCATAGGCCAGCAAGACGAAGCTGATGCCGACGATGAAATCTACCAGGCTGGAGCGAAGATTGAGCAGCCAATAACGATGGTTGACGGCAAAGATGCGCCATTTAGAAATAATAACCAGAATGATGCCGATGATGCAGTTGCCAGTGACCAAGGTCGCACCGATCGAAGCGACGGCTAGGAGCAAGTTAAGAATGACGTGCAAGAGCGAACTGAGTGCATTGCGACTTTTGCGTATGAAAATATAATCTGCCATGTCTTCATTATAACAAAGAATACTTAATGTAGTCTGGAAAAATTTTTAACTTTTTGTGTTATGAAAAACTATTTGTGCTATAATTAAGTAATGGAATCAAAACCAAAATTCTTTCAAAAACATCCATTATTAAAGGACTTGCTAAGTCTCGTAGTTTTCGTGGTGATTGTCGTGATCGGCACGGTGGTGCTGAATGCTTTTGTCTTTCGCGCCTATAATGTTGTCGGCTCGAGTATGGAGAATACTCTGCAGAATGATGATCGAGTGGTAGTGAATCGCTTAGTGGTGACTTGGTCACATTTCCTCGGTAAGGAATACATCCCAGAACGGGGGCAGATTATCGTGTTTGCTAATGGTGAGGCTTCAGGACCTCTGACTTGTGAAGTGCCGTCGGGCCAGGTTGACCAATATATTATTAAGCGCGTGATTGCCTTCCCTGGTGAGCGCGTGACGGTGAAAGACGGAGTGCTGAAGGTATATAATGACGAACATCCAGACGGTTTTTCGCCGGATGACGATACGCGTGTAGATGACAATAACGGGCCAAAGAAATATTCTTCGGGTGACGTCGATATGACGGTGCCAGAGGGCGAGATTTTCGTGGCTGGTGATAACCGTGAGGGTTCACATTCGTTCGACTCGCGCTCGGGGCTAGGTACGGTGCCATTTTGCCGGATTATCGGGCCGGCCGTGGTGAGGATTTATCCTTTTGATCAAATTCGTGTGTTCTAGAATAGTAATAGTCTAGTTTGGCTGGACTTTTTGCTCGGTTCTGTTTATAATATAGAGATAATGAAAAATATTTGGGCTGAGCTTCCTCGAGGTTTTACGGTGTTGGCGCCGATGGAGGGGGTGACGGATGTAGTGTTTCGGCAGGTGGTCGCGAAGGCAGGTCGCCCGGATTTGTTTTTCACGGAATTCACCAATGTGTCGAGTTTTGCTTCGGAAAAAGGGCGAGAAAATGCTCTCGAACGATTGGAGACGGTGCCGACTGATACGCCGATTATCGCGCAGATCTGGGGTAAAAATCCGGAGCATTTTGCCGAGCTGGCCGGTGCCTTGGAAGGGCTGGGGTTCGCTGGACTAGATATTAACATGGGCTGTCCGGATCGACATGTGAATGCTGCTGGAGGTGGTGCAGCGATGATTCGGACGCCGGAGCTAGCGATTGAATGTCTAAAACAGGCACGCCAGGCGACGAACTTGCCGGTTTCGGTGAAAACACGTCTAGGCTATAGCTATGTGGATGAATATCGAGAGTGGCTGCCGACGCTGCTAAAGGAAAAGCCAGCTGCGCTGACAGTGCATCTGCGCACGCGCAAGGAAATGTCAAAGGTGCCGGCGCATTATGAGCTGATTCCGGAGATTGTGGGACTCTGCCGGGCTTTTTCTTCGGAGACGAAACTGGTGATCAATGGTGATATAAAAAGCCGGGCAGAGTCCCGGAAGTTGGGCGAGTGTTTTCCGGGGGTAGATGGGTTTATGATTGGTCGAGGCGTGTTCGAAAATCCGTTTTGTTTTACTGACAACGCTCGCCCAACTCAGGCCGAGTTGCTGGCGTTGCTAAATTACCACCTAGACCTTTTCGACGCGAAGGATTTTGAACTGCGAGCTCGGCGAGCAGTGGCGCTCGGGCAAGGGCTGGATGAGCCAGCACGAGGCCTACCTTTTGAACCCCTGAAACGGTTTTTCAAAATCTACATCAATGGCTTCCCTAGCGCTGCCAGCTTGCGCGCTGAGATGATGGAATGTAAAACTACGGCTGAAGTGCGCCAGATTTTGGCGAAAATTGACAGGATTAGTGATGTGAGTAATGCTGTTAGTGTAGGTTAGGAATGCTAATAATTAGTTTAGCTAGTGAGATTTCTGAACCTAAAATTTGTGATTTAATTGTCGCTGTTTAGAATTTAGAGTTTGATACAAAATATTTTGTTTGCCATATTCGGAGGCTATTTTATATAATCGTTACTGTTTTATAATAGTGAGATTATCTTGTGTTATAATTATATAAAATAAGCTTAAACAGAACTTAAAATTCTAGAAAGGAAAGAAAAATGAAGAAAATATTGACGATTATTGGTGGAATTGTGGTAGCCTTAATCCTACTTGGTGTGATTATTTTTGCCGTAGTCTCGATGACATCGAAGAAAATGACTTGTAAATCTTCGAAGGGTAACATTACAATTATGTACAATGATGAAAAGATTACGGGCTATACGGCGAGTGGCATGACTTATGATCTGGATCAGCAACAGGCTGTGGCAGAGCTAGTAGGAATTGAGGCTTATCTTGATGAGTTTGAGGATTGGTTTGCTGACAACACTGATGGCACCTGCGAGCGCTAGATAACCGGAAAAAAGCCCTGGATTATGTAAATTCGGGGCTTTTTGATGGGAAAAATTAGAGTGGACGGGTATGTGTTTGTATTGGTAGGTGCGGGCGCACTGGCCATGATATGTTCGCTAATATGGTTTGCGATTGTAGCAGGCTAGAGTCTTCCTTCGTTCCTTGCCGTCATGATATATATGGTGGCTTTTTTATGCGACGATTTTATCGGGCATTCTTTGGAATTAGGCGCCAGAAGCCAGACAACGTACTGGGAAACCAAAATAGCGCGCCGTTGGGCCGGACGATGAAGAGATCTCAGAATCATGAAACACAAAGTAATAGGCTCCGAGGCCAGATGAGGCCCAAACTTTATTGGCATGGGTGGCTGACCAATCATAACCGAGTAGGCCGGTGTCCCTCAAGAAGCCATCTTTTAGATAGATTAGCCCACTGCGCACGAAGAACGGGATTGTGCGCAGTGGCTACATCGGTCTAAACAATGGTTTCTTAAGGAATGTAGGTCTCTCTGGTTACACTTGGTCATCGACCACTGCAACCTTTACTAGCACTACGTCGGCTACTGCGTATGACTTCTATTTCGGTGCCTCAGGTCTCCACTCGTCGCACGGTCCATCTGGTCACTTCGTTGGTTTCCCAGTACGTTGTCTGGCTTCTGGCGCCTAGTTCCCCTAAAATCCCCAAAGTGGTGCACCGTGACCACTTTTGACTTTTACTAACAGGGGTGGAAAAATGTCGAAGTGGGTCCACGTGACCACTTTGAGAAAATGGGGTTAGCGAGCAATGCAGCGCACCGACAAAGCATGGGTACGCGTCGAAACGAATGAGGCTGGCATTACCCTTTTAGTCGATAAACTGACCGATATATACGCTGCCGTACTTCGCAAACTGGCCGTATATGCCCAAGCTCCTTGTCCAGCCAAGCGATAGTAACTATTACCGGCATCCACATAACCACCTGAGGAAAAATAAAACGGCCTAGCTGCGAAGGATGCTTCTGGCAGTATAGGCGTATAGAGGGAGTTAGTAATTTCGTTGTAACGCGAATACTCCGAGCTTTCTGGATAGCCATAAGCCAACATTAAATCATAGTAACTACCAGCCTCTTCTATTGGCAAATATGCTCCATCCACTAGATTCGTGCCGGCTGGTGGCAACGTCCAGCCTTTTGGACAGATTGTGCTAGACGCTGTAGAGCCGTCAGAAAGCGTAGGCGCAGTGCCAACCACTGCTGTATTCCACTGATAATAATTACCGATTAGGTAATGCGCATCATAAGTCTTCGTCGCAATATCGGCAGCAATCGTGGTAGATCCAGAAGCTGGATAACGACTACCGTCATTTAAGGTCACACTTCCCTCTTGAGAAACAAAAGTTGGCTGCCAATCGGACACATCGAAAAACCCAGCGCTATTGCAAACTGTGCCTAAATTGTCTCTAGAAAGCGCCGAGTTACTAGTGCCGTAAGTATTACAAGCCTTAGCTAAAAGTGGTGTAGCTAATACTACTTTCCCCATACTCCACGAATATTGGCTGGATCCAGAAGTAGAACCTTTTACGCCGGTGAGCTCAATTTCATTCGTGCTGCTTTCCGGCACCCACTCTTCCGTCACATCCGAATCTGCTGGTGTTAGCTTAGCTACATATGGTACATTAGCATTATTACCAGAAGTACCAAAGGCACCATTGTTAGGATTAGAGCCAAGGTTTAGTGCTAGGTTCTGTGTCATCCAACAATTCCCGTCTTTGAGTTTGGCTACCCAGTAGATTGTGTTGTCACGTTTATCTACTAGTTGCCCTTCTTCATGTTCTTTGGCTGAGGCACAGATCTCGGGTGTCATTTCTTGCATGTAGTAGATTTGGTTGAATCCAGACAGTGCAATTGGGTTAGCCACAGCTGAGACGATTAAACCATTCTGGTAAGCGCCAGCTGGCAGGCTAGCATCAGCAGCCACGGCAATGTTCAGCTTATACTCGTCATTACTGCTAGTAGCTGAGACGGAGTGGATATTAGTACTAGTTGGATTCATTAGTCCAGTATAAACTGTCTCAGCTGTGCCACCACTAGGATCAGTTAAAGCGTAACCCCAAGTGTTAAGATTGGCTGTGCTAGCTAGGTAGTTACTAGCCGTGGTACTAGTAGTTAATGGTTTAATACTATAACTCGTATCACTCGTAGCATTACTATAAGCTAGGCTTTCGTCGACTTGCTTTAGTTCGTTGGTTTGGTCAACCGTAGCAAGATAGAGTGAATAACCAGTTGTATTATTGGTCGAGACTTCTACCTTAGCGCTACCAATCCCGAGGCTGCCAGTGCTGTTCGGCGTCAGGTCAATATCAATACTATCAGACAAAGATAGAGAGATCATACTGTAAAGATAGGCTGTGGTCTTGGTTGAAAGGTTGCTGGTCATAGTTACGCCTTCGCCTTCGGCTGCGTCGGCTGATTGAGAAGAAACTGGCACTACTAAAGTCAGTAACAGCAAAGCTAGCAAACTAAAAGTAGCTATGCCTACTAGACTGGCTTTACTAAGCCTTAACGATTGATATTGTCTTTTATACATAGAGTACCTCCTAGACCTAAATATTTTGTATATTATCTTTTGTCTCGTGGTGCCCCAAGATACCTTATGTTTTTTGTCCTACTACATAACTACCCAACTTGTCTATGCCTTGTGCCTAAACAAAAAGGGCACCACGAGGGTGTATCATCCTTATCTGCAATCGTAACGATTTAACAGCCGGGAACCTCGTGATACCCTTTTTACTGTTATTTCGTTACAAAACTAGACATACAAAAATGTCGATTGCAATTTTGATAAAGATGATACGTTTTCATTATATCACGCTAACGCAAAAACTAACAATTAAACGTTGTATTATTTACAACGTATCATCTATAACTCTTTTTTGGAGCAATTTCCCACTAGACATAATCGTTATGAGTAGGGTATAATTAATTTAGGTATTAGTGTTACCCTTTCTGCTCAATAACTACAATAGTTATGACAGCAAGGGTAATTTTTTGTTGCTTGGACTTTGAACGATTACAAAGTTGACGCAACAGAAAACGAACTATGGCTTGTAATGGTGGTATTAACATAGACACTCATTTTTATTTTTTTGAAGGTTAATACAAAAGCCAAAAAGGTTCTCCACTTTACCAAAATAACTCCCGACCCTACCCAGTACTCAAAATGTTCTAAATCCTTACTTGGACTACTTGTACGACAAGATCCGTACAAGTTGGTTGCAGGAAATTGCTCTGCTTCTCAGACTAGCAGAAAAGTCGAAAAAATAGCAAGCACAAGTGTGATAAAGTGAGCGAAAGCATTATAATGATTAGCATAAGTTTTATATAAATTAAGCAATATTATAATGACGATTACCATAAGTAACTAGGTGCCAGAAGCCAGACAACGTACTGGGAAACCACTCCAACGATAATAAGGACCGGCTGACGATACAAGGTCTGATGTACTAAAGCTAAGAAAAAAGGCTGTAGCATATGTGGTGTTGGAATGTATGCTAGCTATGGATGACCAAACATCACCATAGTCCCCAATATTTCTCAAAAATCCAAAGTTTATATACAAATGCCCACTGCGCACGAAGTAAAGATGGAATCGTGCGCAGTGGATATGCCAACCTAAACTTCTTGGGACATGCAGGTTATGGTAGTTTCGGATGGTCAGCAGCCTCCACTGATAGGGTTTGGGCTGATCCTGGACTTGGTGCGTATTACCTAGTCTTCTATGCTCCAGGACTTGGCGCATCAACCAGCCCAGGCTATCGTTGGTACGGCCTCCCAGTACGTTGTCTGGCTTCTGGCGCCTAGTTACTTAGTGTTATTGATTTACGTTTGTCGTTAGAATCGCTACGAAAACTGAACATAATCGGTGTACCGACGAACGGGAATTTTTCGCGAATTTTTCGCTCAAGGAAACGCTTATATGACCAGTGTAGCAGCCCTAAATCACGCCCGTGGACGACGAACCAAGGGGGGCAGACGTCGGTTTGGACGATATATTTGAGCTTGGGGCGAGTATTTTTGAGGCCGGCTGGGGGATGTTCGATGATGGCTTCGCTGAGGATCTTGTTTAACTCGGAGGTTTTGATTTCGAGGTGGCGCGTGGCGTCGATTTCGGTAGCGAGCTCAAAAAGCTTAGTGACGTTCTGACCGGTTTTGCTACTAGTAATCAGAACTGGTGCGTAGGGCAAGAAATTAAAATCACGCTCGAGATTGTCGAGAATCTCGTCGGTGTTTTCGACGAGGTCGGATTTGGTCAAGACGATAATAATTCCCTTGCCGGCGTCGATGATTTGACCAGCGAGAGCTTGGTCGAGTTTTGAGTGAGGCTCGGTAGCGTCAATCAGCAGTGCGCAGACATCAGCTTCTTCGATGGCTGCGAGTGTGCGTAGGGCTGAGAACTTTTCTATGCCAACTTCGCGCTTGCCGGGCTTACGCAGACCAGCGGTATCGAGAATCTCGAGGGGGCGTTTATGAAACTTTACTTCGACGCGATTGACGTCGCGCGTCGTCCCCTGGCGCGAGCTGACGATGGCCTGTTGCTTTTGGCCGAGGGAGTTGAAAAGGCTGGATTTGCCGACGTTGGGGCGACCAATGAGGGCAATTTTCAAAGGTTGCTGAGACCGCTCCACATTCGTGCTGGATCTGGTGGACCTCTCCTCATCTAAAGAATCGGACCCGGTCCAGCCGGGCAATGACCCATCACGAAGTGTAGCGCTCACAGTATCTTTTGAAGATGCGCTAGTAGTGTTTAACTCTTTTAAAGTTGCAAGCTTTGAATCAACTTTAAGTAGTTTTAAAATTGCGATTTTGAGATCTTTGGTGCCTTGGCCGGTGGTGGCAGAAGTACGAAAAGTCTGTTCCGGCTTGACGCCGAGGCGTAAGAATTCATCGTCGGGCAAAGCTTCACCCAGATCGGATTTATTCAAGATAAGCAAGACGGGCTTTTTCGAACGCAGGGCTTTTTTCGCGATGTCCTTATCACGTTGATCAGGATATTTGCTGGCGTCGAGCGTTAGCAAAATCAAATCGGCCGAATCAATAGCATCGGCGATTTGGTCCTGGATGCTGGCTTCAAAGTCATCGTTCGGGTCTTTCAGACCGGCTGTATCAATCAAAAGGAAGCGATTGTCGATTCGGGCAACGACATTATCGCGCGTAGTTCCCTCTTCGCGCGCGACGATGGCGATATTTTTGTGTGCAAAACGATTCAGCAGGCTGGATTTGCCAGCGTTCGTTTGGCCAATTAGTGCGACGATGGGGAGCTTTTTCATATTATATATTATAGCATGTTTTCTCCCGTAATAGGTGAAAGTATGGTATAATTAGGATTATGACAGAGTTAACCGGTGCGCCAGAGAGTCAGCCGACGAAAAGAATCGGTGGCAGGATTTGGCAGAAGATTTGGCCATACTTATTAGTTTTGCTTTTTGGGGCGATTTTGACGATGGGGGTTTGGGCTTGTGGTCTGCAGGTGATGACGGGCGACGATTATGCTTTTCATGTGACGAGGATTCAGAGCGCATCGAGAGCTTGGTCGAATGGACAGATTCTGCCTCAAGTTGATCCGGATACTTTGAATGGGTTTGGCTATGCCTATAATCTGTTTTATGGACCGTTGATTACGTATGTGATTTCTGGGATTCAGGTGCTGGTTGGCCTGTGGCCGGTGGCGATTAACATTGGGTTGACACTTTGTTTGATTGGGGCTGGTATGACGATGTGTCATACGATGCTAAAAATCAGCAAGAATCGGGCGCTTTCGGTGTTAGTCGCTGTGTTTTATATGGCGTCGCCCTACCTGTTAAATAACCTTTATTCGCGCATGGCACTAGGCGAAGTAGTAGCAGCAGTGGCTGGACCGATTTTGCTCTTAGGCTTATATCAACTATTAATTCGAGATAAACATTCGGCGCGTAATATCGCAATATCGGCAGCGTTACTAGTCTTGTCGCATAGCCTTTCGGCGATGTTGTTTGCGATGATGGCTGCGCTTTTCGTGATTTTCAACTGGCGCAAAGTGATTAACTGGGAAAATCTATGGCGCATGGTGTTAGGCGTAGTGGTGGCGCTCGGGCTGACAGCTTTCTTCACTCTTCCTCTGGTCGAGGCGAAGATGGTGGGGATTTATGGCGTGTTCGATAAGGGGTATTCTGAAGTGTATTTTGGGGCGAACCCACAGAGCATGAACGATCATCGGGCTTGGCCACAGCAGTTATTGGCGCTTGAACAGCCAAATAAGGTTAATGGCGATGGCTTGGCTGGTGAATATGGGATTACGCTGGGGATTATCGGTTTGATTGGGATTTTTGGGTTTTGGTTTGCGCGCAGAGGGATTGAAGATGAAAATCAGCGTCGTTTTCTGACTTCTATCTATGTGATTGCCTTGATTGCTATCTTGGCGACTTTGCCGATCGTTGATTGGTATTATATGCCGGGGATTTTGTGGCAGATGCAATTCCCTTGGCGCATGCTGATGGTGCCGGCGCTGCTACTGAGCGTGGTTTCTGGCTATACGATTTTTTCCTTGGTACGCAAGGCGACGAGTGAAAAGCAAGCCGTCGCGATGGTGGTGGCGAGCCTGTTGGCGATTTATTTTGTAATGCCGAAGATTTTACCGAATCCAGAACATCATCTAGATAATGTTGAAGATGTGCGTGAGGATCCGGTTGTGGTAGGCTGGGAGTCGGAATACGCGCCGATGCAGTTGCTTTGTTCGCCGGACGTCGAGGAAGACCGAAAGCAGGGCTATGCCTGTAGTCTCAGTCGGGTGCCAGAACGATTGGAGGAACGTGGGTCGGGTCTCGAAGTGATTAGTGGCAAGTTGAAACTGGGCAGGATGAAAAAGGACGGGTTGAAAGTTGAGTTTTCAGTAGAAAATGAGACAGATGAAGAGGCTGTGGTTGAATTGCCGTTGATTTATTATCCGGGATACGAGGCGAAGCTGGGCGATGAGACATTAAAAGTTGCCCATTCGGAAGAAAATGGCTTGGTGGCTGTGACGGTGCCGGCTAAGACGCAAGGCGAAGTCAAGGTGAAGTATGGGCTGAGCAAGGCGACGAAGATTGGACTGATGGTTTCGGCTGGGACGGCTGGACTGGGTGTAATCTGGCTGGTAATTTCTGGGATTATGAGTCTGCGCTCGCGTAAAAAAGATGCCGAGATGGTGGCTTTGATGGATTCGGTGCGCGAAGTAGTTGAGCGAGACGAAGTGAAACACGAGAAGACGAATAAAAACAATAAGAAAAAGGCGCAGCCAGAAATGGTCTCGGAGGCATTGCCTTTGCCAATGCCTCCGGAACTGCCAGATGATGGTGATGGTGACGACGAAGGTGGAATTGAAGATGAAGCCGAGGAAGTGAAAGAGCCTGCAAAGGAGAAACTGGCGACGCAACCCAAACGGCGTGGGCGTCCGAGGAAAAAGCCGGAAGAACAGAAGGATGAGAGTGCCGATAAGAACGAAAGTAAGGCGTCTAAGATAACGTCAGCGTCGGAGGCGATTTCAGCGCCAAAGGTCACTAAAGTAAGGGCGAAGTCACATTCGCGAAAGGATCCTGAATGAAACATTTGATTTCGATTGTTGTTCCCTGTTGCAACGAGGAGCCGATGATTGATAAATTCTATGAAGCTGTGACGAAAGTTACTGACGGGATGAAGGATGCAAGGTTTGAGTTTATCTTCGTGGATGACGGTAGCACGGATGGAACTTTGGCGAAAGTGAAAGCACTGCGAAAGAGTGACGAGCGCGTGCAATTTGTGAGCTTCTCGCGCAACTTTGGGAAAGAAGCTGGGCTTCTGGCTGGGCTGGAGTATGCGAAGGGCGATTTTGTCGCGACGATGGATGCTGATCTGCAAGATCCCCCGGCACTTTTACCGGAAATGTATGAGTTGGTGAAGGATGGCGAATATGATTCGGTGGGGACGAGACGAGTGAGCCGGGATGGCGAGCCACCGATTCGAAGCTTTTTCGCGAGGATTTTCTATAAGTTGATTAACAAAATGTCTAAGGTGGAGATGGTGGATGGCGCACGTGATTTTCGCTTGATGTCGCGCCAGATGGTGGACGCGATTATTGCGATGCCGGAATATAATCGCTATTCGAAGGGGTTGTTTAGCTTCGTCGGGTTTAAGACGAAATGGTTAGAATACAAGAATATTCAACGCGCAGCTGGCGAGACGCACTGGTCGTTCTGGAAGTTGTTTGTTTATGCGATCGATGGGATTTGCGCGTTTTCGACGGTACCATTAGTGATCGCTGCAGTGCTGGGACTAGTTTTCTGCTTCGTGGCCTTTATCATGATTGTGGTGATAGTGGTAAAAACTTTGATTTATGGCGATCCAGTCGGAGGTTGGCCGAGCACGATTTGTGTAGTGCTAATGATGGGTGGATTGCAGCTGCTGGCGCTAGGCGTAATTGGCCAATATTTAGCAAAAACTTATCTAGAAACTAAACGTCGCCCGATTTATATTGTGAAGCAAGCGAGTGAAAAACCACGGGCTTCAGAAAAAACGCTCGAAAAGTAGAGATTTTTGCAACATTTCGGGGGATTTGTGTTATAATAAAGGTAATTGGTCTCGTCGTCTAGTGGTCCAGGACGCCTGGTTCTCATCCAGGAAATCGCGGGTTCGACTCCCGCCGGGACTACCAAATTGCACTTTAAAAAGTCAGGAAAGAGTCTTTTTTGTTGGAAAGGTTGCTATTCTTGGCAGCGTTGAACTTATAATTGAATGAATTATGATTTCGACGCTGCTCGGAAGTGGCAAAAACAAAAAAGGAGAGATGGAATATGAAACAAGTGCAAGACAGAATCGCAGAGGAAAAGATGAAATCGTATCAAGAGTTGCATTTAGAGTCGGTAGCTTTGAGTTATCCCGAATGCAAGGTCGCAGAAACGGACGAGGGGTTTGAAATTTGTTGGTCTCGGGACGCGTCGCTGAAGTTGGTTTTTCGGCAGCCGAAAAAGGGCTTCCTGAAACCCAGTTTCATCAAGCCCAATGATACTTCAAAAAGTAAAGACCAAGTTCCAGCCATTATTAGTATCAGTGACCTGTTTGCGAAAACTCATCGTAAAGTTGTGACCCGGATGATGAATTCGGCTGGGCTCGGATGCTGCCGGACGATGTATTATTTGCCGGTGAGATTGGTAAAAGTCGAGATGGATACAACCTACTATCTTGACCTAACTGACCGGATTGAAGGCGTGACGCATTTGCTGTTTGTCGGTAGATTGAACTTGGAAGCTCCGATAGCAACCGAGTCTAATCACGGTAAACCTCGCCGAAAAGTTGGCATGGGTGATAAGGACAAAACTACCAAGAAGACCAGTTCGACTTTTCTCTGCCCGATGGTGGAGGTTGATGGGCAGTTCTTTGATTTCTATCTGAAGCCAGTAGAGCGTCTGGACGATACAGCACAGTATTTGAGCGATGTGAGATTTCAGGTGGATGTTGAGGTCTTAAAGAAGAACGATGATGGTTCAGGTTTCCATAATGTCGTAAATGCATTGTTGACGCGATATTTTCATGATATCGAGCAGATGTTGCTGAAAAATGACGACGAATATCGCTGGTTCAAACAAAGGCAGGATGCTTCTTTGGGTGGATATGATGCTGCGATGCATTTTCGCTCCGGCTTTAAGTCTGACCGGTTTTATGATTGAGCGCCGTGAACTTTTCTGACTACAACGAAATGGTCGCCCTCGGATTAAGAGGACGGCCATTTTTCATAATTAGTTTTGTTAGTTGACGAATTATTCTGCGATGATGAGTTCGCCGGTTTGGTAGTCGATTTTGCCATATTGAGGCACAGCTGCGATCCAAACTTGGCCAGGAGCGAGGCGAATTTCGTTACTCGCTGTGTCTCGGAAAATGACTTGGTCACGCTGGGAAGATTTCGACCAAGTAGCTTCAATGACGCTGCCGTTTTGGAAGACGAGGGCCGAGCCGGAACCAATAGTCTGGATACTTTCGTGGTAATTGTCGCTCATGGTCTGTTCGTTTACTACCATAGCGATGACGACGCTGGGCGCAACTTGGACGGCTTCGCCACAAGCATTAGCAGTATTTGGACGAGTGAGATCCGAAGGGCAGTTATAAGTTAGATGAGGCTCGCCCGTGGCGTATGAACGTAGATAAGTGTTTGTCGCTGCGTCGTAATGATAGGTAGTATTATACATGGGTGTGGCGCCGAAGTTAATCTGGATATCCGAGATGAGGCTGACGGCGCAAGATTCGCTCGCCTCAGGGCAAGTGCGCGAAGCGTTAACGATAGTTTGATTTTCCTCGGGATTATAGCGAGGGAAGGCGCGTAGGTTCGAGGTGGTGTAGCCATGGTCGGTGTTGAAATCGGCTAGGTCGCGCGAGGAAGTGAAGAGATTATTCCAGAGACGATCGCTGCCCTGCTCGCGCCACATGTAGGTATTGCTTTCGTCGAGATTGCGCTGACCACCTTGGCGAATGGCTGCTAGCGCCTCATCGGAGCCACCGGCATGAACGACGGTACAGTCGAAAGGTGTATCCCAGTCAAGATAATAAGGACGGAGCGAACGAATCGGGCCAATGACGCTGACGCTAGGATTCTGGAAGACGGCTGCGAAACGCGTAATTCCTCGTTCGGCGATTGCTTCGAAGACGATGGCTGCTTCGCTCAGGCCAGCTTGGGGACGCGCACCGTCGGTAGTGCCATTGGGAATCTGGACGCAGAAAGTCGGGCTTTCGTTAAGCTTAGCGTCGCTGATTTCTAGGCCGGTAAGTTTGCTGTAGATTGGGTCGGGAAAATCGAGGCGTTCCATTTTGCCGGTATTATCGCCAGGGCGCGTGGCAAGATAGGCGATGACGATAACGGCAGTAACTAAACCGAGGAAGATTAAGCAAATCAGGGCGTAGAGGAATTTTGCGCCTTTTTTGGGTTTCTTTGTGGGCTGAGAAGGATCTTTTGTGTCGGGGCTAGGGGCTTCTTGACGCTCGGACTCAAGATTGCCGACCTGAACCGTACCCGGCTCTACGAGGGTGGCTGTAGAATCGGTTGAAGTTTTGAGTTCTGACTTAGTTTCGGCTTCGGACTTAGTCGGGGCAGGTGCAGAGACATCGTTGATTGTGACATGTTTCGAATGAGGAGTAGAAGATTTTGACGTGACGGTTTTTTGGCGTTTTGGACTCATGAGATAATTCCTCTTTTAGTTCTTTCTATTTTAGCATAAGCTTAATTGAATGGGAATGGCAGGTTTGAGTAACTAAGTAACTAGGCGCCAGAAGCCAGACAACGTACTGAGAAACTAGCTGCACGACTACCTTGATTTTTTGATGATTGCAATTCTGAGCTGTTAAAACTGCAATAATACGAATAAGCGACTTTGTAACTAGAATAGATAGTGATTGAAGATGGCCAATAATAGCCGTGTAATCCTACTCCTCTCAAAAAACCACGACTTATGTCAATAATCCCACTGCGCACAAAGTAAAGGGTGAGTTGTGCGCAGTGGGTTCGCTGAACTGGCGACAGATTTCTTATGGGGGTCAGGTGTTCTCGGCTTTAATTGGTCAGGAGTTGCTGGTTCAAATGGTGGTTCACCTAATTCTGCATACTACTTGCGATTAGGCAAAATTAATCTTGAACCTTCGCTTGGACCACGATCTCGTTCTTATGGTTTCCCAGTACGTTGTCTGGCTTCTGGCGTCAAGTTCCCTAGAGTTCGACTAGAGACGTCATATTTCTTTTATTCGGCTATTAGATGGCTTCGTTTGGTGATTAGTATTATTAAGCTCTAGAGTTTGTTTGCTGTTTTACTAAAAGTTATAGTTTTCTGTCTCATTGAAATCTTGTTCGGCTTTATAATTGTATGCTGGTTCGTATTTGTTTATATGTTTTAATTAGAATCTTGAAGCTTAGTTTTAGCTACTTGATAAATATTCTCACAGGATTTGCAGGTGATTTTCATGTGGTAGCTGGCTAATTTGTTATCCAATAGAGTGATAAGTGGCTCATTATCCTTAGGACAACAAAGCCGATTTTTAAGGATGATTAACTCATTGTCGCAGTTTTTACCATTTTTGCTATCCTCGAAGTCTAGTACTAGGCTACCTTGATTCTCGCAGTTGCATTGGTATTGCAATTCTAGTTTGTCGTAGGTTGAATAACAAAGGTAACCAATGTTCTCATTGCATTGATTGCAATACATCCAGCCACCATAATTGGTTGCCAACCTCGTGTTTATTAGCTTCTTGTCTTTGATTACTCTTGCCATAAGCCCTAATCATTTTCGATCGCCGTGACGGCTTTTCTGAGTCGAGCAAGGCTAACATTTTTGCCGAGGACCTCAAGCGTGAGATGGAGGGCTGGGCTAAATGGCGCGAAAGAAAGCGCAATGCGAATCAACGAGAAGAGTTCGCCGGGCTTCTTGCCGGTTTCGGCGAGCAGCTGATTGAGGGTTTCCTGCAAAACATCGGCGTTCCAGTCGGTGAGATTGTCGAGGCGATTAGCGACTTGTTGTAAAAGTTCGCTGATTTCCTCTTCTGAGAGTTTCTTGAGGAACTTATTTCCCATTAGCATTTCCAAATCGACCTCTGGATCGGCGAAAAAGTAACTAGTCATTTCGCGTAGGTCCGAGAGAGTTTTTAGGCGATCATAGATAATCGACAGAACGCGCTTTTTATAATTGTCGTCGTAATTTTCGGCTGCCTCCGGCCAGAAACCAAGAGTGCGAGGATAGAGCGCATCGATGCCCTGCTCGTCGGCGATTTTGCGAATCCATTGACCATTCATCCAGAGCAATTTCACCTCATCATAGCGAGCGCCGGAGGTTTGGATTTTATGAACGGAGAACTTTTCGATTAAATCTTGCTTCGTGTAAATTTCTTCCTCGGTACCATCATTCCAGCCAAGACAAGCCAGATAGTTTAGCATGGCTTCGGGTAAAATACCGTCATCGCGATATTCCGTGACCGATTTAGCGCCGTCGCGTTTGCCAAGTTTCTTGCCACCGGTCGGACCGAGGATGTGAGGCAGAGAGATTAACTTCGGCACTTCCAGTCCGAGAGCTTCATAAATTGCTAGGTAGTTCGGAGTACTAGAAAGATATTCGACACCTCGGCAGATGTGAGTCACGCCCATAGTAGCGTCGTCGACGATATGGGCAAAATTGTAAGTTGGCAAGCCGTCGGCCTTAATCAAGATGATGTCATCCTGAACTTCGGGGCCGGCTTCCATGTCGCCCATAACTTCGTCGTGCCACTTGCGAGGCTTCGGATCGGCCTTAAACCTCAGGGGTAGGCCTTCGTGCCATTCTGGTGGGTTTTCAGGGCGAAAATCGCGATAAAGATAGGGTCTCTTCTCATTGTAGCACAGATTACGATATTTGTCAATAGTCTCGGCGCTAGTAGGGTCGGCGTAGGCACGTCCGGCAGCAATTAACTTCTTTGCCCATTCGTGATAAATTGCACGGCGTTCTGACTGAAAATAGGGAGCGTCGGGGCCACCGATGATTGGACCTTCGTCCCAATCCAGTCCGAGCCATTTGAGTGTATCTTCGATTAATTCGGTCGCACCCTCAACGTAACGCGCCTGGTCGGTGTCTTCGATGCGCAAGATGAACTCGCCTCCGGCTTGCTTTGCCATGAGATATGGATAGATGGCGCTGCGAACATTACCAATATGAATGTAGCCCGTCGGGCTGGGTGCAAAACGTGTCTTCATGGCATTTATTATACCACAAAATGGCTATAATGAGACGACAATGCTGCGCACTTGCTTCTTGGTCAGGGCCGTGCCGGAGGAAGTGATCGTATAGAGGACGCCACTATTGACCCAGGCTGCGTCGGAAGTTTGGTTGGAAATATAAATCGTGATTCCCTGTTCGTGGGTGGTGGCGTAGTTCTCGCCCCAGACTGGCTCAACGTAATTACTAAGCAGCGCTGCGCTGTCCCAGGTGGATTTTTCTTCGGTGAGGATGAAGCTGGCGCCGTCTGGACCGTTGAAGACCATTTCGATCTTTTCGTTTTCGGATTTAATATCACCGAGAGAATAGTCGCGAGGGACGTAAGAAGGGTAAGTGGCAGAGATACCGGTCTGCATAGCTGCGACGCGAACGGAGATGTCGGGGATGTTGCTGGTGACGTAATAGATGATGCCTCCGACGCAGGCTGCTGCGCAGACGAAAGCGATCGCGAAACGACGTGCGCCACCTTTGCGTCGGGCACGCATAGCTGGCTGACGCTTGCCCTTGGACTTCGAACGGTAGTCTTCGTCCATGGTGGCGACGGATTCAAGGGCTTGCTGGATGGCGCGATCTTTGAGCTCTTCGGGAGTGGGACGACGGTGCGAAAGACGAGTATTGTTACGGCGCATGGCTACGCTAGGATTGGTCTTTGCGACGTTGCGACTGGCGCTCTTCGCTGTGCTGGAAGATTTGCTTCGGCTGCTGGCTGCCATAACCTTGGCTGAGGATTTGGTAACTTTGGCTGCTGCACGCGTGACTTTCGGCGAGAGCGTGACCTTGGCTGCGACTTTGCACTCGGTCTCCTCTTGGACTTTGGAGGATTTCATAGCGATGCTGACGAATTTTTCGATAGTGTCGCCGAGCTCGCGCATTTCTGGGGTATTATGATTGACTTTGATGTTGTCAGCGAAGGCTTTGAGCGAAGCGACTTGCTCGGAGACTTCTTCTGGCTCGGTGGCTTGGCGAATCGAAGCGATGGCCTCGGAGGCTGCGCGCGCGATGGCGTCGACGGAATCGGAATCTTTGGCGCCGGCTAGATCAGGGTGCTTCTGGACCTCGCCTTCGGGGACAGCCATAGCATAAGCATCGTAACCTTTGCCGTATTCTTTGACAGAAGCGCCGAGGCTAGCAGCTGCGTAGTCGGCAGCGATATTCATGGCGAGAGTAGCCGTATCGATTTCTGGGGCTGAACTAGTAACGGTGTTGGCTGCAGCTGTGGCTAGAGCGCTGTCTTCATGGGCGACGGTGATTTCCGGCTCAGCCACGCTAGGCCCAGCGAGAGTGGCCGGAGTTTGCATTTGGTTACTGATGGTCGCTGCTGGATCGGCTGAAGCCATAGGCTGGTTCTCTGAGCGCATTTCGGCTGAGATTTGCTCGTAGACTTCGGTTGGTTCAGGATCGAGACGTCCGAACTCGAGGACTTTAGGATACATGGCGATCGGATTTATTGGCGTCGTGACATTGGCGCTAGCTTGATTCTCGGCAGCTTTTTCGGCTGCTTTGGCTTTGGCCTTGGCTGCTTCGAGCTCGGCAGCATGGACGCGTAAGTTAACTAGGCGCGACGGCATGACCGGGGTTTTTTCGGCCATTTCGCGCTCTCTTTCGGCTGCGCGAGCTGCCTCTTGAATCGCGATATTAGCCGGACGGCGAACATAGCGCCGGTTAAGAGTAGTCGAGGCTTGAGTTATGCGATGAGTAGCCGAACTTGAACGGCCAGAATCAACCTGTAACTCACTCATTTATCACTCCTCATCATACTTTTGCTTATATCTATTATAACGTTGAGCATTATGAAAAGCAAGAGCGATTTTTACGCATGATGATACTGTTTAGAAAACGCTTTTAATCGTGCTATAATAATTCTAGTTATGGATTTAGAAGAGCGCGAAAAGCAGCGTAAAAAACAGTTTATTAAGGTATTGATTGCTGAGGTTGGGATGGTTATTTCAGTGATTGCGATTGTACTGGTCGCGACGCTGGCGTCGATGGGATTCTTCGTGGGAGAGAACGGTAGTATTGAACAGACAGGTTTAGTGCAGATTCATTCCCTGCCGACCGGTGCGACGACGGAAATCGACGGAGGAGTGCTATTCGCGCGCACGAATTTGAGCCGGAGTTTGACGCCAGGTGAACATTCGGTGAAGCTGTCGCGCGATGGCTATGATTCTTGGCAGAAGCAGATCAAGATGTATTCGGGGATGCTGATTCGACTGTATTATCCTCGGCTTTTCTTAAAAAATCGTCAGCCGGAAGTGGTGATGAATTGGGAGAGGGAGCTGGCCTTTTTCTCGCCAGCCGATAACCAGACGAGTATATTATATGGGTTCGAAAAAAGCGCAGAGCTTCATTGGGTGAGCACCCGGGGAGATGAAGCGAAGGAAACGGTGCTGGATCTGTCGAAGATCTTGCCGGAGGTGACACATAAGGAATTTAATGGCAAAATCGAGCAGATTAATTGGAATCGGAATGGCGATCAAGTTTTGCTAAGAGTATTAAGAAGTGAGCGCGCTGAATGGATTTTGGTAAATCTGAAAGATGTGGCAAATAGTTTGAATCTGACGCGTACTTTTGGTATGGAGTTTAGTCAGGTGGAGATGATTGATGATTCGGCTGCGCAGCTTTTTGTGCTCGAGAATCAACATTTACGCAAAATTAACGTGGCTGATCAGGCGATTTCGCGAGTGTTACTCGATCAAGTGATTGAGTTTGCGAGCGATGATAATGATGTGGCCTATGTGGCGACGAGAAAACAGGACGAAAAAGAGGAAAAAGTCGTCGGGGTTTATCGTGATGGTGAAAAAGGTGGGACGATTATGGGTACGGTGCCGGCCGAAAAGACGGTACATGTGGCGCTGAGTGAATATTATAGCGAGGATTACCTCTTATATACGGTGGACGACGAGGCGACGGTGTACTATGGAACTTTTCCGAACTATCGCGAAAAAGCGCAAGAAACAGACTTTTCTGGGATGAAAGTATTGCTGGGTGAGCAAAAACTGAGTGCTACGCCGGAGAAAATCAATGTTGGTATCGAGGGTGAATATTTTGTGATGCGAAAAGGAAAAAATTTCATGGTGGTGGATGTCGACATGGGGGATTTGTTTGAATACGAGGCACCTAGCAGTCAGCTAAATTGGCTTGGGACGAGCATGATGTCGTCGACGGCTGATGGCGTGCTGAGAGTTTGGGATTTTGATAATACTAATCAACGCGTGCTGGTGAAAACTAAAGTGCAGACGAATGATGTCGAGATGCAAAGCCAGGAGGCTGAGCCGTCGGTGACAACGGAAATTAAAACAACTTTGGAAGACTTTCCGATTGCCGTCTCGGCGAACGATCGTTGGATGTATTATGTCGTGCGTGGTAACGTTGGTTTGTCATTGATGCGCGAAAAATTGCGCGATTAATGACCGAAGAGGCCTTGCCAAAGGCTTTCGAAGAAGGAAGGTTCGTTGGCTGGCATATCTGGTTCGCTCGCGCTAGGATCCTCTGGTTCACTTGGATCGGGAGTGGCGATATTGTTTGAATCGTAGGACGGACTGATCTGTTCAGCCGTAATCAGGAGGCGATAGCGTGACGTGCCGAGAGGGGTGCAGGTGATGAGTGTCAGCATCGGACGGTCGGTTTGGTAGATGAGGGCTGCGACGTTGCTAGGCTCGACAGTTTCGCGTCGTACCATCTGGTATGTGTAGCGCACGGATTCGTAATTAACATAGATGAGATCGCCGTTTTCGAGACGTTCGAGGCCAGAAAAGATAAACTTATAGGGATTGCTACTATAAATATCACCAGCGGAATGCCCAGTAATGACTAGATTGCCGATTTGACCGGGCAAAGCATTAGCGCCGGGGATAGAAAATTGCGCGACACCTCGGTTCATGGCTGCGTCAACTTCGCTGGTCGGAATGCCAAATTCAATCGGGACATCGACATTGAGCTTTGGGATAATCAGGCGAGGCTCAGGGGAGACAGTTTGGTTAATCGAGGGATCGACGGCTTCGATGCTGGTCGAGATCGAACCCGTATCTGGCGAGACATAGGCCATAATTGGTGCAAAGATTAGACGGTTGTACTGCAAAAATAGACCAGTGAGAATGACTAGGACAATGATGCCGATGGGCGCGAATCGTCGAAAATTATGCGAACGTCGAACTTCGCCTGTGGCGACGCGCTCGGTTCTCATTTTCTCGGTGGCGAGGTAACTTTGGGCTGCTTTAGCATAATATTCGCTGTAATATTTTTTGTAGTAATCTTGCCAGGCTGAATGGTATTTTTGCCATTGCTCGTTGATCGCTTCTTGGTCGATTGGAGCATCTTTGAGCGTGGTATTAGTATAATTATTATAGGTAGAATTATTGTCGGCGTAATTCCTGGCCGGTTCGGTGTTTGCTGGAGTTGATTCAGTATAAGTAGCGACAGAGCTTTCGACCGGAGATTGGTTAGTGGCCGGTTCAGGTGTAGAAGTAGAGCGATCCTCGGCTTGGGGCTGGCAACGACGTTTGAACAAGCTGGCCAGTTTTTCGCGCTTGGTCGGTTTTGTGTCGTAAGCTGGGCGTACCTGGGCTGTCGAGATAACTGTAGGTTGATTCGGAGCTTGGCCAGTTACCTGTGTTTGAGAGCTGGCGTAATTTTGAGTATTGCCGTAGATTGGCGTGCGTTGATATTCGGCTGTCTGAGGCGATTGCTGCCAGGTATGTTGCGAAGTTTGCTGGTAAGCTGGGGTCTGATAATTAGCGTAGTCGGTGGACTGTTGTTGGTAGGGCGAAGCGACGTTCGAAGGATTTTGGCGATTTTTTAGAAGGATGTCACGCGAACTCGAGGGTAGATTCTTGAGATTCTCGACGGTCGAAGAATAGGCAGCTAACACCTTTCTGCGCGCAATTTCGGCAGCAGTTTGGCGTTGTTTTTCAGAAGGAGATAGCCCACCATTATCAAAATCCATATATTTCTCATTATAGCACGAAAGTGTGGTATAATGAAGGTATTGGGCGAATGGCGGAACTGGTAGACGCGCTAGACTCAAAATCTGGTTCTCTTTTGAGAGTGAGGGTTCGATTCCCTCTTTGCCCACCAGAATAGATTAAGGGTGTAGATCTGTCCATTTGACTCTCGAGTTGAATGGACAGATTTTGTCTTGAATGGTAACTATTAGTTAGAACTAGTGTTAATTCGTTTAATCGGATGGCGAATGACGGTCTTTAGTCGGTCGGGGCTGACGCGTCGAGGATCGCTGAGATAGATTTCGTGGTGGTAACGTGGGTTCTGAATGTCGAGCTCGTAGCCTTCTTTAGTGATGTATTGATGCATGAGGTCGATCGTGGCTGGCTCCTCATCGTAGCTACCTAGATGCATACACTGAACACAGAGACCTTCGTCATAGCTGAGGAATTTAACTTTTAAGAAATCTTGGTGCTTTTTCTCGGTAGCTTCAGCAACAGCCCACTTGAAATCTTTTTGCGTGACGAAATCTGGCAGACGGATCAGTGAGATAAACTTGAAATCGGATTTTCGCGAGTAGTCGATACTTTCGTGATTACCTTCCTGCCACCAGAAACCTTCTAGGGGTGGGACGACGTAGGCAAAATACCCAGGGATCTGGTGATCACCCTTGTAACTCATCTTAATGGTAAAAGCGATGCCATAAAGTAGGCTGATGCTTTGCTGATATTCGCCATCGGTAGAGTTTGGGTCTCCGGCCCCCTCCACGGCGAGATAATTCATAGCCGGAACCTCGATAATGTTAGGTTGGTTCTTCGGTAAATAGAATTCTTTATATTCTTTCTTAAAATCAAAGGCCATTGGTGAGCTTTCCTTTCTTGGCGATGAGATAGTCATGACCAAGAATGACGGGCATATCTTGGTCGATAATTTTTAAGGCGCAATCATCCGATAAGGCATAAACTGGTAAATCAGTATGCTCAGATGCATGCAAAACTTCGGCTTGGTCAAATTTAAACCAGCCATGAAGATGGGGCAAGAAAATCATCGGGATTAGATTCATAAAATGATCGGCCGTGCGTTTTTCTTTATAAATTGTTCTTTGGATTTCATCCGATTCTTTGTGACATAAAACACAAGATCCAGCCGAACTACCGACCCAGACTTTTTGCTCGAGGATTTCTGGCAAAATTTTATCAAAGCCGGTCTTCAGGAAGGTATTTGCTAGATAATCGGTGTTTCCTCCGAAACAGAAGATCATATCTGCTAAGTCGATACGCCGTTTAATGTAGTCTAAATCATGTGCTTGTAGGTCGATGAACTCTATGTTGCCACCAATGACGAGGGACAATCTATTTAGTTCATTTACAAACCAGCGCATGTCACCGATTTCGGCCTTGATAGCTTCATTGATAGCGATGACGTTTATTTCTTGGCGTGGCTTGCCTACCATCTCTTCAAGTGCTTTGATAATATCTTCGTTGGCTAAGCCGGATGATGCTAAAATCAATTTCATAGTAATTTTATTATAACAGTGTTTTGCGCGAATGAGGATGATTTCGTACGCAGTGGTAATGTCTTTCTTAATACTAGTTATCTTAGATATATGGGGAGTTTTATGCTAGTTTGGTCATCAAAGTCTGGAGCTTATGATGCAGTTGGCCAGGTAACCAATGCTTATCATCTTTTAATACGGTCTACTGAAGATTTCTCGTTTTCGACAGCTGCAAGTAATCGCTGGAATGGTTTCCCAGTACGTTGTCTGGCTTCTGGTGCCTAGTTCCTAAAAGAGCAACCAAAGTATTGCCATAATCGTTTAAGTAGAGTACAATTAAATTAGGTTTGTGTTTACTGTTGTCTGATGATGTTGATCACGACAACGGTAATTTTTTGCTTTTGGTGGGTAGAACGATTACTGCTCCACCAGAGCAAGAAATGAACTATGGTTTGTAATAGTGGTATTAACATAGACACTCCTTTTTTGTTTTACATAAAGGTTAATACAAAAGCCAAAAAGGTTCTCCACTTTACCAAAATAACTCCCGACCCTACCCAGCTTAATGGCAGCTACTCTCCATAGATATCATGGATATAACTATGGGCTGGTTGCTCTGCCAGCCAGTATATAACAAATTTCTTCAAAAATACAATCATAAGCATGAAGAAAAATAAAGTTTAGTTAATTCCTAATGCTTTATTTGATAACAGTATTGCTTAATTACTGTTGACATTGTGGGAAACGTGATATAATTAAAGTGCAATTATCTATCGAATTAACGCACGTCGTTTTTTAGTACCTATATCGTTAATATAGATCACCATGATTTTGGCTATAAAGTGGTATGAAGGGCATCATTGAGGTTTCTTCGGCTACTTTATTGCCTTCTATGGTGATGATGTGCGCGATAGATAATTGCACCCTCGTGGTGCCCTTTTTGTTGATGGTAGATACATAAGAGGCGTTAGCTTCTTATGTATCTACCAAGATATAGGCTCTAGGTAGTTATATTAAGGCAAAAAGGATAAAAGTAGTAGGACACTTTTGCATAAGGGTACCACGAGACAAACATATCATACAAAATATTTAGGTCTAGGAGGTAACCCAGCATGGGAAGACAGAAGAAGACAAAACATAATGAGATGAGAAAGGTGTTAAAGTTTAGTAGGCTGAGCTTACTAGGGTTTAGCAGTCTAGGTGTGTTAGGCCTACTGGTGCTGGCTATGATTCTTCCTATGTCAAGCAGTAACACCAATGCTCTCGACAATGCTATGGACATAGCTGAGACGAGAGTAAAGGTTAAAGCAGCAGCTTCAGTGAGTCTAGCCTTGGCCGATCAAGTAGAGCTAGATATCACTCCGAGCTCAGCTGGTAGTTTTGCTAGTGCTAGTACCAGGCTTAGTGTTACTACGAATAATCCTGAAGGTTATAAACTCTTCCTTAGTACTAAGAATGGTAATAATGCCCTGCTTGGTGCAGCAGCTGAGATTAGCTCCATCACAAGTGATAAGACTGGTAATGAGTTTAGCCAGGAAGGTGATGTTTGGGGTTATAGCTTGACTCAGGGAGAGACTACACCCGATATTAGCTCAACTTATCATCAAGTACCCACCACAGCTATCTTGGCCTATGATCAAGATACGGCTACAACTGTGCTAGACGAACATCATTATAACTTAGGCTTTGGTGTGCATGTGACGCCTAGCCTACTAGCTGGCGAATATAGTAATAGTGTCGTAGTCTCCGTAGTAGCTAATCCTAATACGCTTACTCGTCTTGATCAATTAGTCTACATGCAGGATATGACCAGTGCTATCTGTGAAGCTACACCTTCGGCTTATAATCATGATACCAGTACAGTAGACCGAGACTCTCCCTACTACCTAGAACCAGTCACGAAACAACTCTATGATATTCGTGATGGTAATATGTACTGGGTAGCCAAACTAGCTGATGGTAACTGTTGGATGACACAGAACCTAGCCCTAAACCTTGGAGAAAGACCAGTAGACGCACCAGCTTCCTATAGTAGATATGTTAAGACACTTACTCCCGGAGACAGTGATGTAGTAAGTGAATGGACAGTGCCAGCAAGTACTACTAAATATAAAGTCTACGATAATCCAACTAACCCTATGGAACCACTAGACCCAGAACATCCAGAAAACACACCCATTATAGAAAAGACGGAGACTATTACTGGCACGGAGGTGGCCATACCGAGAAAAGATATTAGGCCAAACGGTGAACAGGCTAATGATACGAGAAGTTGGAATCTGGGGAAAATTGTCTCGAAAAACCCAACTGGTTCGAAACTATGCTCAGGAACTTTACCTACGGCCTTGGCAACATTAGGGTATACAGCTAGTGGCTCACCTAATAGTGCTACAGCTTATTATTCGCAAAATCCGATTGGTACTTGTCAATGGTTCCAAGAAGTTGGCGGTCTAACAGCAAGTAATGAACCAATTGCCACTGCTACGAATACTATTGTAGGTGATCAATATGATTCGCATTATTTAATTGGAAATTACTATGAATGGAAAACGGCTGTGGCGAATATGGGAGGAAGTTCATCGGCGGCAGGTTTGACTGATGAAACTGAACTTAATGATTATAATACCACGACGCAAAGTATTTGCCCCAAGGGTTGGAGATTGCCAGTTTCTGGACGTTCTTTTACTAAAACTAACAACGTAGTCACATCGTTTTTGTATGATCGAGAGGATAGTTTTTACCGACTTTTGCGTGCTTATAATTATCCGGAAAATACTAATATGGGGCAGGATAGCGCAACGCAATGGAAGATTGATGTTCACGAGAATATCGTGACGAATCTAGGCAAAGTTAGTGAGGATGATTTATCGCAACGTATACGAGTGGACTTTGCTCCAATTTACCTCGTGCGTACTGGTTTAATGCAAGCACATAGTGGAGCATTAACTGGCTTAGGCGATAGGGGAGAACTTTGGTCTTCGACGATTTACCCGGCCATCTCGTATGTTAGTTTTAATATGCATTTTACTACGTCTAGTGCTGTTCCGGCGCTAAGGGACTCGCATAATACTGGCTATTCAGTTCGTTGCCTAGCCCGATGAGGTGATTTACCTAAAACCGTGCGCGTGCGCACGGTTTTAGCTTGGGACAACAGGGGTGAAAAAGTCCCAAAGCGTGCTTAGTGGCATACTTTTGCGCAAAATGTCTATTCGGGCCATCTAGGTAACTAGGCGCCAGAAGCCAGACAACGTACTGGGAAACCGACGTAGCGAGCCGTCGGGCCGTTCGACGGGTAGAGTCCTGAGGCATTGAAGTGTAGGTCGTACGCAGTAGCCGACGTAGTGCTAGAAAAGGCAGCAGCAGCCGATGACCAATCGTAACCATTGATGCCTGCGCCCCTCAAGAAGCCGTCATACAGGTCGACGACCCCACTGCGCACGAAGTAAAATAAACTTAAGCACAATCCAGCCAGAATGATGTATAATATACTTATTGATATATTAATTAAGGAGATATATGGTTACATCCAAGAAACCAGCTAGTAAGTCTACTACTAGCAAGTCGACGAAAACCACTAGCGTAAAATCTACGTCCAGTAAAACACCGGCAAAAAGTACTGCAAAAACTACCGTGACGAAGTCTACTACTAAGCCTGTGACTAGGATGAATAGCACAAGCGCAAAAGCTGCCAAGAAGGCTAATGGTCCAAGCTGGAAAATTATTATAGCGATTATTGCCGTGGTGGCGTTGATTGCTGCTGCGATTTGTATTATCGGTGCATTGGCTAGTAAAAATAGTGGTGGCAATCAAGACGACTCAAGCCTGACAATCGAAAACGGCAAGGGTGAAAAGATTGCTGCTGAACGTGTGACTGTTGCAGATAAAAAGTTTTCATTTTTAGTGCCGACTGATTTTAAAAAACTTTCGGCTGAGCAAATTGCCAAGAAATACAGTGGCGAGGTGCCGGGTGTAGTCTACTCAAAGAATGCTGATAAGATTGAGGTTGACTTGGCGATTAGCACAACCAACAATGAGATTAAAAATAGCGAAATTAAAGATTACTTGAACGCGATGGAAGGCATCATGAAGGAAGTTAGCGAAGTGATCGACACTAACTACTATGATGTTTCTGGGCATAATATTGCTTCTTTGCAGCTCGTGACGGATAGCACTGAAGGTAAAATGTACAACCACATGATTTTCTTCTCGTATGAAGGCAAGTTGGTATTAGTATCCTTTAACTGTGCGAATGATCAGCGTGAAGCTTGGGAAAAAGCTGGCGACAATATCATCAATTCGCTTGAATTTGCAGAGTAAGGTCGCTGATAAAAAAAGCGCTCCTGATGGGGCGCTTTTTGTGGGGCAGATTATTGACCCACGCTATCTAGATAACGTAGTAGATATTCCCAACAGCCAGTTTTGTTCGTGATGCCTTCGCAATTATGTTCGAGACGTCGACGGATTTCTTCTTTATCGAACCATTGTAAATCTTCGACTTCTTCAGTTTGAAGTTTGACGGTCGTGGGGTCAAGATTGCGATGGACGACGTAATATTCATTGAAGTGATGATCGCAGATGCCGGGAAAGTTACTTTCCGAGGTGCATGTGCCAATACAAAGTAAATCTTCTGGTTGGGCATCGAGACCGATTTCCTCTTTGGCTTCGCGCAAGGCAGCTTGGTAGCCAAATTCGCCAGCGTCGACGTGACCACCGGAAGTAACATCCCAGAGCCCTGGCCAAGTTTTCTTCTGTTGGCTACGTTTCTGTAATAAAACACGACGGTTGCCGGGATCAACGACGAAAACGACGACGGCGCGATGCCAGAGGCCATCTCGATGACTTTGATCGCGCGAGGCGACTTGGTTAGTAAAAGTTCCGTTTGGATTCAGGATATCGAATTGTTCGCTCATAACATGATTATAACATAGTGTGATAGAATAGATAAAAGGAGGAAAAATGAGAATTACGAAATTGGAGCACTCAGGACTGGTCCTAGACAAGAATGGTCAGAAGTTGGTTTTTGATCCAGTGGAGTTTACTGAGACTGTGCCGGAGCTGGATAATGTGGTGGCGATCGTGGTTACTCATGGTCATGGTGATCATTTGCAGCCGGAAATTCTCTCGGCGATTGTCGATCGCAATCCGAATGTGAAGTTCCTTGTACCTTTGGACGTTGAAGTTGACCTCGTGGATTCGGGACAAGTGGAGAAAGTATCTGCTGGAGTTGAACGCGTAATCGGTGATTTTACTTTGCGATTCTTCGGCAATGATCATGCCGAGATTGTGCCGGGTAAAGTTCCCTGTCGCAATTTGGGTGTAGTGGTCGATGACTTATTAGTGAATCCTGGAGATTCTTTTGACGTGCCGGAAATGTCGGGGCGAGTGAAAGTGCTATGTGTCCCAAGCGCAGCGCCGTGGTGCAAGGTGACGGAAGGTATGGCTTATATCGAAAAAGTGAAGCCAGAAATCGTAATTCCGGTACACAACGCTGTCCTGTCGGATTTGGGCAATAAGTTCAATAATAATTGGCTAGGTATGGCTTGTGAAACGAATGGGTCAAAGCTGGCGCCTTTGGTGATTGGTGAAAGCATTGAATATTAGAAATCGTCTATGATCTCTGGTGGATCGAGTTCGACGGTGACCGAATCGTCGAGATTAACTTTCGCACTAGCTTCGAGCTCGTCGTGGGTGATAATATCTTTGTGCCCGACGAGAGCTGCGTAGGGTGAGAATTGAGCTGCGCGTCCGGCAATACTCATCGGCTGCGCTGCTTTAGGACGTGGAAGATTGATGATGTCGGCATAGGGATTCTTCGTGTTCGTTTTCATGCTCGGTGACCTCCAATTTGGTGGTGGCGGGTTCGGCCGGTGGCACCATCTTCGAAGTTAAAGCCTTTGAGGATTGAATTTTTACCATAGCGTTCGCGAATTTTGAGCACGGCTTTTTGGGCGCGATGTTCTTTTTTGAGGCTTGCTAATTCCCTGGCTTTTTCTCGCTCGAGCTGGGCGTAATTAGTGAAGAAATCGGCCTGAGTAGGCCCTGAATCACTAGGCACATCGGCTGGGTGGAGCAAGTTATTGGCGCAGACTGTGACTTTGCGAATGGTGAACTTAGGATTAACTTTGGTTTGATAAATTTTGAGAAAAGCTTGGGTTATGACTTTGGTTGATGAGGTATAAGGCTCTAATCGCTCGCTACCGTGAGTAGGTTTAGGCACGCGTCGTCCATAATGGTCGGTGACGAAAGTCGAGGAACTGTTCGTGTGGTCGTACTCAATGTAAAGTGTGACTTGGTTGGTGAGGTAATCTTTTTGGACAAGCTCGAGCACTAGACTTTCGGCCATTTCTTTGACGATGGTCTGGGCTTGGAGAAAAGTGTAAGGCTCGGCTAGAACTTGGCCCGAGCTAATACTTTTAGTTTTAGGCAGGTGTTGCTTGATGTCGGAGATTTGGACAGATTCATAACCCCAAGCATGATCGATCAGAAGCTCAGCATTGACGCCAAAAAGTTGATAGAGTAGCTTTGGGTTCTCGAGCGAACAACGCGCGACGTCGCCCATAGCATTTAAATTGCGCGCTGCGAGACGTTTGGCATAGCCTCGACCGACGCGCCAGAAATCAGTAATCGGCGTATGGGTCCAAAGGGTCTCGCGAAACTTCTGCTCGGTGAGCTCAGCGATGCGTACGCCTTCTGCATTCGGCGTGGCGTGTTTCGCTAGAATATCCATGGCAACCTTGGCAAGAAAAAGGTTAGTGCCGATGCCGGCCGTAGCCGTAATACCAGTTTCTTGATAGACCTGGCTAACTATACGCGTAATTAGCTCGGCTGGAGTGAGACCAGACATCTTGAGGTAGCCGGTCAGGTCGCAAAAGATTTCGTCGATTGAATAGGCAAAAATATCTTCGGGCGCAATGAATTTGAGGTAAATATTATAAATTTTTGAGCTATAGTCGAGGTAATATTGCATCCGGGGAGTAGCGATAATGAAGTCGAGCTCAAGGTTGGGATTTTTCTCGAGTTCGGTTTGATCTGATGATTTTCCGAGAAAAATCCCAAGAGGAGCTTTGGTGAGGCGCTGGCGATTAATTTCGCGCACTTTTTGATTGACCTCGAAAAGCCGGGCACGACCTGGGAGGCCGTAGGATTTTAGTGATGGCGAAATGGCAAGGCAAATAGTTTTATCGGTACGCGTGGCATCGGCCACGACCAAGTTAGTGGTGAGTGGGTCAAGATCTCGTTCGTGGCATTCAACGGAAGCATAGAACGATTTAAGATCAATAGCTGCGAAAACTCTCTTCATATATAGATATATTATATTATAATATATCTATGTCAAAGACTTATAAAATTGATGGGGCTGAATATATTAATGATTAGCTACGCTCGGAATATCTTGGAGCTCGAAACGATATTTTTGGACCGGTAAGCCTTCGGGAATACTGTCGGGAGAAATTTCGGACAAGAATAAATCTTTCGGTCGGGCGCAGAGATGATCTTGACCAAATTTATCGCCATGATAGAGCCCTCGATAGATGACGAGTTCTTCACCAGTCTCGCTATGCGTAGCGACATCTTCGACGATATAATAATCACCTTTGTAATGTCGATAGATGCCGTGAATGACTAGTTGGTTCATTTTTATTTCTCCTTATAACTTTTGATAATTTCCCTCCAGCTCATCTTGGCGCCATAATTGAGGATAGCGTTCGAATAAATTTTGATTGCTACGCGCGCGACAATGAGAATTGTGACGATCATGACAGCTAGTGAAATCAGAATTTCGGTCGGCGTAGCTAATCCCGTCATGAAACGAATCGGCATGCAGAAAGGTGATGAGAATGGAAAAATGGCTGCGAAGAGATTGAGATTGCTCGTCGGGTCGGTGAGGGTGAAATACGCGAGGTAGAAGCCAACCATAGTTAGCAGTGCGATCGGGGTGTTAGCTGATTGGATGTCTTCTGGCTTACTGACGGTCGAGCCGGTTAGTGCATAGAGCAAGGCATAAACTGAGTAGCCGAGGATGAAGTAGAGCATCGAGATGAGACCTAGCATTGGAGTGATACTGGAAAGGTCGAGAATGCTGGCGAGCATCTCGTGGTCGAGGCAGAGATTGGCCGTGATCAGGGCTGTGCCGATGAAAAGCACCATTTGTAATAATCCAACGAGACCGATGCCGATGGTCTTGCCGAGCACGATGGTGCTAGGGCTGGTCGAAGTAACCAAAGTTTCCATAATCTTCGAAGTTTTTTCGGTAGTGATTGAGCTGGAAACTTGGTAAGCGCAGAAATAAATTGCGTAGAAGAGGACGATCGAAAGAATCATGAGGACGAAGATATTACCATGGATCTCCTCCTCGCCAGTTTGCTCGAGGGTGAAATTAAAATTCGGCGAGAGCGATTGTAATTGGTTGGGTGACAAGTTGAGCTTTTGGAGTTGAAGACTGGTATAGAACGCCGTCAGAGCATTAGAAAGATCTTTCGGAATGCCGTTCGAAAGCGCAACATTCTTAACTAAGTAATGTAAGTCTGCGCCGTCTTTGGTCTGGTTAACGATGATAGCTTGGTCGATTTCGCCGTCGTTGATCTTTTGCTTGATCGTTTCGTAATCGTCGGTGCTAGTCTCGATTTTATAGCCCAAGTCGGTGTCGTTTAAGGCTTCTAATTTACCGTCAAAAACGTTAGATTTGTCGGTGATGAGAACGGTGTTTTCGAGACCTTCGCCACCGAAAGCTGTGATAACATTCGGTATATTGACGCCGAGAACGATGAGGACGAGGATGATTAAAGTAGAGATGCGAAAAGATTTGCGTCCAAGCATATCTTTCATGGTGAATTTGATAACGGTGAAGATAGATTTCATTTGGTGGCTCCAACTTTTTCAATAAAGATATCGTTTAGGGTAGGCTTCATGATTTCGAATTTGTTTACTGCGATGCGATCAGAAACGAGTTTGGTGAGCAAATCATGGGCAGTGGCTTCGTTATCGATTTTGAGCAGATAATTATGGTCGACCGAATTTTCGATTTTGAAATCTTTGAGATATTGGTGAATGTCTTGGTCAACATTGATGGCGACGCGATTAGCTGGATAGGTCGACTTAATCTCTTGGAGGTTACCTTGGAGGACAGTTTTACCCTTATTAAGAATTAGAATATCGCGACAAAATTCTTCGATGGTAGCCATTTGGTGGGCAGACATGATAACATATTTGCCTGCGCGTACGAGCTCGATAATGACATCACGAATGATCTCCGTGTTGACGGGATCGAGCCCACTGAAGGGTTCATCGAGCACAACGAGGTCGGGATTATGGACGATGGCCGTGAGGAACTGGACTTTTTGCTGATTCCCTTTGGAGAGTTTCTCGGCGAAGACGGGTAAATATTCTTCGATTTTAAGACGTTTGGCTAAGCGATTAATAGCTTCGCGCGCGTCCGCTTCTGTCATTCCCTTCAGTTCGGCGAAATAAATTAGTTGATCGATGATTTTGACTTTTGGATAAACGCCACGTTCTTCCGGGAGGTAGCCAAAGTTAACGGTTTTTCGATCGACCGGGGCATCATTCCAAGTAATTTCGCCACTATCCTTGGAGAGGATGCCAAGTAACATGCGAATGGTGGTGGTTTTGCCGGCACCGTTGGTGCCGAGGAGGCCGTAAACGCCAGGTTCGGAGAGTGTGAGTGAGACACGGTCAACTACTTTCTTTCCGGCGAAGGTCTTGGAAACGTCTTTGAGGACAAGTCCAGCCATAAATTCCTTTCTCGAATTATTTTTCTTTAACTATTATATCACGGGGGGGGGGGGTATTTTTACAAGGATATTTTAGTCAACATTTACTTCTCGTTTTAACAATTTGACATTGGTGAGGTAGAGAGCAGAAATGGTGAGAAGATAGAGTATGATTCCACCGATGAAGATTGAATTTAGTGCGTGCAAGCTAATAGTATTGCCAGTGAAGATGCGACCGATTTCGGGATCGAATTGCCCCCAAATATAAGCTGAATCTATGACTAAGATGTTGAAGATTGCAAAAATGATAAAACCAGCGATGACCGAGAAAACGATTTTGTGACTATTAAAACGGTGGCCGATAATCGATCCGGTGACACCGCAAAGCGTGATAAAGACAAATTCGAGATAAACTAGGATGACAAAAAGGATAATGAACCTAACTAAGGTGCCAGTGCCACCGATTTGGTCGGCAACTGCACCGAGAGCATTGAAAGTTTCCGGCGTACCATAAGTAATGAGGACGCCAAGTAAGCTAACTGTAGCCGTGGTAAAGATAGTAATAAGAACGCAAAGAAATTTCGAGAGAAAGAGTGTCGCAGGTGAAAGTGGTAAAGTATGCATGAGGTAGGAACGATCGCCGTAGAAGTCTTGGCGTAAATATTCCCATGTGTGCATACCATTATTAATTACTGCGCCAATAATAAATCCACCCATCGCGCCTTTGAAGAATTCATAGATGAACTTGATGAAGAAAATATTAGTATTGAGCTCGGACAAAATGCGTGAGATGATAGCGCAGCCGAGAATGATAAGATAAAAGACGAAAAGATATTTATACATGATTCTGAGATCATATTTGAGTAATTTTCTTAGCATGGTTAACTCCTAATTAATAGTTATTACAATTATTTTGTGAGTGATTCGGCGCGAAAAGTTTGACGAAAGATCTCGTCGATCGAAGCTTGCTTTTCGTCGCGCAATTGGTCGGCATTTGCGACTAGCTTGATCTTCCCGTTATCGACAAAAATCACTTCGTCGAGAATGCGTTCGATGTCGGCGATGAGGTGAGTGGAAATGATCACACTGGCGCCAGAGTTGAAGTTGGTTAAAATTGTATCCAGAATATAATCACGCGTGGCCGGATCAACCCCACCGAGTGGTTCGTCGAGAATATAGAGATCAGCTGCGCGACTCATGACGAGGATGAGCTGGAGTTTTTCCTGCATGCCTTTGCTCATTTTAGAAATGCGTTGATGCAAGTCGAGCTCGAGGTCGGCAACTAGCGCTTTGGCTTTGTCAGCGTCAAAGTTATCATAGAATTCGCTAAAATATTGAATGGCGTCTTCGACGTGCATACTTTTGTCGAGATAAGTCCGTTCGGGGAGATACGAAATAACGCGCTTGCTTTCAACTCCAACTGGATGTCCGTTAACTAAAACTTCGCCGGAAGTTGGAGTTAACAGACCAGTGATAATTTTAATAATCGTACTTTTGCCGGCGCCGTTACGACCAAGTAATCCAACAATTTTATTTGGCTTGATCGAAAAATTAATATTTTTGAGAATTTCCGTCTTACCAAATGATTTATAAAGATTTTTGCAGGTTAATATTGGTTTTTCTGTGGTCATTTTTTACCTCCTTTGTAATTAATTAAATAATCGACGGCTGCTTGCTGCTCGTAGCCGAGATCATGCATGGCTTGGAAATAACTGCGCGCTTTTTTGTGGGCAAATTCTTCGCGATAGCGCAGAATGCAGCGCTGATTATTGGTGACAAATTTGCCGTTAGTACGCTCGGTATAGATGAGACGTAGGCTTTCGAGCTCGGCGAGAGCGCGTTGCATTGTGTTTGGATTAACTTGCGCAGCCATCGCAAGTTCGCGCACTGAAGGTAACTTTTCGCCGGGTGGAATTTTGCCGGAGACGACGTAGAGCTGTAATTGCTCGACTAATTGCAGATAAATCGGGCGATTATTGTCGAATTTGAAAGTGAGATTAAGTGATTGTATCATTGTATTAGCTCCTTAACACAATGATATGCTAGGTTTGGTATGACGTCAAGCATTTTTTCGTTCTTTCTGGGCAGCTATGTTATAATGATAGTGTATATGCTAATTTGAAAAGATGGAGTTCGGATGAATTACTGGTTAGTCTTTATAATTGAATCGCTAGCGATAGCCTTAATTGGTGGTTTGTTGCATTTTACTTATGGTTGGAGTAAGCAAAATAAAATCGTGGCGATCTTTTCGGCCGTAAATGAAAGCACTTGGGAGCATGTAAAACTGGCGCTTTCAGGCGTCTTTTGTTGTATGCTGGTGGACGTTTGGTTTCTAGGCGACAATCCGAATTATTGGTTAGCGAGAAGCGTTTCTTTCTTGATACCGGTAGCGATTATTCCGTTACTTTTCTACGGTTATCAAATTTGGTCGAAGTGTCCGATTCTCTGGGTGGATATTTTAATCTTCTTTGTGGCAGCAGTTTTGAGCTCGGCTGCTTTTGTGGGGATTTTGCAGTCGCCGGCGATCGGTGCGATGGGTGGTGCCGTGAGTATTGTGATTAGCGTAGTAATTATTACGGCTTATCTTTTGCTAACTCGATTCCCTTTGCACAATAATTTCTTATTTGAAGATCCGGTGACGCATGAATATGGCTACGAAGGCTATAACCATAAACGACACAGCAAAAAGTCAAAGCGTCGCAAATAGGTTTGTTTAATCTCGATAACTCTATTTATCCCAATCGAAGCCTTCGCCGAAGTGGCCGTAACGTGCTGTGGCCTCGTAGATTGGACGTTTGAGCTCGAGTGATCTGATGATGCCGTTTGGTGTTAAGTCATAGTTTGAACTTGGGATTTGTTCGGCGACGCCGTCAACGATGACACTGCGTTCAAGTGGTTCGGCGTGGCCAATTGCGTAAGCTAGACGAACGAAGACTTCGTGAGCTTGACGTGCGCGTAGATAATCGACAGCGATGCGTCGGGCCATATAAGCTGCCGAGCGATCAACTTTCGACGGATCTTTGCCAGAGAAAGCTCCTCCACCGATCGGGATGCGTGGGCCATAATTATCAACGATGAGTTTGCGACCAGTGAGACCGGTGTCGGCTGCGAAGCCTCCTTGATGCCAATCGCCAGCCGGATTAAGATGTTGCTCGAAATTATTGGCAAGGGTGTAGGGTTGCAAGAAATTATTAACTAGACGCTCGAGTTCGGATCTAGGCGTGTTTTGAAAGCTAGCTACGACCGAAGTGATGACAAATTTTTGGGGCGCATGTTTGTCGAGGCGAATCGTGACTTGAGTTTTGCCATCGAAAGGATGCTCAGCGTAAATATACTGATTCAGACGGCGAGCAAGAATGACCTCGTGGGGCAACATTTCTGGAGTCTCAGAGCAGGCATAGCCAATCATGATCCCCTGGTCGCCAGCGCCACCAGTATCGACGCCTTGGGCGATTTCTGGACTTTGTTCGACGAGGTTGATCGTGATGTCGAGGTCGCTGCCACCGAGATCGTGGGCGATTTTAGCAATATTGGTATGAGAAACCGGTGAGGTCGAAGTGACTTCACCGACGATGAAGAGCTGGCCGTGTCCACCACACGCTTCGACGGCGACGCGCGCTTCGGGATCGCCATCGAGATAAGCATCAAGAATAGCATCGGAGATTTGATCACAAAGTTTATCCGGGTGTTTTGGTGAGACGCTCTCGGCTGTACGATAAGTAGTATAGTTTTCCATAAACTCATTATAACATGCTATAATGGTAGTGTTATGAGGATTGCAATTTTTACGGATTTATATACGCCGTCGGGTTCGGGTGGAATAGTTTCGTCGGTCAAGGCGCAGAAAGATGAGCTAGAACGTCTAGGGCACGAAGTAACGGTTTTCTGCCCGGGGGAGAAGACGCGCGAGACAGGTGTAGTCTTAGTGCCTAGTCATCGTTGGATTCGAATTAATGATACGATGATAGCGAAGCGACCGACGAAGGTTGAAGAGTTCGTACTGGCGAAATTTCCGGATTTTGGTCAATTTGACGTTGTGCATGTGCATTATGAAGCGAGTTGTAGTATAGCCGGAGTGCGTTTAGCGCATAAATTTGGTGTGCCGATAGTGCAGACTATGCATGGTCGCGAAGATATGGCGATTGCCGTGAATGTGAAGCATCCCTGGAAGACTTTAGTCGCATGTTTATTGAATTTTTTGCATAGTCGTTATTTGCCACATCGGTTGAAGGTGCGTCGGGACAAATTCCAGGCCCTGACTCTAGCGCGAGTGAAAATGTGGGAGTTGATGGTAAATCAAGCAGAAAATGCCAATTTCGTGATTACGCCGTCGGATCATTTTGCGAAGAAGCTGGAGTATTACGGCGTAACGGTGCCGATTCGTGTGGTCTCGAATGGAATACCGGAGGAGTTGGTGGACGCGAAATTTCCGGTTCGACAGATGGCAGATGGTGACGTCTTGAAGATGGTTTGGAACTGCCGAGTTTCGAAGGAAAAGCGCATCATGTCGCTTTTGAAGGCGCTGAAAATTTTGAAACGGCCGTATGTTTTGCATGTCTATGGTCAAGGTAATCAGCTAAAGCAAGCGAAAAAATATGCTGCTAAGCATGGTTTAAAAGTAAAATTTTATGGAGCAGTGGAACGACCGAAGATTATTAAACGCATGGAAGAGGCCCACTTGAGTCTGACAGTCTCGTATAATTTTGATGTGCAGGCGATGACTTTGCTGGAGGCTGAAGCGACGGGACTACCAGTATTCTTTTGCGACCCGACGATGATTGAAGTTGTGCCGTCGGGGAGTTTTGTGATTGCTGGGGGTCCGGAGCCGGAAGCGATGGCGATTGCGCTGGAGAACTTTGCGCCGGAGAAAATTGCTGAAATGAGCAAAGTGATGCTGGCGCATCGTAAAGACGTCTTACAGTCAGTGCAAATCAAGAAATTACTTGAAGTTTATCGGGCTGCAATTAAGTCGCGTTAATGGTAGAGGATGGCAGCTGTGGTCGCCTCGAAACGATGATTCGGATTGTATAGGTTGAAAGCTAGGATGTTGCTGGCGAGCTGGCCTGACCAGAGTCCGATGGGCGAATAATTAGTCTGGAGGATAGGAGTAGTACTGATTTTACCTTGATGTGCGACGATGATTTGGTTTTCGTGGAAAGTGAGAATGGTGACTGGGTAGGACAAAGTGAACTTGTGTAAAGTCTCGATGACTGGTAGCAGGGGCTGAGAAAGCATAATCATGCGTGGATAATAGATGGCGCGTAGTAACTTTTGTAATTGAACGGTAGTAGCGACGAGGATAATATTGGGTTGCATCAGCCATTTTGTACCTTCGCTGAAAAGTGAATCGACGCTGTCGCGCGTGAGGATAATGGGATCGGGAACTTTTGTAGAAGTTGCAGCTTTTTCCGTATTTTCTGGTATAAAAGGTGAGATGGCTGTAGCGAGGGCGACAGAAGTGGCAGCGTTTTTCGAAATGTCGCCGATGACTAGCGTGGCGTCGGAAGATTGAATATGCTCTTGAAGTCGGTAAGAGTTGGCGAAAGAACCACTGGTGGTTGACTGAGTAAATTCGACGTTAGCGAGTGGTGGCAGTTTGCCTCGCAAAGCGTCGGGCAGAATAGTTTCGACATGGGCAAAAGGAAAAGTTTTATCGAGATATTCAGCAGTGCGAATCACGGTAGAAAAACTCTGGCCGTTACCACCGACTACGGCGATATGTCCGGTTTTTTGCTCAGGAATATTCCAAAAAAGATCGGGGAAAAGTGGTTCGGATTGTTTTTGCCAATAGGAGAGATCGGAAGTGGTGGGGGCGAATGACATGGTTAAAAATCCAGTTCAATTGAAATTGGGCAATGATCGGAACCCATAATCTGTTCGTGAATTTCGGCGCTACGCAGATGTGGCAAAAGGCTGGGCGAGATGAAAAAGTAATCGATGCGCCATCCGACATTACGTTCGCGACAGTGTGACCAATGCGACCACCAAGTATAACGTTGGGTGCTAGGATAGAAGTAGCGAAAAGTATCAACAAAACCAGCTGTAACTAAGTTTTTAATTCCCTGGCGTTCTTCGTCGGTGAAGCCGGCATTATGTTCGTTCTCTTTCGGTCGGGCGAGATCGAGAGGGGTATGTGCAGCGTTAAAATCGCCACAAACTACGACCGGTTTATTGGCTTCGAGAGTTCTGAGAAAGCGCAGAAATGCTGGATCCCAAAGGTTTTCGCGCAGCTTGAGTCGAGAAAGATCATTTTTGCTATTCGGCGTATAGACATTAACGAGATAGAAACCAGGAAATTCGACGGTCTGGACGCGTCCTTCGTTCAGAGGGCTACCATATTTATCTTCATTCCAATTGTAGCTCGCTTGAAGATCGGTAGTAAAGCTATTAAAATTTGCGACGGGTTGGAATTTAGTAAAAACAGCAGTGCCGGAATAACCCGGGCGCTCGGCGCTATTCCAGAGCTCGAGATATTCGGGATAGTCGACCGTCGCCTGCCCTGGTTTGGCTTTGATTTCTTGGAGACAAAGAATGTCGGGCTGATGAGTTTTGATTAGCTCGTCGAGCGTACCTTTTTTGAGAACGGAGCGTAAGCCATTAATATTCCATGAATAAAGTTTCATTTTCCTCCTTAGTATCTACTACGTTCGATATCTCTCGTGATATCGCGTTTTTTGATGGTTTCGCGCTTGTCGTATTTCTTTTTGCTCTTACCGGTGGCGATGACGAGTTTGATATAACGTCCACCCGAGAGCAGTTTGACTGGCACAATCTGGAAACCGTCTTGTTTGGCGCGTGCGAGGCTAGTAATTTGTTTCTTGGTGGCTAAAAGCTTCAGTTTGCGCTCGGTATCAGCGCCAAGCGTAAGGTTATTCAGCCAAAGTTCGCCACTACGCAAAGTGACAAAGCTGCCTTTGAGCTGGACGTGGTGGTCGCGAATTAAGCGTACTTCCGGTCCGGATAGCATCATGCCACAAGAAAGCTCGTCGCCGAGGTGATAATCATAGCGCGCGCGACGATTGACAGTAACGGTAGCCGGAGTTTTGCGTTGCTTCATAACCTGATTATAGCATACTTCAGAGAAAGCGCTATGCTGCTCGCGCTCTCGAGGCATTGATAGCGTTATTTCTGGCGACGATATGCTATAATACAAGATATGAGGATTGCGATTACATCTGATTTATATTATCCAATGACGAACGGAGTGGCAGTTTTTGCGCATAATCTAGCGAAAGGCTTAGCGAAACGTGGCCACGAAGTGATGGTGATTTGTCCGAGCTTTAGTGGTAAACAACATCGGGTGAAACGTGATGGCGTGACGACGCTATATTTACATGCTGTGCGTTTCCCGTTTTATCCGGACCAAATTAACAAAGTCCCGGAGGGCAAAGAGTTTCTCGGCCTACCTTTACCAAGGCTAGCTTATCGTCACGGACTGTGGATTACGGTCGATCCGTATTTGGCGCTGAAAAAAGCTTTGCATAAGTTTCATCCGGACGTAATTCATAACCAAACGGCCGAGATGATTGCGATTTCGGCGCGACGCTATGCGAAGAAATATGATATTCCGATGGTGAGCACGGGTCATGCTTATCCAGACAATATTACCGGCCAGTCGAAATTATTAAAGCCGATCAAACGTCCACTCGACGCCGTTTTGCGTACTTATATGGCGAGTTTTCTGAAGCATTCGGAATATGCGACGATGCCGACCGAGATGGCGATTGATGATTTAGTGCCGAAGAATCGCAAACGTTTCACTGTAACGGTAGAGCCTCTATCAAACGGCGTAGATTTATCGCAGTTTGGCCCGAAAAAAGCTCCCGATAGGGTTTATAAAAAGTATCACTTGCCAAAAGACCGGCCGATCGTGCTTTATGTGGGGCGAGTTGACCCGGAGAAAAGTATCGCGAATGTCGTGACGGCTTTTTCGGGCGTACTAGAGGAAGTTCCGGATGCAATGTTGGTGATTGTGGGTGACGGCACAGACCGGCGTCACTTGGTTGATTTGACTCAGGCATTAGGGATTGAAGCCTCGGTGCGTTTTCTCGGGAGAGTTTACCCTCCCGACATTATGGAAGTTTATCGCACCGGAAAGTTGTTCGCGACGGCGAGCGAGACGGAGACGCAAGGAATTGTACTGATCGAGGCAGCTGCGACTGGTTTGCCTTTGGTGGCTGTGGATGCTGGGGCTGTGCGTGAGCTTTGTCAGCATAAGAAGAATGGGATTTTGTGTCATCCGGGCGACGTGTCAGAAATGACGGACGCGATGGTGAAGATTTTGAAACATGAAGATGTGCGGAAACATTACAGTGAGCATAGTCTCGCCGTAGCGAAAAATCATGATTTGAATCGCACATTGAAGCGTTTCGAGGAGATTTATCAGGAAGCGATTACGATTAAAGGCAAAGATAAACCGAAGCATAAAGGCTGGTTTCGGCATTAAATTTATCGGTTCAGGAAATCCACGATTAGCTCAGTAGTTTCGTTTGGTTTTTCGTAATTATGGAGATGACCACTGCCGGGAATGAAACTGAGTTCGGCTTGCAGCTCGTCGGCTAGAGCGATAGTTTTGCGCTTATTTACTAAACGATCGCGCTCGCCGGCAATCATGAGGATGTTTTGGGTGAGGCGAAAGTCGCTGACAGAATAATGTGCCGAGAATTTTGCCACGGCTGCCATCTCGGAACGACTAGGTGGCTGGTCGTCGCTGCAAGCATGGGTGAGGTCGAGCGCTTGACGGAAAAGCTGACGGTCATGAGGCACGAAAAGATAACGCGTTGTAGCATAGTCGACGATGTGGCGAGGCACGACGGCCGAAAGTGGCGCAATGGCGACAAAGGGCTTTGCTGTTTTGCCGGAAATCGGCGAGAGTAAGATGAGCTTACGATTGACGAGGTTAGGATAAAGATGGGCCGTAGCAGCAGCAATCACTGAGCCCATCGAATGTCCGATGAGTACTGGTTGCTTGAGGTCGTGACCACGAATATAATCAGCCAGATAGGCAGCATAATTTTCCGGTGTGTAGCTCGCTAGGCTCGATGCTCCACCAAAAGGGGGCATCGAGGGGGTGTGAACTTGGTAGCCGACGGCGCTGAGATTATCAGCTAGTGCTTTCAGTCCAATTGGTGAGCCCCGAAAACCATGAATCAAAATCAACTCAAGACGTTCCAAAGGGGCGAGAATGACGGGCTTTTTTGGCATGACTGCGTTTATTTGTTTACTCGGCGTCAGGGTCGTCGGCTAAGACTTCGGGATGTTCCTTGATAGCCTGCTTGATAGCTGGGCGATCGAATCCTTCGATGCGCTCGCCAGCGATCTCGGTGACGGGCACGACGTTGATACCGGGCATCTTTGAGGCGTCGACTTCTTGATATTTAATATTTTGTTGATCTAGCCAGTCCATGAGTGCATGGCAATATGGACAGGTGGTAGTGGTATAAACTTTTATCATAGTTTTATTGTAACACGTTCGCGCTAGAGAGCCAACTTCTTGGCAGCGTCAAGCTGAGGATCGCGACTATGGTTAGCGTCATCATAGGTGAGCTCGACTTCGATATCGGGCTTAATTCCTTCGCCGTTAATGCTATGACCCTTAGGGGTGTACCAGCGCGCTGTCGTTACCTTAAGTAGACTGTCATGCGACAAGTCGAGCAAGGTCTGCACCACGCCCTTGCCGAAAGTGGTTTCGCCGAGGATGGTGGCTTTGTCGTAATCTTTGAGCGCACCGGCAACGATCTCGGAAGCTGAGGCTGTGCTACCGTTGACGAGAACGACGGTCGGGATTTTAGCGAGAACGGCTTGGCCTCGATTAGCATAGGAAGTATTATCGGAATGACCTTTGCTCTTTTGGATGAGAATAGCATCGCCATCGAGCCAGAGCGAAAGCAGGTCTTTAGCTGCCGAGACGTAGCCTCCACCGTTACTACGCAGGTCGAGAATGACTTTCTTGACATCTTGAGACTTGAACTCTTTGCTATTGACCAATTCCCTGACCAAAGTGCCAGTATCGGTATCGAAACGCGTGACAGTGATGACGGCGATGTGGTCTCCAGGATAGTCGATGTAGGCCGAGACGTTATTAATTTCCTCGCGCTTCAAGGTGAACTCTTTTTCTTCGCCGTCGCGTACCACGGTGAGCTTGACGCTGGTGCCGGCTGCGCCACGCAACTTCCCGGCAATCGTCTCGGTATTTTCGCTATAGACTTCTTGGTTGTCGACTTTATAAATGATGTCGCCAGCCTTGACTCCGGCCTTGCCGGCAGGGTTGTCGGGCAGAGTGCGAATCACGCGTACATAGCCATCGCGCAGACCCATTTCGATACCGATACCGGCACCAACGTCGCCATGAAGGGCCGCTTCGTATTCCTTGGCTTCTTCGGTCGGCATGTAGGCTGTATAGACGTCGCCGACGGCCTCCACCATGCCTTTTTTTGCGCCTTCGATTAGGACGGAACGATCGAGATCGCCGTCGTAATTCGTGGTGAGTGAGCTATAAACTTCGTCGAGGGCCGACCAATCGTTGGTCGAGCTGGTATGAAAGCCGAGATAGGGTAAGATATTGGGAGCGATACGAGTCCAGCCGGTACCGAGAAAAAAGCCGATAACTAAGGTAACAACAGTAGCAATAATTGTGCCACCCAGGCTGACCTGTTTCTCCTCCCAATGTTTTTTTGCCATATCACTATTGTAGCATAGAAAACTGAAGATTTTCTAAGATTTTTTGATGTTAAAATAGTGGATTTTATCGAGAAAAGCGTAAAAAGTATTGACAAAATTGATAATGTGTGCTACAATGGAGGTATAGAGTAGGCGGGGAACTCAGCAGATTAGCAATTTGGATAGCGAAGTTCCCTGACCTTCAAAAAAAGGAGGAAAAGGATATGAAGAAAAAATTAGTGAAGCAGTTGATAATGGTTAGCGTCTTAGCTTTGGCTTTAGGTAATCCCACCCTTGTGCACGCGAAGTCGGATGAGAACTGCGAAGTGACCGAGGTCGAGAGCAAGGTAACTGGTGAAAATACCGACGATTCTTCGGGACATTCCGATGAGGATAAACCGGATAAGCCCGAAACGCCGAAAGTTACACCCAGTAAGACCCTTCCGGACGGTGCCAAAAAATCATCGGCCTATGCTGATGAGGTGGAATGTGCAGTGATTTTGATTGACAGCAATGGTAAAGAGCTGACTGACCATAAAGTTGGAGCACATACTGAGTTTACGGTAAGGCTTTGTCTGCCGGAAGGTATCGGTAAGCTGAATGGTGCACTCTGGTCGGAATATCCCTTCGAAATTGAAGAAGGAGAGACGGGAGAAGTGCAGATCTTCTTCACGCAGCTGACTCAGGAAGGCATGGTGAAATATTCTGGCTCCGTGGACATCATAGCCAAAGACGACTTAGTCTTGGAACATGGTATGAAATATACTGGTGCACTTTACAGTGGTAGGACATTTCTGACGGATGACTACGAAATTGGTTATTCGTTATATTCCACCGGGTCGCACCTGAGGGCCCCCTCGAACAGTAGTATCTCACAATGGGAGGGTCATTTCAATTATACCATCACACCGGCATGTAATGTCGAGTACAAGCTCGATGAAGTTGCGACGGGCAATCTGGAAACGATGTCCCATGGATTGAAAGTATCGCGATATACCGATGAGTATGGTATTGGCGACCCGTTGCCGAAAGATGAAAATGGCTATATTCACCTGAAGGGCGATCAGCAGTATTGCGTAGCCTGGGATACCCGGAGCCAGTGCAATGCTGAAGACGTGCCTTCAGCCTGGAGGCTGAAGGCGACCTATACCTTTGACGTCACGAAGGGCAACGAAGGTATAATCGAGGTTCTGTTGGTGAATCCAGATGGCTCCGAAGAATATGTGGGGAGGCAGAAATTTATTGCTGACAATCATGTTTTCTTGGAGTATGTGCCACATGAAGTCGATATTGAAGCGCCGGTGGGCACAGACTTTATCGGATATTTCGGTGGACATAGTGGCGATTTCCTTTTGACTACGGCTGGTGGACCTTCTCGGTCAACAACGGTTATTAACGCCTATACCCATCAGGTATATAAGTCCACCAACTATTAAAGAATCATTCTGGCCCAGTCGCTATCCGGATAGCAGTAAGGGCAGGTTCTGTTTTTTGGAACCTGCCCAGTTTTATTTTTTGGTTTACCACATGCGCTGATCGAGGTGGATGTAACGGTAGGCTGCTGGGTTAACATTGTAGCGCGCGCCGAAGTCACCGGGGAGGCCACTCTTCGAGCTGCTGGCGTTGTTGTATTCGGTGAGGTTGATTGTGCCGTTGGCGTTGATACTTTCAACCCACATGACATGACCGTAGATACCGGCCGTGCTGTAGGCGATAGTATGGGGAGCTGGGTTGCTATCGACGACATAACCGAGACGCTTGGCTGTGCTTCCCCAGCTTTTGGCGTCACCCCAGGCCGAGATGTAAATCCCCCAAAATTCTTGAGCTTTCCAGCCAGCGTAACTGGTACATTGGCAAACATAACCACCGACGACTAGATACTTGACGTTGTCTTGGGGACAGTTTGCGGCGTAAGGATAAGAGTTATAACCTTCGCCGACCACACCGTTATTATTATAACGTGCGATTTCGGCTGCGATTTCCTGCTGCATGGTCTCGCGTGCTGCCATAGCGTCGCGTTCGTAAGCCTCGGCATTATCCTTGTAGCGCTCAATCAAGGCTGTCTGCTCGGTGCGCTTGGCATCAGCTTCGGCTCGGCTGGCTTCGGCGCTATCAATCAGGGCTTGGACACTTTCGCGCTGGCGTTCAAGATCAGCTTTCAGGTTACGAATAGCTTCGGCCGAGGCTGCGATCTGGGTCTTAGCCGTGGCCTGGCGTGACTGTTTTTCGGCATAATCGCCCAGAGAATTACTGCTGGCGAGGAGGATGATGGCGTCTGGCTCGTTCTCGAAATGCATATCGACTAGCAGGCGCGCGAGGGCAGTCTGCTGCAAGGTCAATTTTTGCTCATTAATGTCGATTTGGATTGTCAGGTCGTCGGCGATGGCTTGGTTAGCAGCGATGCGTGATTCGAGCGCAGCGATTTCGGCATTGAGACGCTCGACTTCGCCTTCGAGAGTTTGGGCGTTGGCGGCGGCAGCAGCAGCGCGAGCATCGGCGGCTGAGGCAGCGTCGGCTGCTTCGCGACAGGTCTGAGTGACACAGCCGGCCGGATAAGCTTTGACGTCGGCAGAATCCTGAAAGAAATGGAATGAGCCGAGTGCAACAGTAAGTGTTAGCACGAATAAGGCGAGCTTGGTACGCAGGCCAAGAGTTTTATGTTTATGACGCATAACCATAATTATTATATAGCACAGATGTTTAAAAATGTAAAGCTTATGCTTATTTGAGGTACTTTTGCATGGCGAGGCGCGCAGAAATTGTGCCGACGATGATGCCGATGAGAATCATAACGCCATAGACGGCGACGAGCATGTTAGTCTCAAGTAGTTGCGAAACGGAGTTGACATTAATACCGTAGCCACTGAGGTTTGGTTCGAGGAAACGGAAGCCAACGACGGCAATCGTCGTAGCGAGAAGGCCAGAAATAACACCGCAGATTTGCGCTTCGACCAGGAAAGGCCCACGGATAAAGCTAAGGTCGGCGCCGACTAATTTCATCATGTAGATTTCTTCGCGTCGCGAGAAAATTGCCATGCGAATAGTGTTGAAAATCACCAGGATCGAAATTACGAGGAAGACGGCGCCGAGAATCAAACCACCGTTTTTCGCGATCGTTGCCCAAGAATTGATCGTCTCGATTTCGCTCTGGTTGACATTATAAGTCGGTTCCTTGACCGAGTCGAGATTGGCTTGGTAAAGGCTGTTATTTTCGACGATGTAGCGAATCGAGGCGAGATCGTTGGGATCGTGGACTTTGATGCGCATGGTGGCCTGCATGGTGCTCAGCATGAGTGCATACATATCTTCGTCGGCGAGGGCTGCGAGGAGCTCTTCGTTGTCTTGGTTATCGTTAATAAAGTTCTGATATTCAGTCGCAGAGTCGGCGACAACGATGCTGGTGACGTTCGGATCGGTCTGCATGATGTCGGACATGGATTTCAGGACTTCAGCGCTAGTCCCAGGAGCAAAGAAGATCGTGATGTCGATTTTTTCGCGCATAGCGTCGGCTGTGGCGCTAAGAATCAGGCTAGCGCCTACCGTTACCATGAGAATAACCAAAGTAACTGTCATGACTAGCGTCGCAGCGATAGAGAGCCAAATATTGCGCGTGAAACTGGCTGCGCCGTACTTAAAAATACGTGAAGTGTTGCGTACTTTGCTGACGCTGCTATTCTCGACCAAAGTCTTGAGATGGGCTTTGGTCTCTTGGCGTGAGGGCTTGTGTAGTTCCCTGCGACCAGATTCTTCAATCGATTCTTTGTCAATCATAGTTCCACCTTTAGATTACACGTTTTTGTTTGGTTCGGGGTGTGGGAGTTGGCTTGGCGACTTGGCTCATGCTGGGTGCAGGTTTGAGTTTGACAGTCTGACCACTGCTAAAGTCGCTAAGTTTCGGTGCTGCGCGTAGGGGTCGACTGGCAGCGTACCATTGGTTGGCGGAATCGCGCGCCAATTTCTTCTCGGGCTTTACTGTAGCTGGTTTGCTGACAACTGACTTAGTTGCAACCGGCTTGGTAGCTTTCGTCTTGCTTGCAGTTGCAGCTGTCTTGCTGGTCTTCTCGGCCGCACCAGCAGTCTTGCGCGTGGCTGGTTTCTTAGGGTCGTGCAAGATTTTCAGGCTCTCTTCAGAGCCGGCCTTGCTCATGCGCGAGCCTTTAGCTTTGGGATTGGCTGGTTTAAGCCCGGATCCGGCTCGAGTGGCATAGCTCTCGCCAAATAGCCTCGAACCCGGCACGATAATGCGCTGGACGACTTCGACTGCTGGTTCTGGTTCGCTGTCGAGACGGTAGACACCGTGGTATTTCTGATCATCGACGATGCGACCAGCTTTGAGTGTGACGACGCGCTTGCTGAGGTTGTTAACGATGCTTTCGTCGTGCGTAGTGACGAGCACGGTAGTACCAAAATCGTTAATCTTTTGTAACAAATCAATGATTTCTTGGCGAGTGAGCTTATCGAGGTTGCCAGTAGGCTCGTCGGCGATGAGGATTTTCGGTTGCCGAGCGACGGAACGAGCGATGCTAACGCGTTGCTGTTCGCCACCGGACAGGTGCGTCGGGAATTTGTGGCTTTTGTCGGCCAGACCGACAAGGTCGAGCACCTTCGGCACGGTGCGCATAATTTCGCGACTACTCATGCCGGCGATTTCGAGGGCGAAAGCGACGTTTTCGAAGACGGTGCGCGTCGGCAGGAGCTTATAATCTTGAAAAACCACACCGAGGCGCCGGCGATAGTGAGGGATGTGACGTTTTTTGACGTAATCCAGATCGATGCCACCAATGACAATTTTGCCGGAGTCGGGTTGTTCTTCCTTAGTAATCATTTTAATCAAGGTAGACTTGCCGGCGCCGGATTTGCCGACCAGAAAGACAAATTCGTGAGGCTCGATATGTAGCGAAACATTGTCCAGCGCCGGATCTTCGTCGCCAGGATAAGTTTTTGTGATACGATCGAGCAATATCATAATATTATCATACCACGCGCGCGAAGTATGCACAAGCGCAATCAGCGTCTAGAACTTGACTTAAAAGGCTAAATTTGTGACTTTTGGCTAGGTAGTTTGGCTGCTGCTTTGCTCCTCGAGAAAGGCGTCGATAAAATCATCGAATTCCCCGTCGAGAACTTTGTCGGGATCCTTATTTTCGTGCTTCGTCCGGGTGTCTTTGACAAGCTTGTAGGGTTGCAAGACGTAATTTCGGATTTGCTGGCCCCATTTTGCCGATTCGCCGGCGCGCAGCTTGTCGAGACTCTCGGCGTGCTGCTCCTGTTGCATTTGGGCGAGCTTGCCACGGAGGATCTCCATGGCTTTTTCTTTATTCTGGAGCTGGGAACGCTCGTTTTGGATAGCGACGACGGTGTTGGTCGGGAGGTGGGTAATGCGCACGGCAGAATTGGTCGTGTTAACACTCTGGCCACCGTGTCCACCCGAATGGTAAACGTCGATGCGCAGATCTTTGTCGTTGATTTTGATCGCTTCGGGACTGTCGATGACAGGCAAGACTTCGACGAGAGCGAAGCTAGTTTGGCGCAGGTTATCAGCGTTAAACGGGCTGAGGCGAACGAGACGATGGACACCGTGTTCACTCTTCAGTAAACCGTAGACATTAGTTCCGGAAATTTCGTAAACGGCCGTCTTGATGCCGGCTTCCTCGCCAGCACTACGCTCAAGGCAGTTGGCAGTGAAACCATGCTTCTCGGCCCAGCGTAAATACATACGCTCGAGCATGCTAGCCCAATCCATCGCTTCGGTGCCACCAACTCCGGCCGTAATGCGCAAAATCGCATTATTTTGGTCAAATTTGCCGGTAAAACGCAGGGCTTTTTTTAGCTCGGCGAATTTCGCGCTCAGGATTTCGATTTGTTCGCTAGCTTCTTCTTCAAGTTCGGCATCGCCGAGGCTGATGAGCTCACCTAGATCTTCGATTTGGGTGCGTAGCAAGAGCCAAGGTGCCAATTCGTCGTTCAAGTGGGCGAAGTCGGAGTTTTTTTGCCTGGCGACTTCGGGATTGAGCCAGAGTTCGGGCTCGGCAACGCTAGCTTCGAGTTCGCGTAATTTTTCAATTTTACGGTCGAGTTGCAATTTCTGCCAAGCTGTTTCAAATTCGGCTTTGAGACTGGTGAGGGACTTTTCAGGATTTGCTTCGGCCATAATTATTTTAGATCCTCGATGAGTTTTTGAAACTTGGCGCCCCGGTCATAAACATTCTCGAACATATCGAAGCTGGCAGCTGCTGGCGACATCAGGACAATGACTGTCTTCTCCGTAGTTTCGGCTAATTTCTCGGCTTGTTCGCGCGCGAGCTGAACAGCTTCAGCTAAGTTTTCGGCAAGAGTAAAATGTTCTGGGTCTAGAATCTTGGCTAGTTCGTGTCCAGATTCGCCGATTAAAACGGCAAAATCAGACAACTCAGTGATATTTTTGGCGATTTCGGGCAAGTCGGCGTTGTCGGTTTTATCCCGACCACCAGCAATGATGACGACTGGATTTTCCGGAAAAGCCTCGAGCGCGACTTTCATCGAAGGTGCCGTGGTGGAGAAATTATCATCGTAATATTTCACTCCATTAAGCTCGCGTAGAAACTCGAGCCGGTGTGGTAGGCCTCGGAAAGTCGAAAGCGCCCTTTTGAGCTCGGGCTGGTATTCCTTGACGAAGCGCGAGACATTGCTGCCATAGAAGGCAGCGACGGCGATGATGGCTGCTTCGGCGTTTTCCCGATTGTGTGCGCCCGGAATAGCGAGAAAGTCTAAGACTTCGTCGAGCTCGACGCGCCCGTCGGCAGTCGGATAGGCAATTTTCTGGCCAGCGCTCTGCTCAGCGATTTTGGCCGACTCGGGATTGGCTTGATAGTAAATGCAAATATCCTCGGGTTTTTGGTGCCTGACGATGTTCGCTTTGGCTGCGACGTATTCGTCAAAATCACGATGAATATTAAGATGATCGGGCTCGACGCGCAAAACCACGGCGACGTGGGGTGAGATGGAGAGATCCCAAAGTTGGAAGCTACTCATTTCGTAGATCACGACGTCGCTTGGCTGGATTTCGTCGAGGACGTCGAGGGCTGGGTTGCCAATGTTCCCCACTAGCCAGACTTTGCGCCCGAGAGTCTCGAGAATTTGCTTAATGATGGAACAAGTAGTGCCTTTACCTTTCGTTCCGGTGACGCCGATAATGGGGCAAGGACAATGTTTGAAAAAGTAGCTTGTCATGCTACTCCAAGTATAGTCTGGGCTGTCGGCGCGACGAGGGTCGTACTTTATTGGCAAGACCGAAGGGCTGCGCAAGACCAAATCGGCGTCAGAAAAGTCTTTCTCGGCGAGCTCGGCGTTAGTAAAATGATCGTAAATAGTAGTTTCGTGGTTTTGATTTTGGAAATAAGTTTCGGCACTTTTACCTTCTTTGCCGTAGCCAAGAATCGTAATTTTCATCTTTCTCCTCTTTGGTTAAATTTCATTATAGCATAAAAAGAGGTGATTTCGGAGATTTTAGGCATTTTCTATTGACATTTCTGCTAATGTGTGCTATAATGGAGAGATAGGGCTAATTTTGGTAGCTTTTAATTAAACTTAATCTTTTCGGCAAGGCTATTAATCAGGGCTTTTTCGACCGAACTGACGGCTACGAGCGCGTCGATATTGCTATTGATAAACTCTCGGGCTAAGTTAACGATGGTTTCTTTGCTGATGCTACGGATAAAACTGGGCATGCGATCGTATTTTTCGATGGTGCCGTTAGTGAAATAGCCATCGGCGTAGTAATCGGAAATCTGGTTGACGGTTTGCGCACCCATTTGGTAGCGCCCGGTGGCGTAGGATTTGGCTGCTTCGATCGCTGAATCCTTAATATTGCCGTCGAGAACTTTTTGGAGTTCTTGATGAATCAGGTCGAAGAGACTTTCGGCGCTTTCGGCGTTGACTTCGCCGTCGAAATCCCACGAAGCGTTGTGCCAACTATTATTCAGATCGCTACCCATACCATAAACTAAGCCGTTTTTGCGAGCCTGGCCGAAGATGCAACTGCTCATTGTGCCGTTCAGAATATGATTTAGGCAGTTCATAGCGTAAACTTCGGCTGGTTCGAGCTTTCGAGGTACGAGCCAAGAAAAGGCAAAAGTAATATTGCTGGCGTCTTTGCGACGGATCAAGACTGGCGCCGAAGCGTGCAGCTCGTCTTTCGGGATAGCGAAGCGCTCTCCGGGCTTTAAGCCCCACTGGTTCAGCCGACGGATTAGTTTATGCTTGCGATGACGTAGGTTGCCGGCGATGATGAAACGCATATTGTGCGCCGTATGAGTGCGACGATAATGCTCGCGAATATCTTTGAGCTGGATATTATTGATGGTCTTCAATCTCTCCTGGAGGTCGGGTACGTTTTCGCCGACGATCTGTTGCATGCGTGGCCAAAGTAGACGACCGTAATCATTCATGTAGCCGGTAAGCTCGGCTTTGACGTTGCCTTTCTCGCTACTCAGCTCTTCTTCGTTGAAACGGGGCTGGGTGATGGCGACTTGCTGGAGATCGAGGATACGCTCCCACTCAAAATCGGCGCATTCGCTTTCGTAGCAGACGGAAAAGTCCGAGGTCCAGGCGTTATGGTAGGCGCCGTTTTTGGTAAATTCGGCCTCGAAATCTTGCTCGTTGTTATATTTTGCATTGGCACCAAAAGCCAGGTGCTCGACGATGTGAGCAATTTCGTAGACCTCGGGGCGTTTGGCGTAGCGCATGCCAGCCAGGAACTGGATTTTGATGTTCATCACGCTGGCGCTGGGAACATCGATCAGTAATCCTCTCGCACCCGAAGCTAAGACGATTTCTTCGGCTGTGTGTTTTATCGCTGTTTCCCTTTCTTGCGATTTTGGCGCTGTTTTTTCTTGTCTTTGCGTGCTGAATTGCGTTTTTGGTTATAATTATGAGCTTCGATATGATGGATTTTTGGCTTGTCAGACTTTTCTTCGGAGAATTCTTTGTCGAGGTTTTTCTCGCCGGCTGAGACTTCGTTGACACCTTTTTCGGTCGCGCCTTCGGCCATCTTGGTAAGCTCAGAATCGTAAGATTCACCATCAGTGACGCCTTCGGCGATAGCTTCACGCTTGGTAAGGCTGAGAAGAATCTTCAGGACCTCTTCGCGTAGATTCTTTTCGAGACCGTCGAAGAGCTTTTGTGATTCGCTACGATATTCGACTAATGGATCACGCTGACCGATGCTGCGCCAGTGGATACCTTCGCGTAGATGCTGCATGTTCTCGAGATGTTGCATCCAGAGCGTATCGAGGACTTTGAGATAAACTTCGCGCTCGATTTTGCGCATGACTTCTGGAGTGAATTCGGCGTCTTTTTCGGTATATTGACGCTTGATCTCGGCAAGTGCGAGCTCGACGCGTTCCTTTTCTTTGCGCGTAGCACCGATTTTTTCGATTAGCTCAGGATCTGTGTCGGGGAAGACGGCGAGGAACTCTTCTTTGAACTTAGGATTGACGCGTGCACTGTCGCGAGTCAAATCTTCGGCTGCAACTTTCATTAAACGATTGATCTCATCGTGAATACTCTCGCCGTCGAGAATTTTGCGACGCATGCCGTAGACGACTTTGCGATGACGATTGATGACGTTGTCGTATTGAACAACGTTTTTGCGTGAGTCGAAGTTGAAACCTTCAATGCGCTTTTGGGCAGATTCGAGAGTCTTGGAAACGCGCTTATTCTGGATCGGCATATCTTCGTCGACACCGAGTCGTTGCATCAACATTGCAATGCGATCACCCTGGAAGATGCGCATGAGGTCATCTTCGCAGCTGACGAAGAATTGGGTCGTGCCAGGATCGCCTTGACGACCACCACGTCCACGCAGCTGGTTGTCGACGCGCCTTGAATCATGGCGTTCGCTACCGATCACGACGAGGCCACCAAGTTCTTTGACGCCTTCGCCGAGCTTGATATCGGTACCACGACCAGCGAGGTTGGTAGCGAGGGTGACGGCGCCTTTTTCGCCGGCTTTGGCGACGATAGCAGCTTCGCGCTCGTTATTTTTAGCGTTGAGTAGTTCGTATTTAATTCCCTGACTGTCGAGGTAGCGCGCGATGAGCTCGTTCTTAGCAATGCTGGCTGAGCCGACTAGAACCGGCTGGCCACGGTCATGATATTTCTTAATCTCGGCTGCGATGGCGCGTAGCTTCCCGGCTTCAGTGCGATAAATGAGGTCGTCCTTGTCGACACGCTGAATCGGCTTGTTGGGTGGGATTTGGATAACATCAAGTGCGTAAATTTGCTGGAATTCTTCGGCTTCAGTGAAGGCGGTACCGGTCATACCGGACAGCTTATGATAGAGCCTGAAGAAGTTCTGGAAGGAAATGGTTGCGAGAGTCATGCTTTCCTGCTTGACAGCGACGCCTTCCTTAGCCTCGATGGCTTGGTGGAGACCTTCGTTATAACGACGACCCTGCATGAGACGTCCGGTATGTTCGTCGACGATGACAACATCGCCACTATTTGTTACAACGTAATCTTTGTCGCGCTGGAAGACTACCTGGGCACGCAAGGCTTGCTCAAGATGATAGACGAGACGCGTGTGCTTAGTTGAATAGAGATTTTTAACACCGAGCAGCTGTTGAACTTTCTCAACTCCTTGGTCGGTCAACGCAACACTGCGACGCTTTTCGTCGAAAACGTAATCTTCTGGCACGAGCTGGGCGACGACTTTTGCGAATTGGTAGTAGGCGTCAGGATTATCACCGGCTGGCGCAGAAATAATCAATGGGGTGCGAGCTTCATCGATTAGGATAGAGTCAACTTCGTCGACGATGGCATAGTTAAGACCACGTTGACGCAGATATTGGGGCTCGCCTACCATGTTGTCGCGCAGGTAATCGAAACCGAATTCGTTGTTCGTACCGTAAGTGATGTCGGCTTGGTAAGCCTCTTTGCGTGTCGCTGGCTTGAGATGTAAGAAACGCTCATCTTCGTGATCTTCGTTCTCATATTCGGGATCGTAGATGAAGCTAGCTTGATTAATAATGACACCGACGCTGAGACCTAAGAAATGGTAAACTGGAGCATTCCAACCAGCGTCGCGCTGCGCGAGATAATCATTCACTGTGACAACATGGACACCTTTACCCGAAAGAGCGTTGAGATAGGCCGGCAACATGGCAACGAGAGTTTTACCTTCACCAGTTTTCATCTCGGCGACATCACCTTCGTTTAGTACCATGCCACCAATCAGCTGCACATCGTAGGGGCGCATGCCGAGAATACGCTTCGAAGCCTCGCGTGCAACGGCAAAAGCCTCGACTAGGATTGTATCAAGGGCTTTTTGCTCGACGCTACCATTTAACTTCTCTTTGAAGATTTTGGTCTGTCCGGCGAGTTCTTCATCGGACATTGCCTCATACTTCGGCTCTAGGGCGCCGATTTCTAGGGCGCGCTTATACATACGCTTCAGGATTTTCTTTTGGGCATCACCAAAAACGCCTTGTAGAATCCGAGTCAACAAAGTTTTATCGGCCAATTTGTCGGTTGGCTTCTTCTCTTTGGGTGATTTCGCTACGGCTTGATCCGGTAGCTGATGCTCAGCTTTTTCTGTCATAATTTTTCTCCACAAACTTCCCCTTATTATAGCACGTTAGGCTCTCTTAATAAACAGGTTTTTCAGGCCTTTCTTGGTAAGATGTGGAGTAGCTTCGAGCTTGAAACGGCGAATCTGGCCTTTGAGCTTGGCCTCGAGGATGTCGATGCCGGCAAAGACGTTTGAACATTCGTCCTTGGCTGTGATAACTTTGCCACCAGGGATTTCCATCGCGACCGAAATCGAATATTTGTTGTTATGAGATTTGCCGACCTCGGTGATGACAACTTTGGCAACGATATCCTTTTTGCTGCCACGAGGCAAGAACCGATCGAGCTTGCCGATATGTTTGATGGCATATTTTTTGAATCCGTCAGAGATTTCGTAATTATTGCCACTTAGATCGATCTTGTCTATCATGAAAAGCTCCTTTGATTAGAGGCCCAAGTTGCCAAGGTTGCCCATTAATGGTTTCATTTTGTCGGTTGCGATTTCTTGGGCTTTTGCATAGCCATCACGCATACAATCTTCAATCCAATGCTCGAGCTCTTCGATATCGGTCAGGTCAACTTTGTCTGGGTCGATTTTGACGCTCTTAATCTTGAGTTCACCGGTAATTTGGACGGTGACGGCGCCATCGCCAGCTTCGACTTCGACGATTTCGTTCTTTAGTGATTTCTGTGCCTTGCGTAGTTGGTTTAGCACTTTCATTTGATCCATGGTTGCACCCATATTAACTCCTTAATTTTGGATATTTTCTTGTTCCATTGTTAGATTAGTACTAGTATACATATATATTCTATCAGAATTATCTGATTTTGGCGAGGTGATAATCCGAATAACGTCGCCTGGAACGGTTTGGGGACCGAGCGTGGCGAAATTTACAGGGAGATTTTCACTAGACGGGAGCTGATTTTCGACCTGATAGAGGCCTTTATCGGCGAGAATACTGTAAAAATTGTAGGCTGTTTCGTTGTTAACGACATAAAGAGTAGTTCCGGTCTCTAGATTATCGCTGATGAGCTCGATGTCAGCATTGAATTCATCAGCTACCATCGGCACATAGCGATAGCCGAAGATGAAATGACTAATGCCACCGATGATCATAATACCGAGGAAGAGACCGATCGGAAAAATAGCCGAAATACGCGCATAAGGGTTGTCGGGGAAAAGATCGTACCATTTGTCGAGGATATAGCGCAAGCCATGGGCGATTAAAATCGCGATCGGGAGGAGAATCAAGATAGCCGACTGAGGATCTAAACCAGAGAGGATAATCGTGAAGACGATAAGGCAGCTGGCGATAGAATTACGCGAGGCAAAGAAACCTTTGGCCGTCGAGAGCAGGCCAATTACGGCGAGCGCGACTGAAGCGAGGCCGACAAAAGGTGAAAGGAAGGGGCTTTCGAGCGCTGTGCTCCAGGCAAAGAAAGGCAAAAAGGCCTTCTGGATATTATCCCAGAAAGTGGCGATACTGAAGTTCGGAGCGAGTAGGAGCTCGGCGATAATCTCTGGATGGATGAAGGCTGACATGACCAGCGCCGAAAGCCCCAGCAAGATGATAAAAATAGTCAGAACTAGAGGCAAGGTCGGTAAGGTCTTGATAGTGAATCGGAGATGAGGGTGTAAAAAGGCAAAAAGTACAATGAATAGCGCTAGATAAATGAGGTGAGGCGTGAAAATTGATGCTAGCAAAGCGAAGGCGAAAACAAAGCAATATAGGGGCTTAGGCTTAGTCACACCTTGAATCTTCGAGCCTAGCCAGAGTAAGAGCGTCGGCCAAAAGACTAGCATGATGAGAGGCGTGCCAGAGCCAGCAAGATAGAGGAAGGATGCTGATAAAACGGCCAGAATCGATGCTAATAAAGCGACATTACTCTTAAACCAACGGTTAAGGAGAAGAATTAGTAGACCTCCGAGCATTAGACCAATAATAATACTGGGCAATTTGACGGCATAGACCGTGAGACCAAAAGTCATGATGGACAATTTTTGTAAGGCACGATAAGGTAAGTCGACAATGTCTCCCTTAAAAACGGCGTCGAGATGCAGATTATAAGAATTAGTAGCTGATTGCATTTCGGCTTCGGAAAGTCCACCGGGGGCTAAAAGTGGTAACCCAAAAAGTAGGGCCACATAAGCCGTGCCAAGTACGATGAAACCGATTGCGAAACGGTGACGATAGAGAAAAAGTTTCGAAATAATGAGTTTCTTCACACTAAAATTATAGCATAAAACTCAAGTTATTCGTGTTCTTTGTCTAAATTCATGAAACGCAGCAACTCTGGATGGAAGTAAAGCTCGATTTTGCCGACGGGGCCATGACGATGTTTCGCGATGATTAGCTCGGTGATGTTGGTCGGGACGAAGTCGTCTTGGTTCTGTTTGTAATAGTCGGGACGATGCAAGAACATGACGAGGTCGGCGTCTTGCTCGATCGAGCCAGATTCGCGCAGGTCAGAGAGGACAGGGCGAGGATCGTCACGTCCAGTAACGCCACGAGAGAGCTGGGCGAGAGCGATGACCGGGACCTCTAGTTCCCTGGCGAGAGTCTTCAGGCCACGCGAGATTTCGGTAACCTCTTGCACACGGTTACCAGCGTAACGATCGGAACCCTGGAGCAGCTGCAGGTAATCGACCACAATCATGCTAATACTATGATCATGATAAGCGCGTTTCGCCTTGTTGCGTAGCTCGAGAATGGTCATAGAGCTAGTATCGTCGAGATAAAGTGGAACCTCGTTCATTTCGCCTAGAGCATCGCCGATGCGCGTAAATTCATCGTCGGAAAGGTTGCCTTTGCGAATTTTCCAGTTATCAACACCAGAAATATCAGAGACAATACGGTCGACGATTTCGTTGTTCGCCATCTCCATAGTGAAGAAGAGCACGCCTTTACCTTCACCGTTATGAGTGGCGACATTGTAGGCTAAGTTTTGGGCAAAAGTAGTTTTACCCATGGCTGGACGGGCGCCAATGATGATCAGATCGCCTTTTTGGAAACCGGCAGTTTTATTGTCGAGGTCATGAAAGCCGGTCTTCAATCCACGCAGGGCGCCACCGTTTTTATGTAATTCTTCAATGCGATCATAAGCGTCGACCAGGAGATCTTCGAGCGCGACATATTCGGACTTCACGGTTTGATCGGAAACGGCAAAGAGACTTTTTTCAGCTGCACCCACGAGCTCGCCGATTTCAGCACCATTATTATAGGCTGCGCTGGCAATTTCGGTACCAGCTTTAATTAGTCGACGGCGAATCGAAGCTTGGGAAACTAGATCGGCATAAGCTTCGACATGGGAAGCTGTCGGGACGAAATTAGTGAGCTCGGTAAGATAGGGTGCGCCTCCGATGTTTTTGATCGTTCCCTGCTTCTTTAGTTCGGAAGCGAGAGTCATCAGGTCGATTGGGCGATGCTCGTTGAAAAGGTTGGTCATGCCTTGGAAGATTTGGACGTGTCTCGGATCATAAAAATCCTCGGCTTTGACTACTTCAAGCACGTTCGGAAAAGCCGTATCAGACAATAATAACGCGCCGAGCAATGATTTTTCGGCTTCCAAATCTTGTGGTGGAACGCGACCACCACTAGGCTTTACCTCTTCCATTTACCTCCTAAAATAATCGACGCAGCAGCTCAACCACTCCTAGAACGGCAGGTCGCCTTTTACCTCTTGTACTCCTCCCATTATAGCAGAGATTTGTGAAAGTTGACCGTCTTCGGGTATTTTTTGTTCGTTGAGTTCGTGAATGACGAGTTTATAACCACCGAGCTGTTGGACTAGAATCTGAGTATTCCCCGGACGTTCGAGGATATTTTTAGTGAACTTATGGTTCGGATAGAGATGCAGGGTGTCGCCAGTGAGTTCATAATTAACCTTTTCGAGCTGGTTGCTGACGGCTGCATTTTGCTCTTGAACGCGTGCGACAAAATCGTCCCAGCTGAAATCGCCCCTCGGCTGAGTTGAAGGTATGGTTGGCGTCGCTTCAACACTTTCGGCTGATGTTGTTGAAGGTTCTGGCTCGATCTCGGTTTTATCCTTGGTTTTGATTGGGGCTGGCGCTGGATTGGGCTTTGGTACTGTCGGATTGGTGGGTTTTGGCACTGTTCTCTTCGCCTGTACTGGGGCTTGTCTAGAAGCAGGCTGTTGTTGAACAATTGGCTGTTGTTGGTCGGTTGGCTGCGTAGAATTACTGCTTAAAAAAGCTAACAGAAGTTTCGCCTCGGGAAAAGGTGGCTGGACTTCAGGGAGCTTGGCTAGAAGCGACAGTAAGCTAGACTCAGGGTTCGCAATAATCTTTGCGATTAATTCGCTGGCGATAACCTCGGGTTTAACGCCGGAATTCAAGAGCTCTTGCAAAAGGTGATGGATTTCGGTATGGTCGGCATGTGCATAAGCTTCGAGCAAGCTTTGGATGGCCTGATCTTCGGGCAGGCCAAGGGCTGAGGTAATAGCTTCGGCTGTAATCTCGCCGTCGGAAAGGTTGGCGATTTGGTCGAGGAGGCTGAGTGAGTCACGAAATGAGCCCCCACCTCGACGCACGATAATTGTTAGGGCGTCGTCGGTGATTTTGATCTGTTCGGCGTCGGCGATTTTGCGTAGGTGCTTCTGCATGGTCTCGGGGTCGGCAAGTTTGAAAGTATGGACTTGGGTGCGAGAAGAAATCGTGATCGGCACTTTGTGGGCGTCGGTGGTTGCCATGATGAAGATGACGTGTTCGGGAGGTTCCTCAAGAGTTTTAAGCAGGGCGTTGGAGGCTGATTTAGTCAACATGTGAACTTCGTCGATGATGTAGACTTTGTATCTGCCTTTAGTCGGGGCAATCACGGCTTTTTCTCGGAGTTCGCGAATATTATCGACGCCAGTATTAGAGGCGGCGTCGATTTCGATAATATCGAGATAATTGTCTTCGACTTGGTAATCAAAGCCATTAACGGCGTGAGCAAAAATCCGGGCGACGGAAGTTTTGCCAGTACCTCGGGGCCCAATGAAAAGATAGGCGTGGGCGAGCTTTTGCTGTTTTAGACTCTGAGCTAAGGTATGAGTAATTTGCTCTTGACCCACGACATCTTCGAGCTTGGTCGGACGATATTTGCGATAGAGGACAGCCATTGCTAGAGGGCGGCCTCGACGGCAGCCCAAGCAGCTTGTTCATTATTAGCTGGAATAATAGCCGAAACTTGGCTACCTTCGCGTAGATGGAAATAAGTGACGGAAGCGTAAAGCACCTCGTATTCACGTCCACCAACTTCAATATAATATTTATCATCGTGGTGAACAAGCGTACCGATGACAGCTTTGCGCTCGACCGGACCGATTTGCTTATAGAGAAATCTACCTTCTGGTGTAATAGTAAGCTTAAGAATGTCGCCTTCAATCAGCTTTGACTTCGAAGCGTAGTTCGCTGGGACAGGGTAATTTTTACCATCGGGGCCGATCATAATCTGGCCATCAAAGACGCCTTCGATGATTTTACCATCAGGACTAGAGACAACGGTTTCGCGAGGAGCAGTAATAGCTTCCCCGTCGCCAAGGACGGAAATCAGTAGCTCTTTGGCAGCAGCAAGATTGGTCTCTGCCTCTTGGATTAGACCACGCAGTCGCTTGATTTGTTTTTCGGGTAGTTCAGACATCACCTCGCATCCAGTCCGTCATTAACTTTTATTCTAAGACCATGATACACCTCTTAAAGCCCAAAGTCAATGTAAATTTTTGACTGTTTTTCCACTGATTTTACAGTAGTGGTCGGGATAATGTTGTAAAAAATACATGCTGGTTATGGTAAATGTTTATAATTATAACTTAGGAACCAGGCGCCAGAAGCCAGACAACGTACTGGGAAACCTACATAACGATTCGTTGGGCCGTTCGACGAATAAAGGTTAGAAGCATTAAAATCTAGATGATACCCAGCAGCCAAGGTAGAGCCAGAAAAGACTCCACCCAATGGTAACCAAGCATCACCTACCATCCCATTATACTTAAGAAAGCCGGTGTTTAAGACGATCATCCCACTGCGCACAAAAAGAGCCCAAGAAGCATAGACAATTTAGTAAAACTTTGCTAGTATAGGATTAAAGGTTATTTGTGTTTCAGATTTTGGTCTGAAACACTTTTGATTCGAGCTTTTGCAATTATGCACTCGAACCATAAAGCGATTCGAAAACGAATAGACTTTAGATCCATAACCGTTCTCCTTCCCACTCCATACTCTAAAGATTAATGTCCAGAGGCTTCTTTAGGCTCTGCTTGGCAGTGTAGCACAAAATGAGAAAAATTAGCAACCATAAGTGTGATGCTTTTATTAAGGTAGCAGTAAACTGCCACCTTAATGGCCGAACAGTATAGTCTTAGCCCTAGACTTCGTGCGCAGTGGAGATGTGGCTTTACATACGGGATCTATGCGATACGTAGGTAATGGCAGTTATTATTGGTCGCAGGTGGCTGCTGCTTACAATAGCTCTACGTCGGCATCTGCAAGCTTGGCGAACTTCGGTGCTGTAGGAATTAATGCAGCAGGTAGTGCGAATGATCGCTGGAGTGGTTACCCAGTACGTTGTCTGGCTTCTAGCGCCTAGTTCTCAAGAATAATTATCGAATGCTTCGTGTACGGTGAGGATGTAGCTCTATACGCAGGATCTATGTGGTATGTAAGCAGCAATACAGGCAACGAATATCGCTACGCTAACCGTCTTTCGGCTGTTCAAAACGATATCGTTGCCGATCGTCGTTCTACGAGTTATAGTGTGTGCTGCGTTGCGCGCTAGAGTTTAGACCCAACCAAAATCTCCACCAGACATCTGGTGGAGATTTGCAACTTACTAGCGAATGAAATTAGGCGAGTTCGACGGTAGCGCCGGCTTCCTCGAGGGACTTCTTCATGGTTTCGGCTTCGTCTTTCTTGACTTTCTCCTTTACAGTTGCAGGGGCGCCATCGACGATAGCTTTAGCTTCACCAAGACCAAGGCCGGTAATTTCCTTGACAGCCTTGATGACAGCGATTTTCTGTGCGCCAGCGTCTTTGAGGACGACGTCAAATTCTGACTTGCCTTCATCGGCAGCAGCGCCACCTTCAGCAGGAGCAGCAGCAACAGCGACAGCTGCAGCAGCTGGCTCGATGCCATATTCATCTTTAAGAACGTTTTTGAGTTCGTTGACCTCGAGAATGGTCATGTTGACCAATTGTTCGGCCAATGCTTTGATATCTGTAGCCATAATAATTTTCCTTTACTGATAAAAGTTATTTATACGAGGATGATTCATATCTGTTCAAGAAACCCACTCGACAGCCCGTCTTTACGGGTGTCTCCTTCTTCGCGACTAGCTTGGTCGCTCTTTTAGTTTCTTGCACAAATACGAATCATCCTCATTTGAATTCTCATTAATAGAGAGGGGTTGCTTAGTTGGCTTTGGCTTCCAAACCGGAGATAATGCCGGAAAGGCCACCAGAAAGCGCCGAAATGGTGTCGGTAGCTGGCGAAAGCAGCTGGGTGACAACCTGAGCGATAAGCTCGTTCTTCGACGGCATCTTAGCCAAGGTCGTGATTTCGGCCTGATCAAGGGCCTTACCACTGTCGTTGAAACCACCGGCGAGCTCGAGGGCTGGGTGAGTCTTGGCGAATTCTGCCAAAACTTTAGCCGGAGCCACTTCGTCAGAGCTAGAAATCGCGTAAACGAGCTGACCGGTCAGACCAGTAGTATCGGTGTCCTGATAGACGCCGATTTCGTTCATCGCGACGCGCATGAGACGGTTTTTGACGACCTTGATTTTGACGCCTGCCTCGCGAGCAGCTTTACGCAGCTCTTGGAGTTCGGCGACAGTCAAGCCCTGGTAACGCGCAAAAGCCGTGAGCTTTGCGTCAGAGAGTAGAGTAGTCAAATCAGCAACCAAAGTATCCTTTTTTGCTTTTGAAATTGCCATAAAAAGTTCCTTAGGTATAGTTAATATTTTGCGTAAAAACGCATCATCAAAACTGCTAGTAAGTTGTTAATTTTCGTTACCAAAATAAGAGAATTTCCTCGGTAGCATACTTAAGAGGCGATTTCAGCGATTTTTGGCAAAAGTGGGGTATGACGGCGCTCGGCGCGAAACATAGCCCTAGAGGCCAGCTAAATACGTTAAAATCATCTCCGCTACGGTCTTCGGTAACTATCTGTATTATAGCAAAGATGAGCGAAAAAAGCAAGAAAAAAGGTTCCGACGGGGTGCCGGAACCGAGATTTTACTGGAAATTGCGTTTTTTCAGGGTGATTTGCGAGCGTAAAGGCCATTTTCTGAGCCAAAGTAGCCAGCGAATCAGCAACCAAAGCGTCTCGATCCCCAGTAAACCAACCGATAAGAGCAGAAATGCTCTACCTAAAGTAAAATCCGGATGAGTTATCAGGGTGAGCTTGTCGTGCGCAAAATACGGAAAAATGACGTCCGTGACTAGGGCAAAAGCCATAGAAATGCCGATAAAGAGTTGAAAACGGTGCATCGGCAGCTTGATGCTTTCATTATAGACCAGCCAGCCGATAAAAGTGTCGAAATGTGTCATCATGTTCCCTCCTATTCTTCGGTGACATTGGGATGTACCCAGGGGTGTTCGGGGTCGAGCGGATGGCTTATTATCCAGTTGCACCAGTGGTGCTCCAGAATGGCGATACTAATCAGATAACCGACGATGCCAAGTGCGCAAATGGCACAGCTGACGGGTATAGGGCGCAGGATGACTGGAATATTGTCACTGACCGAAAGTGTTGCGCTAACCATTAGCAGGAATCCACCAATAAAAAAAGTGAGCAATGATAAGCGTTTGCGATGACACCAGGTTTTGGCCTTCGGATTGTTTTTCAGCCAATTATCGTGGACTAATCGTAGTTGGAAGCTGTCGCCACTGAGGCCAGATTCAGGTTCCATGCCCATAGCTTGACGCATGAGGCTGAGTCGAGACCGTTGTTCGTCTGAGACGGCCTGCCTTGAGTTAGTTGAATTTTCCCTCTCCATAAAATCTCTCCTTGTGAATGTACTACTCTTCATCAAAAAAGATGAAGGCAGCATAATTATAGCATAAAATACTAGAAAATGGAAGAGACTAAGTCAGGATACTATCAAATGGAGATTAGAGATAAAGGACCACCGGCTGAGCGAGTGGTCCTTTATACTGTGAATTTTAGATGGAGGCTTTGAGCTAATTGCGTATGGGTGCTATTTTGCCTAATTCTGCTTTAGCTATTTTGCCTTCTCTTATGACATAGATGCTCTCATCTATCACTTCAACGATCGTTGAAGTGATATCGTTTTTAATG
>CAZEVF010000001.1:0-1443 GCA_964515845.1 uncultured Candidatus Saccharibacteria bacterium | reverse complement strand
ATAGATGCTCTCATCTATCACTTCAACGATCGTTGAAGTGATATCGTTTTTAATGGTTCCAAAATCTAGGATATAATCTACTTTTTGATCTAATTCATTTACGATATCGTTGATGTTGACCCCAGTTGGGCTACCTGATAGATTAGCGCTCGGAGCCACTACCGGGACTTTAGCTATATTGATTAACTGGCTAATTATGCCGTCAGCTACGAGCCTAATCCTCACATAGTCATCACATGCTGAGATGATTTTTGGCAGTGATTTATTTCCCTTTTTAAATTTAATAGTTAGTGGGCCTGGCCAAAAGCTGTCAATTAGTTTTTGTTCTACTTTGGTCGGGCTTTCTATTAAATCATCCAGCATTGATATGCTTGAGATTAGTACGATCAATGGTTTATGCTTGGGTCTTCCTTTGGCTTCATATACTTTTTCACAAGCTTTTTCATCAAGTGCATTGGTTCCTATACCATATACTGTATCTGTTGGGAAGACTATCAGCTTGCCATTTTTCAGCTCATTGGCCAGTTGCAAAATAGTATCATGATTTAGCTCTTCTTTTCTAAGAAGTTTCGTTTTCATACCACTATCTTCATTTTTAATGGTATTGCCTTTTCTAACTATTTATAGACAGATTTAGCTAGTTGTAGTTATTTTCGACCGGGATTGATGGGCCCATGGTAGTCGTGATGAAAATCGACTTGACATAGCTACCTTTGAGTGAAGCTGGACGATGTGCCTTCAAGCTCTCGAAGAAAGTTTCGGCATTTTCAAGTAATTTGGCTTGATCGAAATCAGTCTTGCCGAGGCCGATATGAATGATGGCCTGCTTATCGACGCGATACTCGACTTTACCAGCTTTGGCTTCTTTGACAGCGCGCTCAATGTCAGTAGTGACGGTACCGGCCTTTGGATTTGGCATCAGGCCTTTTGGCCCGAGCAAGCGAGCGAATTTACCAAGCTTTGGCATGTAGGCTGGGGTAGAAATCAGGACGTCGAAGTCGATCTGGCCCTTTTCGAGGCGCTTTAGGAACTCCTCGTCTTCAGCGATGTCGGCGCCAGCAGCGCTGGCTTTCTTAGCTTCGTCGAGAGGGGCGAAAACGGCGACGCGTACGGTTTTGCCGTTACCATGAGGCAAAACGACGGTGGCGCGAATGTTTTGGTCGGCTTGGCGTGGGTCGACGCCGAGGCGAACGTGGGCTTCAACGGTGGCAGCGAACTTGGTCGGGTTGATTTTAGCAGCGAGCTCAAGCGCATCTTTCAGGCTGTAGACTTTGCCAGCCTCGATTTGTTGCGCAGCAGCCTGGTATTTTTTGCCACGGCGTTCAATTCTCGGACGAGTGACAGGCGCAGCGCCTTTTGGCTTCTCGCCGGCAGCTTCGAGGGCTTTGTTCTCGGCTTTGCGAGCTTGGCGCTCTTCTTCGGCTTTGACTTCCTCGATGTGTT